>DATGRZ010000300.1:0-13952 GCA_035303065.1 Ruania sp.
GGCGTCCTCTGCCTCGTCGATGTAGTGGGTGGTCAGGAACACGGTGGTCCCCCACTCCCGCCGCACCCGGCCGATGTAGTGCCACAGGTCGTGCCGGGCGACGGCGTCCAGGCCCTGGGTAGGTTCGTCCAGGAAGAGGACATGCGGGGTGTGCACCAGGGAGCGGACGATCTCCAGCTTGCGCGCCATCCCGCCGGAGAGCTTGCCCACCTTGGTGAACAGCCAGTCGCCGATGCCCACCACGTCGGCCAGCTGCTGCACCCGCTCCTGGTAGTCGCGCGGCATCAGGGTGAAGGTGGGCCGGTAGCCGTACAGGCCGTAGAGGCACGCGTGGATTCGGATGTTCTGCTCTGCTGTCAGCGAGGTGTCCAGGCTGGGCTTCTGGGCGATGACGCCGATGTGCTCGCGTACCTGCCGGTCCTGCCTCGTCACGTCGTAGCCGGCGATGCGCACTGTGCCCGAGGTCTTGGTCAGGGTGGTGGTGAGGATCGAGATCGTGGTGGTCTTGCCGGCGCCGTTCGGGCCGAGGAAGGCGAACAGCTCCCCGTCCTCGACCTGGAAGCTCACCCCTGCGACGGCCGGTCGGGTGGCCTTCTTGTACTGCTTGACGAGGCTGTCCACCTCGATGACTGCTGCCATGTTCTGCTCCTTGCTGGCTCTCCCGCGCGGTCAGGTCCGCGCCGTTCGTCCAGGACGTTAGGCAGGTGGCATCAACGACACATCACCGCAGCATCAACCTGAGGTAAACGCCGGCAGCTCCACAGTGAACATGGTGCCGCGGCCCGGCTGGCTGGTGACCGTGATCCGGCCGTGGTGCAGATCGATGATGCGGCGGGCCAGCGCGAGCCCGAGCCCGTTGCCGCCGGCGCGGCGGGCCTTGTCCGCGCGGTAGAAGCGTTCGAAGACGTGCGGCAGGTCGTCGGCGGAGATGCCGATGCCCGTGTCGATCACCTGGACCCACGCTGCCCCGGCGAGCTCCGCCGTCACGCGGACCTGGACCTTGCCCCCAGAGGGGGTGAACTTCACGGCGTTCTGGACCAGGTTCGTCCACACCTGCGCGAGCAGGTCGGCATCAGCCTCGACGCGCACCGGTGCTGCCTCGAGCTCGACACGCACGTCCTTGGCCGACCACACCGGCTCCAGCGCGAGGACCGCGCTGCGCACGTGCTCGTCCAGCAGGAACGGTCTGCGTTCCAGGCGTGCGTCGTCCAGGGAGGACAGCCGCAGCAGGTTGTCGCTCAGACCGGACAGGCGCCGGCACTCGGAGGTGACGATGTCCAGGTAGCGCTGCTTGGTCGCCTCGTCCAGGTCCGGGTCGCGGAGCAGGTCGGTGAACCCGCTGATGGAGGTCAGCGGTGACTGGATCTCGTGGGAGACGTTGGAGACGAAGTCCTGACGCTGCTGCTCGAGCGTGCCGAGGCTGTGGGCCATCTGGTTGACGGTGGTGACCACCTCGGTGAACGGTCCCGGCCGGGCGGTGTCGAGTTGGACGTCGAAGTCTCCGTGGGCGATGCGCTCCAGGGCGACCCGTAGGTCGACGAGAAGGTTCCGGTCGCCTCGGCCGGTGAGGCGGGCGAAGAGGGTCGAGGCGATGCCACCGACGACGAGCGCGAGTGCGGCGGCGACCAGGAAGGCCAGGAGTGCCGGCGGGCGCCCGGTGAGGCGGAACAGCAGCTGCGCCAGGAGCCAGCCGACGGCGAGCACACCGAGCGCGGCGAGGATGGCGAACACGATGCCACCGGCGGCACGCCACCGCGAGCTGGGAGTCACAGGTCCTCGAGCC
This sequence comes from Ruania sp., assembly GCA_035303065.1. GTDB lineage: Bacteria > Actinomycetota > Actinomycetes > Actinomycetales > Beutenbergiaceae > Ruania. The sequence continues at coordinate 1,784 of DATGRZ010000300.1, forward strand.
GGTAGCCCAGGCCACGCACGGTGACGATCGCGAATCCGGCCGCGTCGAACCGGTCCCGGAGGCGGTTGATGTGCACGTCGAGGGTACGTTCGTTGCCCTCGAAGTCCAGACCCCAGACCTCGTCGACGATCTGCCGCCGGCTGAGGGTGCGGTCCTTGTGGGAGGCGAGCAGGAAGAGCAGGTCGAACTCCTTCAGCGGCAGGTCCACACGGTGGCTGCCGACGGTGGCCACGTGGCTGCCCGCATCCAGAGTGAGCCGCCCGGCACGGGCCACCTGTTCGGTGACCTTGTGGTAGCGCCGCAGGAGCGCTTTGACCCGCATCACCAGCTCAGGTCCCTCGAACGGTTTCACCAGGTAGTCGTCCACCCCGGCGGTGAACCCTTCGACCTTGTCCCCCAGCTGGCCCTTGGCGGTGAGCATCAGCAGCGGCAGGTCCGGGTAGTACCGGCGGGCGGACCGGGAGAAGCTCACTCCGTCCAGGTGCGGCATCATCGCGTCCACCACGCACAGGTCGACCGGGTGCTCCCCGAGTTGTCGCAGCGCCTCGCGTCCGTCGCCGGCGCACAGCGTCTGCAGCCCGGCACCTGCCAGGAGCGCTACCACCAGCTCCCGGATGTGCGGGTCGTCGTCGATCACCAGTACTGCGCCCATCGCCCTCTCCTGTCCCCCGCGAGGTTACGCCCGGGCAGGTAAACGTGGTGTGAACCGGCGATCTGGTCCCATCGAGCCCGCCGCTCCTCCTTCCCCGGCTGTGCAAGAATCGCTGGCCATGGCCACCACAGACCAGTCCATGACAGCCAGCCCTGCACCGTCGCTCCCCCGGCTCGAACGTCACGGCTCGGCGAGCCAGTTGCTGGTGGACGGGCGGCCGTTCCTCGTCCGCGGCGGGGAGATCGGCAACTCCAGCGGCGAGCCTGAGTACCTGGCTCAGCACTGGGACACGTTCGAGGCGCTGCGGATGAACACTGTGGTTGCTCCGGTGTACTGGGACCAGGTGGAGCCGGTCGAGGGCAGCTTCACCTTCTCGACCGTGGACGGGCTCATCGGTGCGGCGCGCGGGCGTGGGATGCGACTGGTGCTGCTGTGGTTCGGCAGCTGGAAGAACAGCATGTCCTGCTACGCACCCGCCTGGGTGAAGACCGATACCGAGCGCTTCCCCCGCAGCCGTGACTCCCGCGGACGGGCGCTGGAGATCCTCACCCCGTTCAGCGGGGAGAACCGGGATGCGGACGCGCGGGCGTTCGCCGCACTGCTGCGCCACCTCGCCGCGGTGGACGTAGACCACACCGTCATCCTGGTGCAGGTGGAGAACGAGATCGGGATGATCCCCGAGGCCCGTGATCGCTGCGCGGCCGCCGAACGCGCCTACGGTGAGCCGGTGCCGCCGGAGCTGATCACCTACCTCCAGGCGAACCAGGCCACACTCACCCCCGAGCTGCGAGCCCGGTGGCAGGACGCCGGTGGGCGCGTGGCGGGGAGCTGGCCGGAGGTCTTCGGTCCCGGCGTCTGGACCGATGAGCTGTTCATGGCCTGGCACTTCGCCCGGTACGTGCAGCACGTGGCTGCGGCCGGCAAGGCGGAGCTCGACCTGCCGATGTACACCAATGCCGCCCTGCCCCGGACAGCCACGCTGCCCGGGCAGTACCCCGGCGCGGGGCCGTTGCCGCACCTGATCGACATCTGGCAGGCGGCGGCCCCCTCGTTGAGCTTCATCTCGCCGGACATCTACTTCCCTGACTTCGTCCAGTGGGCCGATCGCTACACCCGGCCGGACAACCCGTTGTTCGTCCCCGAGGCGCTGCGCAGCGTCGAAGCGGCCGAGAACGCGTTCTACGCCTACGGCGCGTGTTCAGCGATCGGCTTCTCACCGTTCGGTATCGAGACGATCGAGGAGCTGCCGGCGACCATGCTCGCCGGCGCCTACGACATCGTGGCGCAGCTCTCCCCGCTGATCGTCGAGCACACCGGGCAGACCACGATGGCCGGTCTGGTCAAACCCACTGAGGACCAGCGCTTCCCGCACCAGATCACCCTCGGCGACCTGGTCCTGAACGTGACCTACGAGCGCATCGCCGCCCCCGCGCTGGCGGACGGGGTGATCAACGAGTCTGGTGACCGGCCCCGGGACGAGACGCGACTGCCCGCTGGCGGGATCGTGATCCGCACCAGCGCGGACGAGCTCGTCTTTGGCGGTATCGGCCTCATCGTCACGTTCAGCCCGTCGCCGGCCAGCGAGGACTCCATCGGGATCCTCAGCTGCGAGGAGGGCCACTTCGTCGACGGTGCGTGGCAGCACATCCGCTGGCTGAACGGCGACCAGACCCACCAGGGCCGCCACCTCCGCCTCGAACCTGGGCGGTTCACCGTCCAACGCATCCGCCTCTACCGGTACCGCTGAGCGGCTTCCGGAGCCTGGCCGAGAGGGGTCCACCTCGGCGGGGTTCAGGAGGCGACCATCAGAGCGCACATCGCCGCCATGCCGGCACTCATCGCCGTCCGAGCAGCTGTGTCAGCGTGCCGATGCACCGCAGTGCCCGGCTGACCCGCACCCTGTCGGGAGGAGGCCTGCGCACCGGTCAGACCGGTCGCGCACCCCACTGCGGCCGCGAGCATCACCACGGTCAGCCCCAGGCCGACCGCCACCTGGACCGGGGCGAGCGTGCCGTGCTGGTGGTCAGCCATCGTGCCGGCCATACCAGCGTCCGTCGCATGCGGCCCGTACCCCATCACAGCGACCATCCACACCATGGCGAGCATCATCGCAGCGTCGATGACGTGGCGCAGCCGGCCGGTCGTGGCGGAGCGGGTCTGGACCGCGAACCAGGCAGCGGCCAGCGCGAACACCACTACCTGCGGTGTGGCCGGCAGGTGCGACCACCAGGGCCAGGCCATCGCAACCATGCTCAGACTCATCAGCAGGTGGCACAGGTGGGCGATCGCTGTCCGGCCGTCGACGCCCCCACCGGAACGGTCACCCACACCGCCGGGCATCACCGGGCGGAGGGCAACACCCAGACCGACCACGCAGTGCGCGGCCACAGCAAGGAACAGCGCCGTGAACACCCACGGCAGGACGGGACCAGTGATCACCCCACCTACTCTACAATATGTAGAGTAAATCGTGCGCGTCTCTACTACAGAATGTAGAGCTGTTGGTGGCTGCGGTGAAGGGAGGGCGGTGCAGTGGCGGTGGCCGCGGACCGGCGGGTGGGGGCCGATCCCGATCCGGCGCGCCGGCCTCGTGGTCCGGTCGCAGTCGGACTCGCCGCGGGTTGCGCCGTGCTGGTACTGGCGCTGCCGCTGCTGACCACCGCGTGGCTCGGGGACTGGTCCTACCGGACGATCCAGCTGGAGTACCCCGGTGCCCGGGTGGCCCTGAGCACCACAGCAGCGCAGGTGGGTGCCGAGGTGGGGGCCGTGGGCAGCATCGGCGCGTTGGTACACATGCTGTTCCTGCGGGTGGAACCCGCGAGAGAGCTGGCCTGGCTGCCCGAACGGTTCGAGCTGCGGGTGCTCCAGGTGACCTCGTTGCTCTGGTTGTGCTGCGCCACGTTGCTGGTGCTGCTGCGCGGGCTGGACAGCAACGGACTGACCTTCGCTGACCTGTCCAACCCACAGGCGGCGATCTACCTGTTCGAGGCGGCCAGCGCCTCGGCCCCCTGGCTGATCAATGTCGCAGCGGCGCTGGTCGTCGCAGCCGGGGCGTGGTACGCGCGCCGGTGGACCGGTCTGCTGCTGCCACTGGCCGCCGCACTGGTGGCTGTGCTCGCTCCGGTGGTGTCCGGGCACGTCCTGGTCGGCCCGGGCCACGACGTCGGCAGCGATGCGGCAACGATCCAGACCGTGGCCGCCTACCCCACCCTCGGCGCGATTGCCGTCGCCGCGCTCCGCGTGGGCAGCGGGCGGTTGCTGGCGCCGGCGATGCTGTCCCGCCTGCTGCGGCTGAGCGTGGCCGGACTGGCGGTGATGGTGACCACCGAGGTGCCCTTCGTCCTCTTCACGCTCGCCGGCAGCCCGCCGACCGCCTCGGTGACGGGCTGGTTCCTCATCGTGCGGACGATACTGCTCGTATCCCTGGTAGCAGTGGTGGCCACCGGGTGGTGGCTCGGCCAGGGTGGGCTGCTCCGCGCACGAGTGCTGGCCGTGCTGCTGGCCGCCGGACTGGTGCTGGCCACGGCATGGTCGGCGGTCAGCGTGGCGATGACCCGGGTGCCGCCTCCGCAGTACTTCGTCCATGCCAGCATCGCGGAGGTCTATCTCGGCTTCGAGACCCCGCTACCGCCCACCGCCCAGGTGCTGTTCACCCAGTGGCGACCGAACGTGCTCTTCGGTGCGATGGCCGCGCTCGCGGTCGGGCTGTACCTCTGCGGGACCTGGCGGCTGCACCGGCGGGGCGACCGCTGGCCGGTGGGGCGCACCCTGGCCTGGGTGCTGGGTTGGCTCACCGTCGTGCTGGCAACCAGCTCGGGCTTCGGCCGCTACTCCGGACCGGACTTCGGGGTGCACATGGTCGGGCACATGGCGCTGAACATGCTCGCCCCAGGGCTGCTCGTGCTCGGCGGCCCGCTCACCCTGGCGTTGCGCACCAGCTCCGGCCGCGGCGGCGCGGGGCTGCACCAGTGGTTGACCTGGCTGCTGCACTGGCGTGGGCTGCGGGTGCTGTACCACCCGCTGCTGGTGTTCATCGGCTTCATCTCCTCCTACTACGGCCTGTACTTCACCCCGCTGTTCAACGACTACATGAAGTACCACTGGGCACACCAGCTGATGAACCTGCACTTCCTGCTCATCGGGTACCTCTACTACGGCCTGGTCGTGGGGGTGGACCGCACGCCCCGACCGTTGCCGCACATCGCCAAGCTGGGCTACGTCCTGGCCGCGATGCCGTTCCACGCGTTCTTCGGGGTGATCCTGATGAGCAGCAAGCAGATCGTCGCCGAGGAGTTCTACAGCCACCTGGACATGCCCTGGGCGGATCTCACCAGGTCCCAGTACGTGGCTGGCGGCGTGGCCTGGGCGGGCGGGGAGATCCCGCTGATGATCATCATCGTGGTGCTCGCAGTGCAGTGGGCCCGCCAGGACTCCCGCGAGGGCCGGCGCAAGGACCGGCGGCTGGACTCGGGCCGGGACGAGGAGCTCGCAGCCTACAACCAGATGATGCGCCGGCTCGCGGAGCGCTCCGCCCCGAGCGCGGCCGGTACCCGAGGAGAGGACTCGCCATGACCGCGACCGGCACCGACCCCAGCACCGATACCCAGGCAGTGGAGCTGGACGTCGCGGGAATGACCTGCGCCGCCTGTGCGAACCGGGTGGAGCGGGCGCTGGGCAAGCTCGACGGCGTGCGCGCGAGCGTGAACTACGCCACCCAGCGGGCGATCGTCACCGGGCCGGGCGCCGCAGACATCGACCGCCTGGTCCAGCAGGTGGAGTCCGCCGGATACGGCGCGCACCACCACGACGGCGCCGATGATGCCTGGTCCCAGCGTGCCACGGAGAACCGGATCACCTCGCTGCGGCGACGCCTGGTCCTGGCGGCGTTGCTCACCGTGCCACTGATGGACATCACCATCGTGCTCGCGCTCGTCCCGACCTGGCGGTTCCCTGGGTGGGAGGCTGCCTCGGTGCTGCTCGCACTGCCGATCGTGACCTGGGCCGCCTGGCCGTTCCACCGCGCCACCTGGCGCAACCTGCGCCACGGCGCCCTCGGCATGGACACCTTGGTCTCCCTAGGCATCACCGTCTCCTTCGGCTGGGCCGTGCTCACCATGGCCACCGGGCTCGGTGGCGCCAGCACCGAGACCGGTGGCTACTGGCTCGGCTTCGGCAGCACCCCCGCAGGAGCGGACTCCATCTATCTCGACGTGGCCGCCGGGATGACCACCTTCCAGCTCGCCGGCCGCTACTTCGAGACCCGGTCTCGGCGCAGCGCCGGAGACGTGCTCGGCGCCCTGAACGCACTCGCGGCGACGTCGGTGCGGATCCTGCGGGACGGCGTCGAACGCATCGAACCCGTGGCCGAGCTGCGCACTGGTGAGGTGTTCGTGGTGCTCCCCGGTGAGACGATCGCCGCTGACGGGACGGTACGACACGGACGGGCCGCCGTCGACGCCTCGATGCTCACCGGTGAGCCGTTGCCGGCCGATGTCGGACCCGGCACGCAGGTGACCGGCGGGACGATCAGCACCGACGGGCGCCTGGAGGTGCGTGCCGAAGCGGTCGGTGCGCACACCCAGCTCGCCCAGATGGCGGCGCTGGCCGAGCAGGCCCAGGCGCGCAAGGCACGCGTGCAGGCGCTGGTGGACCGTATCATCACCTACTTCGTGCCCGGGGTGATCGTCCTGGCCGTGCTGGTCGCGATCATCCATCTGATCACCGGGACACCTGCCAGCCTGGCGCTGGGCATCGGCATCAGCGTGCTGATCATCGCCTGCCCGTGCGCACTCGGCCTGGCCACCCCGACCGCGTTGATGGTCGGCATCGGCCGCGGCGCGAGCATGGGCATGATCATCAAGGGTCATGACGCCCTGGAAGCCAGCGGCACGGCTACCACAGTGGTCCTGGACAAGACCGGCACGCTGACCACCGGCGAGATGACGGTGGTCACCGTGCGCGGCCACGGAGCACCCCGCCCGCAGGTGCTGGCACTGGCCGCAGCAGTCGAACGCGGCAGCGAGCACCCGGTCGCCCGAGCCGTCGTCCGGGCAGCCACCCGGCACGGCCTGAGCATCCCGGACGCCACCTGCTTCACCACCAAGCCCGGGCTCGGCGCCGAAGCACAGGTGCAGGGCGAGACTGTCGTGATCGGCAGCCCGGAGCTGATGGACGAGCATGGCGTGGCGATCGACCCGTCGCTGCGGGCCGGGGTGGACCGAGCCCGCGCCGAGGGTCGCACCGTCGTGCTCCTCGCCCGGGCCGGGCAGATCATCGGCGTGCTGCACCTGGCCGACCGGTTGCGCCCGGGTGCCCGCCGCGCGGTGGCCGCCCTGCACGCCCACGGGCTGCGCACCGTGCTGCTCACCGGTGACAGCCCGCAGGCCGCCCGCCGAGTCGCTGACGAGCTCGGCATCACCACCATCCGTGCCGGTGTCCTGCCCGCGCAGAAGGCCGACATGATCTCTGGTCTCCAGCGCGAGGGACAGACGGTCGCGATGGTCGGCGACGGCATCAACGACTCGGTGGCACTGGCTACCGCAGACCTCGGCCTGGCCATGGTCTCCGGCACCGATGTGGCCCTGAAGGCCGCCGACATCATCCTCGTCCGGGACTCCTTGATGGTGGTGCCGGATGCGATCATGCTGGCCCGGCGCACGCTGCGAACCATCCGGACGAACCTGGTGTGGGCGTTCGGCTACAACCTCGCCGCGCTGCCGCTGGCTGCGGCAGGACTGCTCAACCCGCTCATCTCTGCCGCGGCGATGTCGCTGTCCTCGGTGTTCGTGGTCTACAACAGCCTGCAGCTGCAGAACGTGCGCGCCTCCGACTGAGACCGGGCAGCAGGCGCACAGTTCCACGCCTTGTAGAGTTGCGGCAGGTCAAGGAGGTGGCGACATGGGGCGGCGAGCGCGCGGTGAGCTGGAGGCGCAGGTGCTGCGCGTGCTGTGGGAGCAGTCCGAACCGGTCAGCGCCGGACTGATCCAGGAGCAGCTGCCCGGCCCGTCACCGGCGTACACCACAGTGCTGACCGTGCTGGACCGACTGCAGAAGAAGGGGCAGGTGGTCCGCTCCGGGGAGTCGCCGCGCAAGGTGCGCTTCCGGGCAGCCCGGTCCGGGGACGAGCACACCAGTTCGACGATGATCGGTGCTCTCGACGAGGCCCGGGATCGTCAGGCAGCACTGCTGCAGTTCGCCGGGAACCTGTCGGCTGACGATGTCGAGGTGCTGCAGCGCGCGCTCACCGGGAGAAAGCGGTAGCGATGCTTCCTGCTGTCGGTGCGCTCTTTGCCGCAGCCGCTCTGCTCGTGCTGACGGCTCCGCACGTGCTGACCGTGGGCACCTGGCACGTGCACTATCCACGGACGGCGTTGTCGTTGTGGTTCGGAGCGTTCTTCGGCGGCTGCGCCCTCGCGCTCAGTGGGGTCGTGCTTCTTCTTCTCGCGGCAGTCTCGGCCTCCGGAGTCAGCACGGCTGCCGGTGGCATCGCCCTGACCCTGTTGGCGTGGCTGAGCCTAGGGCTGCTCGGTGTGCTCCTCGGGCTGCTCCTCGTGGCGGCACCGCCGGTGGTGGAGTCCCATCGGCGTGCGGTGCGCTCCCTCGACCCGGCGGCGATCTCCCGCGAGCCGCGGCGCGGGTTCACCCTGGTCCGGCTGCGCTCGAGCGCCCCGTGCGCGTGCGCCACCCCTGGTCGCTCCGCACAGATCATGGTGTCCACTGCGCTGGAGGGGGTGCTCTCCCCCGCTCAGCTGCAGGCAGTGCTCGCCCACGAGTACGCCCACCTGCGCTATCGGCACAGCTGGGCGGTGCGCATCGCGGAGATCAATGCCCGCTGCCTGCCGCGGCACCTGGCCGCAGGCCCGAGACTGCGGCAGGCGACGTTGCGGCTGGTGGAGCTGGTCGCCGACGACGCCGCCGCCCGTCAGGCCGGTGCAGCGCACCTGGCCAACGCGCTCGCCCAGATGGCGCAGCTGACCGGCGACGCGAGCCTGGAGCTGCGTGCGGAACGGTTGACCTTGCGGCGGTGGCGGCCGGCACGACGCTGCCGCGTGCCCGAGCCGATCCGGATCTGAGTCCCCGCTGGGACTCCGCTCGCGGCACCTGTCGACCACTTCTGTGGACACAGTCATAGTAGTGAGTCACTCATAAATAGGCTATGTTGTCCCTATGCCCTTCGCACCCGCCGACCTATTGCGCGATGCCAACCTCCGGGTCACGGCGCCGCGCCTGGCAGTCCTCGCCGAGGTCGAGGCTCGCCCCCACTCGACGGCTGAGGCGATCCTTGAAGCGGTCCGTGGACAGCTAGGGACCGTGACGATCCAGTCGGTCTACCACATCCTGAACGCGCTCACCGATGCTCGTATCCTCCGACGGATCGAGCCGGACGGCTCGCCCGGCCGCTTCGAGCTGCTCCGAGACGACAACCACCACCACGTCGTGTGCCGAACCTGCGGTGAGGTCAACGACATCGCCTGCACTGTGGGCCATGCCCCTTGCCTGACTGCCAGCGATGACCACGGTTACGTCATCGACGCCGCCGAGGTCATCTTCTGGGGGACGTGCCGATCGTGCACCACACAAGCCACTCAGACACAACCACTTTCCTGACATACGGAGGAGCCCATATGACAACCGATAACACCCAGCCCCTGACCACCGCCGCCGGCGCACCGGTCTGGGACAACGACAACGCAGTGACGGCCGGGCCCCGTGGGCCGATGCTGCTGCAGGACGTCTGGTTCCTGGAGAAGTTGGCGCACTTCGACCGCGAGGTCATCCCCGAGCGCCGCATGCACGCCAAGGGGTCGGGCGCCTGGGGCACCTTCACCGTCACCCAGGACATCACCAAGTACTCCCGCGCAGCAGTCTTCTCCGAGGTCGGCAAACAGACCGAGATGTTCGCTCGCTTCTCCACCGTTGCCGGTGAGCGCGGCGCGGCCGACGCCGAACGCGACATCCGTGGCTTCGCTCTTCGCTTCTTCACCGAAGAGGGCAACTGGGACATGGTCGGGAACAACACCCCGATCTTCTTCCTCCGGGACCCCCACCACTTCCCAGACCTCAACCGCGCCGTGAAGCGCGACCCGCGCACCAACCTGCGCTCTGCGGAGAACAACTGGGACTTCTGGACCAAACTGCCCGAGGCCCTGCACCAGGTCACCTACGTCATGGGTGACCGCGGGATCCCGGCCAGCTACCGGCACATGCACGGCTTCAGCTCCCACGCGTACTCGATGATCAACGCTGAGGGCGAGCGCGTCTACGTGATGATGCACTTCAAGACGCAGCAGGGCATCAAGAACCTCACCGACGCCGAGGCCGCAGCCGTCGTCGCCGAAGACCGTGAGTCCGCCCAGCGCGACCTGTACGAGTCCATCGAGCGCGGCGACTTCCCCAAGTGGACGATGTACATCCAGGTGATGACTCAGGAACAGGCCGACAATCACCGGGTCAACCCCTTCGACCTCACCAAGATCTGGTCGCAGCAGGAGTTCCCGCTCATCGAGGTCGGCGAGTTCGAGCTCAACCGCAACCCGGAGAACTACTTCCAGGACGTCGAGCAAGTGGCCTTCACTCCGGCGAACATCGTGCCCGGTATCGGCTTCTCTCCGGACAAGATGCTGCAGGGTCGCCTGTTCTCCTACGGTGACGCCGCACGCTACCGCCTGGGCATCAACCACCACCAGATCCCGGTGAACTACCCGCGTGGCGCCAAGGTGGTCAACACCTACCACCGTGATGGTCAGGGCCGGATGGACGGCAACCAGGGCTCCACGCCCGGCTACACGCCCAACAACTACGGCCGCTTCGAGGCTGACCCCTCCTACCGGGAGCCGGGGATCGCAGTCGGCGACCACGCGGACCGGTTCAACTTCCGTGAGGACGACGACAACTACTTCGAGCAGCCCGGGGACCTGTTCCGGCTCATGAGCCCGGAGGAGCAGCGCCGCCTTTTCGCCAACACTGCTCGCGCGATCCAAGGGGCTTCCGAGGCAACGGTCGAGCGGCACATCCACAATGCCACGCAGGCTGACCCGGCCTACGGTGCGGGTGTGCGTCGCGCGATCGAGGCTCTCGCGGCCGGGACGCTCGACGAGACCGAGCCCAACCCGGACAACGAACCCGTCCACGCCTGAAGCCATGAGGCGTTAGCACCGAGCAGCAGCGGAGCCCGGACGACTGTGGTCGTCCGGGCTCCGTCGTCTGTGTACAGCGTGCTCGGCCTGCACCAAGACCGCAGCCACGTGCGGGCTACTCGAGCAGGTGCGCCCGCCCGAACATCTCCGCGACCTCCCGGGCGGTCGGGGTGCCGGCATCGAGGTCCGCCCCGGCAGCCCGCAGCACCGTCACCACCTCGTCCTCGCCCTTGAACAACGCGCCGGCGATCGGTGCTTGGCCGCGGTTGTTGCACAGATCAGCGTCGGCGCCACGCTCGACGAGAGCACGCACGGTCTCAGGGTGGCCGCGATAGGCCGCCAGCATCAGAGCAGTGTTGCCCGCCTCGTCCTGGGTGTCGACCGGCAGTCCGTGGTCGACGAACTCCAGCAGCTCAACAGTTCGCCCCTCCCGCGCGAGGTCCATCGCCATCGCCACGATCTTGGCGGTCTGCTCCTCGGATAACGGCTCCATCCGCTCATGCTACGCAGCCGATGAAAAAACGGCTGGACCCCCACCGAGTGAGGGTCCAGCCGTTCACGATGTCCGCAGACATCACCGAGTGGAGGTGGCGGGAATCGAACCCGCGTCCGACGATGAAGAACCAGGGCTTCTCCGGGTGCAGTCCGCTAGCAGATTTTCTCGGCCCCAGCGATCACGCGGACAAGTCGCTGACGGGCTCAGTCACCTTAGAAGTTCACGCGGCCCAAGTGACCCGGGCTACGTGCAGTGGCTCTCTGGATGACGCCAGGAACCGGGTCGAGAGCAACCCCGGGCTGACGGACTTCAGCGCTCGCTCAGGCGGCGAGGGCGAAGTCGGTGCGCTTGGAATCGGCACCTATTGGTTTGCAAGGAGCGTTGACGAGATGACCTTGCATCCTCGACCCGCTTCTCCTGGAACGACGATCGTCGTCGAAACCGATCACCCCCCTGTTGAGTTGTCAATCTCCGGGCGGACCCGGCAGTTGTCATTCTAGAGGGTGCAACCCCGACGGTCGTCCTTTTATTTCCGGCACGACGGCGGAGCTCGCCCCGGCAGGTCAGCTCACCGCTTCTTCCGGTCCAGCAGGAGGGCCAGGCCGATGGCGACCAGCCAGATGTCCTTGGCGAAGGCTGTGCCCTGCTGGCTGGGCCGCACGCCGTCGGACTCGGTCAGCCCAGGGGTGCGCAGGTACATCCACACCAGGGAACCGGAGAAGACGGTCAGCGCCAGGCCGACCAGGCGGCTGGGCAGGAACGGCGTGAGCAGGGCGGCACCCAGGGTGAGCTCGCCGGCGGCCAGGTACTTGCCGAAGTCCTCCGGCTCGAGGCTGCCCAGCTGCGGGAACGCGTTGACCGCCATGTCCTGCAGGCCCTTGGAGA
>DATGRZ010000301.1:0-5170 GCA_035303065.1 Ruania sp.
GGCGGCATACACCCGGGTGGGCTCGAGCAGCTCCTCACCCAGGGTGCGTCCCAGCTCGTCCACCTGCCGCTCCAGCGTCCAGCCGGCGACCTCGATCACCCGGCGCACCAGCGAGTAGCCGTTGGAGTGCAGGCCGCTGGCGCCGAGCGCCACCAGCACGTCCCCGGCGCGCACCCGCTCCGGGCCGAGCAGGTCGTCGGCCTCCACCACCCCGGTCGCGGCGCCGGCCACGTCGTACTCGTCCTGGCCGAGCAGGCCGGGGTGCTCGGCGGTCTCCCCACCGACCAGTGCGGTGCCGGCCACCTGGCAGGCGGCGGCGATCCCGCGCACGATGTCGGCGATCCGCTCCGGCACCACCGACCCGCAGGCGATGTAGTCGGTCATCACCAGCGGCTCGGCGCCGACCACCACGATGTCGTCGATCACCATGCCGACCAGGTCGAAGCCGATCGTGTCGTGGATGTCCAGGGCCTGGGCGATGGCGACCTTGGTGCCCACCCCGTCGGTGGAGGAGGCCAGCAGCGGGCGGCGGTAGCGGGTCAGCGCCGAGGCGTCGTACAGGCCGGCGAAGCCGCCGACACCGCCGAGCACCTGCGGGCCGTGGGTGGCGCGCACGGCGTCCTTCATCAGCTCCACGGCGCGGTCGCCGGCCTCGGTGTCCACGCCTGCTGCGGCGTAGGTGATCGCAGGGTTCGGTTCAGTCATGGGTGCAGCAGGGCTCCAGCTCCGCCTTGGGACATGGACAACGAGTGCAGGCCGTCCTCGGGGGCACCGAGCGGCAGGTCGGGGTGGCCGGCGAGCTCTCCCGCCTGGTCACGCTCCACCGGGACCGGGTAGGTGCCGGTGAAGCAGGCAGTGCACAGCCGGTCGGCCGGCTGGGTGGTGGCGGCGATCATGCCGTCGGTGGAGATGTAGCCGAGGGAGTCGGCGCCCAGGCCGCGGCCGATCGCCTCCACCGAGAGACCGTTCGCGATCAGCTCGGAGCGGGAGGCGAAGTCGATGCCGTAGAAGCAGGGCCACTTCACCGGCGGGGAGGAGATGCGCACATGCACCTCGGCGGCGCCTGCCTCGCGGAGCATCCGGATCAGGGCGCGCTGGGTGTTGCCGCGCACGATCGAGTCGTCCACCACCACCAAGCGCTTGCCGTTGATCACCTCGCGCAACGGGTTCAGCTTGAGCCGGATGCCCAGCTGGCGGATCGTCTGGCTGGGTTGGATGAACGTGCGGCCCACATAGGCGTTCTTGGTCAGGCCCTGCGCGAACGGGATACCGGACTCGGTGGCGTAGCCGATCGCCGCCGGGGTGCCGGACTCCGGGACCGGGATCACCAGGTCCGCCTCCGCCGGGTGCTCGCGGGCCAGGGCCCGGCCCATCTCCACCCGGGCGGCGTTCACCGAGCGGCCGGCGATCGTGGTGTCCGGGCGGGCCAGGTAGACGTACTCGAACACGCAGCCCTTCGGTCTGGCCTCGGCAAAGCGTTGGGAGTGCAGCCCGTCCGCGTCGATCACCAGCAGCTCACCGGGCTCGATCTCGCGGACGAACGCGGCGCCGATGATGTCCAGGGCGGCGGTCTCGGAGGCCACCACCCAGCCGCGTTCCAGCCGGCCGAGCACCAGGGGGCGGATCCCCTGCGGGTCGCGGGCGGCGTACAGGGTGTTCTCGGTCATGAACGCCAACGAGAACGCGCCGCGCAGCTGTGGCAGCACGTCCATCGCGGTCGCGGCGAGGGTGTGCTCGCCGTCGCCGTGCAGCAGGGCGGTGAGCACTGTGGTGTCCGAGGCGCAGTCGTCGCCGTCATCGGGCAGCTGCACACCGTAGCGCTCGGCGGCCAGGCGGATGAGCGCGCGGGTGTTGGTGAGGTTGCCGTTGTGACCGAGGGCCAGAGTGCCCGAGGCGGTGGGGCCGAGAGTGGGCTGGGCGTTCTCCCAGGTGCGGGCCCCGGTGGTGGCATAGCGGGTGTGGCCCAGGGCGATGTGCCCGGTCAGCGTGCTCAACGCTACGTCGTCGAAGACCTGGGAGACCAGCCCCATGTCCTTGTAGACGAGGATCTGCTGCCCGTTGCTGGTGGCGATGCCGGCAGACTCCTGGCCGCGGTGCTGCAGTGCGTACAGCCCGAAGTAGGTGAGCTTCGCGACCTCTTCGCCGGGGGCCCAGACGCCGAAGACACCGCAGGCGTCCTGCGGGTCCTTCTCTCCGGGGAGGATGTCGTGCGTGAGCTGACCGTCACCGCGTACCACGGGCCTATCGTCCCACACCGGGTGACGGCTGGGCGCACGCCGAGCGGGTGGGGGTGAGCGGGCGATGGGCGGGCGATGGGCGGGCGGTCGCTGGAGCCGGGGCGCGGGTCAGTAGGCGAACTCGACCTGGCGCTCGTCCACGTCTGCGCGGGCCAGGCGCACGGTGACCCGTTCGCCGAGCGGCAGGTCCGGACCCTGCACCCGGCCCCGGATGGCGGGCTCAGCGAGCAGGATGGTGCCGCGCAGCTCGACCTCGCCATCACCGCTGTCCCCGCGGGCGGAGCCACCGTCCTCGCGCGGGCTGTCCACGTCCACCACCACACCGGAGAACCTCTGCCCGATCCGTCCGCGCATCATGACCGCCTCGAGCAGGTCCACGCAGGCACGCTCGTAGGCGGACGATCGCTGTCCGGCCCGCTCCATGATCCCGGGCAGGTCATCCAGCGCCTCACGTACCCAGTCCGGCACGTCCTGACCGGCGGTGTGCGCCAGGCAGATCTCCAACCCGTATCGGTCCACCAGGCGGCGCAACGGTGCGGTCACGTGCGCGTACTCGGCGGCGATCGCCGAGTGTGGGGAGGCCGGCGGCAGGTCGCCGTCGAAGGTGAGGTAACCGGACCCGCGGAACAGGGCGGTGGCCTCGTGGAAGAACGCCGCATGCTCGGGGACGGAGGCGTCCAGCCCGGCGAGCACCTCACCGTAGGAGGCGTCCTCGGGCCAGTCGATGCCCAGCCCCTCGGCGGCGCGGCGCACCCGGTCGATGTCCCGCTGCTGCGCCGGCTGCAGGGTGCGCAGCACCCCGATACGCGCCTGGCGCATGATCTGAGCCGCAGCGATCCCGGTGAGCAGCGAGATCTGCGCATTCCAGTCCTCCACCGGCAAGGTGGCGCGGTAGACCAACCGGTAGCCGTCGTCGTCAGCGGCGATCTCCTGCTCCGGGATCTCCAACGACGCGCCTCCGCGGGCCAGCTCGAGCCGGGCGCGGAGCATGCCGATCTCCGGCAGCAGGGCCAAGGAGTCCCCGGCCTCACCGGTGTCGATGCGCTCCTGCACCTGGACGTAGCTCAGCTGTTCCCGGCTGCGCACCTGCGCCCGGCGCACCCCGGCCTCGACGATCTGCCCGTCGCCGTCCAGCCGGATGGTCCACAGGCACGCGGGCCGGGACTGGCCGGCGAGCAGGCTCGCCGCCCCCTCCGACAGCATCTTCGGGTGCAACGTGATCGAGGAGTCCGGCCCGTAGAAGGTCACCCCGCGGTCCGCCAGCGCAGCGTCCAGCGCACCGCCCGGGGTCACGAACGAGGCCGGGTCGGCGATCGCGTAGTGCACCACGTACCCGTCGCCGTCGCGCTCCAGGAACATCGCCTGGTCCAGGTCCTTGGCACCCGGTGGGTCGATGGTCACCAGCGGCAGGTCGGTGGCGTCCTCGCGACCCGCAGGCGCATCGGCCACGGCCCGCTCGGTCTCCGCGAGCGCCTCGGCCGGGAAGCTGCCGGGCACGTCCAGCTGGGCACGGAGCTCGGCGAGCAGCGGGCCGGCGGTCTCAGCGGCAGCATTGACCAGCCGAAGGTGGCGTTGCGGCGTGGCGTCGCTCATCGTGGTGCCTTGGGCTTGCGCTCCCGCTTCGCCCGTTCCGGCACCCGGGCGGCACGGTCGCTGATCATCGCGACGGCGCAGCTCACCAGGATCCCGAGCGGCACCAGCACGCTGAGCAGCACCAGGAAGAGGGTCCCCGGGCTGACCGCCTGCATCATCGCCAGCTCGCTGTCGTAGCTCGCGAACGGGGTGGCGATCGCTGCCAGCAGCACGCCGAGCAGCCCACCGAGCACGGCGAACCGTTTGTACCGCGGCGCCCGGCGCACCCGGGACCGGTCCACGACCGCAGCGATCTCCGCCTCCCCCAGGACCCGACCACCGGCGGCGGCGATCTGCGCATCCGACCGGGCGGAGTCATCGTTCTCCTCCTCGACCGGACCTGCCGGCGGCTGCGCTGGGGCTGCGGTGTCGCTGACGGCATCTGAGTCCGGTTCGACGATGTCTTCCGCCGGGGAGGTGCCCGAGGATGTCGTTCCGCCCTGCTGACTGCTCATGGGTTCGACGCTATCGGACGGACAGCGGCAGCACCGCATCCAGGTCCGCCCGCTGCCCGGAGGCAGACACCGCCCCGGAGGCCACCGCCTGGGCCCAGGTCAGGTCCCCGGTGACCAGCCGCAACCACGTCTGCTGGTCGGTCTCCACCACGTTCGGTGGCGTACCGCGGGTGTGCCGGGGACCTTCGATCACCTGGACCACCCCCGCCGGTGGCACCCGCACCTCCACCGAGGTGCCCGGCACCTGCTCGGCCAGCTCCTCCAGCGTGTAGCGCACAGCGGTCCGCACCTGCGCAGGCTGCGCCTGCCCGCCCTGCCATGCCGCCAGGGCGCGCGCGCCCTCGTCCGGTGAGATCCGCCGTCGTGCCATGACACGAATGTATCGGGCGACCCCCGCCACGCTGCTGCCGCCGAACAGGAGGATGCTTACGTCCGCCGGTCATGGACACCACGGACCTGGTCGGTGCTCCCGCGGGAACAGCGGTGACCGGCGTCACTGTCACGATCCGCGGGTTGCCAGGTACCCTCGAGAGAAGGTTGCAGTGAACAAACGTCGAACGCCCCAGCTTCCGGAACGAGGCTCCGGGGCGTTTTTCTTCACCAGATGAAGTCGACGAACACCGTGGCTTCCCAGGTCGACGGTCGGCCTGGACTCATTTGGTAGGAGAAACCCATGACCACCGGAACTGTGAAGTGGTTCAACGCCGACAAGGGCTTTGGATTCATCGCTCCCGAGGACGGCAGCGCGGACGTGTTCGCGCACTACTCGGCCATCGTGGCCGACGGCTTCCGCTCGCTGGAGGAGAACCAGCGGGTGGAGTTCGAGGTCACGCAGGGCCCGAAGGG
>DATGRZ010000302.1:0-10747 GCA_035303065.1 Ruania sp.
CCGATGGTCTCCGCGTTCGCCTCGTACCACCGGGGCCAGGCAGCAGCGACCTGGGCGTCGTCGGCTCCCGGGCCAAGATGCGCGGCGGCGATCCCCCAGAGCGTGTCGCCGGGCCGCACCAGATAGCTCCCCGACGGGCCGGACCCGCCCGCCTGCGTCGCGGGCGTGGGGTCGCCCGCCGGTACTGGCGGCGTGGTCGGCCCGGGCGCTTCCGCGGAAGCGCTGTCGGAGCTGTCGCTCGGCGCGGGGTCTGCGGTGGTGCTGTCGGTCGGGGTGGGATCTGCGGTGCTGCTGTCGGACGGGCTCGGGGAGCGGCTGCCCTCCTCGGTCGTCTCCTGCGCCGCGGCCGCCCACGTCAGGTCCTCGGCGAGCACCGGCTCCGGGGTCGGTGCGGGCGGATCGGCCTGAGCGGGAGCGAGCGACAGCCCAGCCGCGAGCACCGCCCCGGCACCGGCGCCGACCAGCCTGCCGACACCGGGCGCCCCGTGCTTGCGCAGCACCAGCTCCCCGGCTCGCCAGGTCGCCCCGCACAGCCGGGCCAGAGCACAGAGCAGGCCGACCAGTGCACTGAGGGTGTACCAGGCGGCGACCGCGGCGCCGACCGCCGCCACGGTCCCGACGAACAGGTGCTCCAGCCGGTCGGCAGCAGGCTCGGGGGAACGCCACCGGGACAGCGGGAGCAGTGCTCGGGTGCTGACCCCGGAGAGCAGCACGCTCAGCACGGCGGTACCGACCAGGGTCGCCAGGCCGAGCACGACGCCACGGACGGCGCCGACCGCCCGGGAGCGACCGCCGTCCAGGTGCTGGGGGCCCCGACCCGGGTGCCGTCCTGCATGCCCCTCAGTCACTGTCATTTGATTTCACTTCGTGTCGGTTCGTTAGATTTGATGTATCTATGTGTACTCTTCGCGGCCGCTGATGTCTACGGTTCGGTGGAACCTGTGGATGGCGGACAAGCGGTGACCTGCGGCCCGCTCGAGGGCTCTAGGGTGAGGTGATGGCCTGGGACGACGTGTTCGCCGAGCTCGCAGCGGAGCTCGTTGCCGCTGAACGCGAGGAGGACGAGGCACGTCTGGGCGACCTGGTGGCCGCTGAGGTGGCCGGTACCACCTTTGCCGACCGGTGCCGGGCGCGCTCCGGCAGCCAGCTGACCCTCCGGCTGGCTGACGGGAGCAGCCGAACCGGCACGGTGCGCGACGCGACCCGCGCCTGGGTGATCCTCGCGGACGGTGACCGACGCACCCTGGTGCCACTGTCCGCCGTCGTGCTGGCCTGGCCGCTGCACGGCAGCGCTCCGGAACCTGGCCCGGTGGAGGGCAGGCTCGGGCTCGGGCACGCACTGCGGGCGCTGGCCGAGGAGCAGGTCGCCGTGCTGGTGCGCACCAGCGCCGGGGACCACCGCGGCCGGATCGTGCGCGTGGGTGCCGACCATCTGGACCTGGTGTCTGAGCCCGGTGTCCTGACCGTGCCGTGGCGCGCGGTCCTCAGCGTCGACTCCTCCTGAGCCGCAGCCGGGCGGGAGAACAGCTGGCGCGGAGGGTCGGGAGAACAGCGCCTGCGCCCTACCCGGCCCGTGCGGGACCCAACACGCTGGTCATGTGACCGCAGGCGGAGTCAGTCCGAGGTCTCCAGCGCGTTCTCGTCGCCCTGGATGCGTGCGTCTGTCTTGGCGTACTGCCTCTGGATATAGGCCTCCAGCTCAGCGTTCTCCACCCGCCAAGTGCCCTTGCCACCTACCTGGATCGCGCGCAGCTCTCCGTTGCGCACCAGCGCGCGTGCCTGGGACATGCTGATCGAGAGGATCTCGGTCACATCCGCGAGGGAGAGGAAGCGCTGTTCCATGTCCTCTAGTCTCCCATCACCACTGCGCGAACGGCCACCGACAGAGCACCTGTGGAAAACTCATCATTCCGGCACGCCCCGGTCTCTGGTTTGGCACTATGAGTCCACGCGAGCGTGGAGGGACCATGAATGAGGCTGCGACGCCTCGAGTGCGCCGGCCCAGCTGGCGGGACCCGCGGCTGGGCGTGGGCGTGCTGCTGGTGGCCGGGTCGGTGGCGCTGGGCTCCTGGACGGTGTCCCGCGCCGACGACACGGTGACCGTCTACACCACCGCCACTGTGCTCTCACCCGGGGACCAGGTCGATGTCGAGGACCTGGTGGCCACCCAGGTGCAGGTGCCCGCCCTGGCCGAGACCTACCTGACCCCGGGCGAGGAGCCGGCGACCGGCCTGGTGGTGCTGCGCACAGTGGGCGAAGGGGAGATGGTGCCGCTGGCCGCGCTCGGTTCGGCGCAGAGCGTGCAGGTGCGTACGGTGACCGTGCCGGTTGATGCCGCGCTGGCCGAGAGCATCAGGCCCGGTGCGGTGGTGGACCTGTGGGTGGCGCTGCCGGCGGACGGCGGTGCCGGTGCCGGTGCGACCCTGGCCGCACCAGAACCGCTGGTGCAGTCGGTGGAGGTCGCCCAGGTGCACGAGGACACGTCGATCTTCGCCGGTGCCGACCAGCTGGTCGCGCAGGTGCTGGTGCCGGTGGACGACCTGGCTGACGTGCTCGCCGCGCAGACCGGGGACGGGCAGATCACCATCGTGCCGGTGCCGTCCTGATGCCGGCACAGCAGAGCGTCGGGGTGCTGCTGGCGCTGCGAGGGGCCTCCGAGGAGGAGCTGGTCCGCACGATCGCCACCGAACCAGGTCTGCGGGTGGTGCGCCGGTGTGCGGACGTCGCGGAGCTGACTGCTGCCGCGGTCGCCGGTCTGGGATCGGTGGCGGTCCTGGACGCGGACCTGGGCGTGGACCGCACGCTCCTGGACCGGCTCGGTGCCCACGGTGTGCGGACGATCGTCTGCTGTGCCGCCGAGGAGGTGGACCGGCACGACGGGCTCGGGGCCCTGGCGCTGGCGCGCGGGGTGGACCCGGTGCCGGCGATCCGGTCGCTCGCCGAGGCCGGCGCTGCCGCCCGGCCCGGCGAAGCCATCGGGGCCGGTGAAGCCATCGGGGCCGGTGATGACCTCGGAGCAGGTGATGACCTCGGAGCACGTGGTCGTCCTGAGGCGGGACTCGAGCCAGGTGAGCACCGGAACGGGCTGATGGCTGCTCAGCCGATCCCCGCCCGGCGGGAGTCCTCGCTACCAGCGGCCGACCCCACCACGAGCACGCGTAGCAAAGGCACGGCGGAGCTGCCGGCGACCCGCAGCGAGCGCCGCCGCCGAGAGCGTTCCGGTGCGGCCACGACGGCGTCAGGCCAGGGTCCCGCCGAGCAGGCAGCACCGGCGGTGCCGCCGCGGGTGGTGGCGGTCACCGGCCCTGACGGGTCCCCGGGGCGCAGCACGATCGCCATCAACCTGGCCCACGAGCTCGCCCAGCACGGGGAAGAGGTGGTGCTCATCGACGCTGACCTGTGGGGCGGTGCGATCGCGCAGACGCTCGGGCTGCTCGCCGAGACCGCCGGCCTGTCCGCGGCAGTGCGCGCCGCCGACCACGGCCGGCTCGATGTTGCCACGTTCACCCGGCTCGCACCGAAGGTCGCCGACCGGTTGCGGGTGCTCCCCGGTCTGGCCCGAGCCGCCCGCTGGCGGGAGGTGAGCGCGGTGAGCATGCTCGCCGTGCTGGACACCGCCCGCCAGGCCGCCACCTGGGTGGTGGTGGAGGTGCCTGTGCTGGTGCCGGAGGAGGAGGCCGGCTACGCCCTCGGCCCCGCTCGCAACGACGTGGCCCGCAGCCTGCTCGGCGCCGCCGAGGAGATCGTGGTGGTCGGTGCGGCCGAGCCGGTCGGAATCGAGCGGCTGGTGCAGACGCTGCTGGACCTGGACGATGTGAGCACCACCGGCCACCGCCGCGTGCTGGCCAACCGGGTGCGCGCCAGCGCCGCAGGTCCGCGGGCGGCGGACTCGGTGCGCGAGGCCCTGGCCCGGTTCGCCGATGTGGTCGACCCGGTGCTGGTCTCCGATGACCGGGCGCTGTGCGACCGCGCGCTGCTGGCCGGCACCACCTGGCGGGAGGCCGGGGGACGTTCGGCGGCCCGCACCGCGCTCACCGACCTCACCGATGACCTGCGCGTCGCCGCCGGCCGGCCCGCTGCGGCCGCAGATCGCCGACTTGCCCGGCTGTGGCCGCGGGCCTGGCGGCGGGCTACGGCACACTAGGCGCATGCGCGTCTACCTGCCGGTCACCCTGACCGAGCTCACCGACCCGGAGGGACTCAGCGGCCGGGAGGCACGTGCGCTGACGCGTTCGCTGCGCGCTGCCCTCGGACCCGATGCGGACTCCGAGACCGGTGAGTACGCGGCTCTGGTGCTCGCCGCTGAGGACTCCTTGCACCGGCTCGGTGAGCAGGACCCGGCCCGCCGGGTGGTGGCCGCTGCGGACGTGCCGGACGCGCAGGTGCGCGCGGGCGAGCAGGTCGCCCGGGTGAGCGTGCCGGCCGTGGAGTGGTCCCAGGTGGTCAGCTTCCATGCCGATGAGGCCGACGACGGCGTCCGCGCCGTGGTCTCGGCATCTCGCCGGGGCGAGCAGCGCGCCCTGGCGCAGGTGGAGGACCTGGATCTGCTCTGGTATGACGTCACCGAGCGTGAGGTGCTCGCCGCCGAGGGGTGAGCGAGCCGCTGTCGGTGAGCGGCAGGCCGGGCCCGGTGTGGCGTCAGCCGGCCGCCGGGAGCCGGGTCAACCGGTCGCCGGCATCCGGGTCAACCGGTGGCCGGCAGGGAGCGCTCCAGGCGGATCACGGAGGCGGAGCCGATGCCGCGGTAGCGCTCTGGGGTGCAGGTGAGCAGGATGACCTGGGCGTCGGCGGCCAGCGACCCGATCATGGTGTTCATCGCTGCCAGCCGCTCGGGGTCGGAGTAGCCGAGGGCGTCGTCGATGATCACCGGTACGCCCTGCTCCGGGTCCACCACGGCGGCACAGGCCAGCCGGGTGATGATCGCCAGCTGTTCCCGGGCGCCGGCGGAGAGCTGGGCGAAGGGCACGGTGATGCCGTCCAGGGTGCGTGAGGCGATCGCCAGGTCGTCGTCGACGTCGACGTCGAACCCGGTGCCGTAGACGATCCGGCCGAGGGCCAGGACCTGGTCACGGAACGGGCGCACGTACCGGGCGCGGGCGGCGTCCCGGGCGCGGTGCAGGCTCTCGTGCAACAGTGCGCAGGCACGGGCCCGCCGCTCCAGGTGCTGCAGCTGGGCGCGGGTGGCCTCCAGGGCGGTCAACGCTTGGTCGTAGTCCTCCTGCAGCCCCTCCTGGCCGCGCATCTCCAGGGACACGCTCAGCCGGCGCAGCTTGTCCTCCACCTGCTCGTGCTCGGTGGTCAGCCGGTCGATCAGTCGCACCGCGTTGTCCCGGGCAGCCTCGACCTGCTCCACCGGCGCTGCGGCGAGCTCGGACTCGGCGGCAGCAAGGGCTGACTTGGCCTCGGTGAGGTCGGCGGTGGCCTGGTCGGCGGCGTGCTCCAGGTCGGTGTCCGGGGTCTTCTCGCGTTCCTCGGCCAGTGCGGTGCGCTGGTCGTTGATATCGGTCTCAGCCATGCTCGCCTTGCCTTCCAGCAAGGTGCAGTCCAGCTCCAGCCGGCTGGCCCGCTCGGCCAGCGAGTCGCGCACCGCTACAGCGTCCACGGTGCGCTCGCGGGCCTCGGTGTGGGCGCGGGCGGCGGCCGCCTGCGCCTCCTGGGCCGAGGCCGGGTCGACCGGTGCCGGCACTTCCTGCTGGACTGCTGGGGCGGACGCAGGGTCGGTGCCGTCGGCGTCCTCGTCCGCGCTGTCGGTGCTCGTGGTGTGCTCAGTGAGCTCAACCCGGGCAGCCAGGCGCGCCTGGTCGGCTTGCAGCTGGCTCACCGTCTGACCGTCCAGCTCCTCCTCGAGCCGCTCCTGGGCACGGGCCAGCTCGGCGCGGATGCGCTGCTCGGACTCGGCCAGGCGGTGGGCGGCACGCCGGTCACCCACCCCGGCCTGGCGGAGCAGCTCGTCGAGCCGTTGCTGCGCGGCGGAGAGTGCGGACTCGGTGTCCGCGTTGGAGCGGGCCGGACTCACCGATATTCGCAGCGTTCCGGGCAGCTCCAGCTGCACGGACTCGGTAACTGCGGAGGAAAGCTCCTCCTCGGCGCCCAGGTGCCGCTGAGCACCGTCGACGGTGAGGTCGACATCCGACAGCGCAGTGATCTCCAGCCGTGCTGCGGCGGCCTCGTGCTGGGCCCGACTGACGGCGAGGTCGGTGTCTGCAGTGTCGATGGCCGTAAGCAGGTCAGCGTCGATTCGGGAGTCAGCCAGCGCGCTCTCGCACTCCTCGATCGTGGCCTGCGCCCGCTCGATCGCAGCCAGTGTGCTGCGGACCCGGTCCAGCTGGGCCAGGTCCTGGAGACGTTCGGCCGCACGGCTGGCTGCCTCGACCTTTTGCCGCAGGTGCTGCTCCTCCTCCTGGGCAGCAGCGACCTGGTTGCTGGCCTCACGCTGCTCCGCGCGCGCCTGGTGCAGCTCCTCCCGGGCCTCGGTGAGCCGGCGCGTCAGCTCCTCCCAGGCGGCGATCTTTGTCTCCAGGGCGCGCCCGGCGGTGGCTCGCCGCTCGGCGGCCTCGCTCAGCCAGGCGTGCTCGCGGCTGCGGCTGCGCACCTTCTCCCGGGCGTCGGTGACCTGCTGCCGCAGCGTGGTGAGCTCGTGCCAGGCCTGCTCGTGAGCCTCCCGGTCCCTGCGCGCCTGGGCCAGGTGGTCGCTGATCGCCGCCAGCTCGGTGGTCAGCCGGGCGTGGCTGTCCACGTCCTGCTGCAGCTGGCGCAGCCGGGCCTCGGCCTCGGTGCAGGTCGCCTCGGCGGCACTCGCCTCCTTCCGCGCGGCCGCGTACTCGCCGGTCTCCCGCCCGGTAGGGGTGAAGTACGTGGCGTACTCGGCGTCCACCGCTGCCAGCAGCGCATCTCCGTCCTCGTCGTGTCCGGCGGTGCCGGCGGCGCGGTCCAGGGCGGCGGCCAGCGCGGAGCTGTCGGCCAGCGCGGCCGAGGTCAGCTCTCCGGCCTGCAGCACCCGCAGCGCCTGGTACAGGGAGGTGTCCAGCGTCTCGGTGAGGATGCGCTGCACCTCTGCGTGCGCCTCGGCACCGGTGAGGCTGGCCGGACGTGGTGCGCTCAGCTGTAGCTCGGTGCGGGTCTCGCGCAGCCACCTCTTGGTGTAGGTGAAGCGGTACGGGCCGCAGGACAGCTCAGCCTCCACCAGCGGCCCGACGTCCCGGTTCACCGGCTTGACGGCGCGCACCTCGCGGGCCTTGGAGGAGTCGGCCTTGTCCAGCAGCAGGTCGATCGCCTCGATCATCGAGGTCTTGCCCACCTCGTTCTCGCCCTGCAGCACCACCACACCAGAGTCCGGCAGGGTGATCTCCCGCTCGGCGATTCCGCGGAAGTCGACCAGGCGCAGCCGGTGGATCCTCATCGCTTCCCACCGCCCGCGAGCCGGTACAGCAGGGCGAGGGAGTCTCGGGCGACGTCCCGGTCGGCGCCCTCGCCGGCAGCAGCCTCGGTCAGCTCCGCGACCGCCTCGGCGACGAACCCGCCGACGCCGAGCTGGGTCAGATCGTTCTCGGAGACGTGCACGGCGACGTCGGTGTGCCGCTGCCACACCCGCACCGAGGCGAACGTCTCCCGATGCCGTTCCAGCACCGCCTCCATCTGAGCATGCTCGGTGAGGGTGAGCGTGCCGCGCAGCGCCAGACGCAGCACGGTGCGGGACTTCTCCGGCATCTGGGTCAGTGCCCGGTCCATCGCAGCCACGTCCTCGCCGTCGTCGACGTCGAAGCGTAGGTCGCGGAAGGACCAGGTGCCTACGTGGTGGGCCGTGGTACTGGCCCGGCTGTCGGCCAGGTCGACCACGAGCACGTTACCCGGGTCGGTCTCGGTGAAGTCGGTGACCTCCGGTGCACCGGAGTAGGCGATCCCCGGAGCGACCTCGGTGGTGGAGTGCCGGTCACCGAGGGCCACGTAGGCGATCGTGCCGGCATCGAGCAGCTCGCGCAGCCCAGGTGTGCTGATCACCGAAGGGTCGTGTGCATCGGGGCTGAGCGTGTCCACAGCGCCATGACCGGCCACGATCCGCACCGCACCCGGCTCGCCTGGGCGAGCCGGCGCCCCGGTGACCTCACCTGGCCCGGGGGCTGCGCCGTCGTCGGCACGGGGGAGAAGGTGCGTGACCGCCGGGGCGAGCGCATCGGCGGTGGGGTGCTTGGAGGTCCAGGGGGCGGGCAGGAGCCACACATCACCGCCGACGGCGACCGGTTCCGTGCCGCGCAGGACGTGCACGTGCTCCGGGGCCGAGTCGAGGAAGGTGGGTGAGTCGTAGATGCTCGCCGCGTCCAGCGGGTCGTGGTTGCCGGGCAGCAGGTAGACCGGTACCGGGATCTCCCGCATCGCCTCGCACGCGCGGGCCACCACCCGGCGGGGGAGGGCGTTGGACTCGAACACGTCCCCGCAGACCAGCACGAACGCGCAGTCCTCGGCCGCCGCGAGCGCCCCGATCCGGGCGATGACGTCGGTGCGCGCCGCCGTGAACCGAGCCTGGGCGTCGGCATCGAGGAAGTGCCGGGTCATCCCCAGCTGCCAGTCGGCGGTGTGCAGGAAGCGCATGCCCCGAGGCTAACCGGGACCGGTGACATCGACGGTGAGTCCGCGCCCGGGGTGTGGACTCAGGCGCATGTGCGGGCCCTGTTCAGCGTCTGCAGCTAGCATCGCCCCATGATGACGAGGCGGTCCGAGCGATGAGCGCACCGGCCGCGCACGTCCTGCTGATCGGCATCGACGGCGTCCGTCCCGACACTCTGGACGAGGTGCCCACCCCACACCTGGACAGCATCGCCGCAGCCGGCTTCCACCGCCGCGTGCGAGTGCACCCGGCCGTTCCGACCATCTCCGGGCCGAGCTGGGCGACGATGCTCACCGGAGTGCTGCCGACCAGCCA
This sequence comes from Ruania sp., assembly GCA_035303065.1. GTDB lineage: Bacteria > Actinomycetota > Actinomycetes > Actinomycetales > Beutenbergiaceae > Ruania. The sequence goes on from DATGRZ010000302.1 coordinate 8,918, forward strand.
CGGCATCCTCGACAACGACCTCACCGGTAACCACCTGGCGGCCAACCCCGACGTGGTGCACCTGGCGCGCCGAGCGTCTCCCGGGGTGCAGACGTTCATCGGGGCGGACTGGCAGCCGCTGGTCACCAGCCACAGCGGGGGGCCGTTGCTGACCGACGGCGGCTTCCTGCCGGACTGCCCACGCGGGCCGGGCACCGGTCCGGCGGACTGGCACCGTGCCGACCAGCTCGTGGTGGACGCGGCGGCCCGGGCGCTGCGCGGGTTCGCCAGCAGTCCCGGGTCGGTGTCCTTCGTCTACCTGCACGGCTGCGACACCGCCGGGCACGACAGCGGGGTCGGGCCGCTGTACCGGGAGCTGGTTGCCGCCTCGGACCAGCGGGTCGGGCAGCTGCTGCACGCGGTCGCCTCCCGCAGCAGCCGCGCCGAGGAGGAATGGTTGGTGATCGCCGCCACCGACCACGGCCACCGGCCCGAGGGCGGGCACGGCGGCGACACCGACGCTGAACGGATGGCGTGGATCACCGCCTGCGGGCCTGGGGTACCCGGCGACCTCAGTGCGCCGCTGGAGCTGGCCGACGTGGCCGGGCACATCTGCCACGTGCTCGGTCTCCGGTCCCGGACCGATGCGTTCATCGGGCTGCCGTTCGGCGCCCGCACAGGCGGTCAGGCCCGGTGCAGCTGAGCGAGGACGAGGTCATGCAGGTGGGAGTTGCTCACCACCGCGTTGCCGCCGAAGGGACCGTCCTCCCCGTCCAGCGAGGTGAACCGGCCGCCGGCCTCGGTCACCACCGGCACCAGGGCTGCCATGTCGTACAGCTCCAGCTCCGGTTCGCAGGCGATGTCCACCGCACCCTCGGCCACCAGCATGTAGGACCAGAAGTCCCCGTACGCACGCGAGCGCCACACCGAGGCCTCCAGGCTGAGGAACTCATCGAGCAGGTCGGCCTCCTCCCAGCCGGCCAGGCTGGAGTAGGACAAGGAAGCGTCCTCCAGCTCGCTCACGGCGGAGACGTGCATCCTGGTGGCGGCGGACAGTGACCTGCCGGTCCAGGCGCCGGAGCCGGTGGCTGCCCACCAGCGCCGGTTCAGCGCGGGGGCGCTGACCACACCGAGCACCGGGGCACCGTCGTCGATCAGGGCGATCAGAGTGGCCCACACCGGCACCCCGCGGACGAAGTTCTTCGTGCCGTCGATCGGGTCGATCACCCACTGCCGGGGCCCGTGGCCGGTGGTGCCGAACTCCTCACCGAGCACCGAGTCCCGCGGCCGGGTACGAGACAGCTGGGCGCGCACGATCTCCTCGGCGGAGCGGTCGGCATCGGTCACCGGGGAGGTGTCCGGCTTGGTCTCTACGTGCAGGTCGATGGCCTTGAACCGTGCCATGGTCTGGGCGTCGACCTGGTCGGCGATCACGTGCGCGAGGCGCAGGTCGTCGTCGTAGCGCGGGCGAGCCGCGCGCTCAGCCGGGACAGCGTCAGAGGTCATGTCCGCAACGTACCGCCCGGGTCGAGCGGACGGGTCGGGGCGCGCGGGCCGGGGGTGGAGGTGAGGGGGACGTGGCCGGGTGGCCTCACCGACCAGCTCCCGGAAAGGTCATCGAGCAGCTGAGGCATCAGGCCAAGCCGGCTCAGCACGACCTCAGGATCGAGGCTGCGGTGACTCAGCTCGTCAGCAGCTCCGGCTCTCGAAAGCAGCTCCAGCTGCATCCGCCGGGGCTCGCGGTCTCCAGGCGTTCCATCACCGCGAGTTCCGCCGCGCTCGGTAGCGTCTAGCAGACGATACGCCGGATCTGCAGCCGACTCACTCACAACGTCAAGCATAGGCCTGCCA
>DATGRZ010000303.1:0-6115 GCA_035303065.1 Ruania sp.
GTCTTCGTCACGGCCTTCTTCCAGTTCCGGTACAGCCGCTCCCGCTCCTTCTCTTCCATCTGCGGGGTCCACCGCGTGTCCTCGGCCCAGTTGTCGATCACGTCCTGCTCCCCGGACCAGAACCCGACCGCGATCCCGGCCGCATAGGCGGAGCCCAGAGCGGTGGTCTCGGCGACCTTGGGCCGGATCACGTCGACCCCGAGGATGTCCGCCTGGAACTGCATCAGCAGCTCGTTGCCGATCATGCCGCCGTCGACCTTCAGCTCGGTCACCTCCACACCGGCGTCGGCGTTCATCGCGTCCACCACCTCACGGGTCTGGAACGCTGTCGCCTCCAGGGTGGCGCGGGCCAGGTGCCCCTTGTTCACGTACCGGGTGAGTCCGACCAGCGCGCCCCGGGCGTCGGGGCGCCAGTGCGGGGCGAACAGACCGGAGAAGGCGGGGACGAAGTAGGCGCCGCCGTTGTCCTCCACCGTCTTGGCCAGGTCCTCCACCTGCGGCGCCTCGGTGATCAGGCCGAGGTTGTCCCGCAGCCACTGCACCAGCGACCCGGTCACTGCGATCGAGCCCTCCAGGGCGTAGATCGGCTTCTGGTCGCCGATCTTGTAGGCCAGTGTGGTCAGCAGGCCGTTCTCCGAGGGGACGGCGTCCTCACCGGTGTTGATCAGCATGAAGTTGCCGGTGCCGTAGGTGTTCTTGGCCATACCGACCTCGAAGCAGGCTTGTCCGAACGTGGCTGCCTGTTGATCGCCGAGGATGCCGGCGATCGGTACCCCCGGAACCATGCCGCCCTCGCGACCCTTGCCGTACTCCTCGGAGGAGGAACGGATCTCCGGCAGCATCGACATCGGGATGCCCATGTCGGCGGCGATGTCGGCGTCCCACTGCAGAGTCTCCAGGTCCATCAGCATGGTGCGTGAGGCGTTCGTCACGTCGGTGACGTGCACGCCGCCGTTGGTGCCGCCGGTCATGTTCCACAGCAGCCAGGCGTCGGTGTTCCCGAACAGCAGGTCCCCGGCTTCGGCCTTGGCACGAGCACCTTCCACGTTCTCCAGGATCCAGCGGATCTTCGGCCCGGAGAAGTAGGTGGCCAGCGGCAGGCCGACCTTGGCCTTGTACTTGTCCGGCCCGTCGGCCCCGCCGAGCTCGTCGACGATCTTCTGGGTCCGGGTGTCCTGCCAGACGATCGCGTTGTAGACCGGTTCGCCGGTGTTCTTGTCCCAGACGACCGCCGTCTCGCGCTGGTTGGTGATACCGACTGCGGCGATGTCAGCCTTGCTCAGCGGTGCCCGGGCCAGTGCCAGGCCGACCACCTCGCGGGTGTTCCGCCAGATCTCCAGCGGGTCGTGCTCCACCCAGCCGGCCTTCGGCAGGATCTGCTCGTGCTCGATCTGCCCGGACTCCACGATCTGCCCGGCGTGGTCGAAGATGATGGCGCGGGTGCTCGTCGTTCCCTGGTCGATGGCGAGTACGTAGTCAGGCATGTCTTTCCTTTCCTCGGGCTCCGCTGCGGGGCGGATCTTCTCGACGCTTCCTTGCGACGCCTCGGTGGCGGACTCGCCGCCGCACGCCGGTGTGGTTGCACGATGTCCTGACTGTCATGGTTGCCCTGGGCGCACGAGTGCGCAACTATCGTGCACGAACGTGCACGCGGGCCGCCGGAAGGATGAACGAGTGCGTGAGGACGATGCGTACCGCGCCGCGGCGATGTACTACCTGCAGGACCAGACCATGGAGGTGATCGCCGGCACGCTGGGAGTGTCCCGCTCCACGGTGTCCCGGCTGATCAAGGTGGCCCGGGACGAGGGCATCGTGCGCGTCTCCCTGCGCCGGCCCAGTGGCACCGGTGCGGACCTGGGGCACCGGCTGGCGGCGACGTTCGGGATCGTCGCGCACGTGGTGCCGGTGCGCGAACGGGCCAGCGAGGTGCAACGCCTGGAACAGGTGGCGATGGTGGCCGCCGGGCTGGTGACCGAGTGGGTGCGGGCAGGGATGGTGATCGGCGTGGCCTGGGGCACCACGGTCACCGCCATCGCCCGGCACCTGACTCCCAGCCCGGCCCGTGGGTCGATCGTGGTGCAGCTGAACGGCGCAGCGAACACGTTCGCGGGCGGGGTCACCTACGCCGGTGACCTGGTGTCCTCGATCGCTACCGCCTTCGACTCCACTCCGCACCTGTTCCCGGTGCCGGCGTTCTTCGACTTCGCCGAGACCAAAGAGGCGATGTGGCAGGAGCGAAGCATCCGCCGAGTGCTGGCGGTCCAGCGCCGGGTGGACCTGGCACTGTTCGGCGTCGGGGCACTGGCAGCGGACGTGCCCTCGCACGTGTACAACGCCGGCTACCTGGACGATGCGGAGATGGCCGAGCTCGCCGCGGACAAGGTCGTCGGAGACGTGTGCACCGTGTTCCTGCGCGAGGACGGCACCTACCGGGACGTGGCGATCAACTCCCGGGCCACCGGACCCACCCCGCACGAGCTGCGCACTCTCGGGCGGCGGGTGTGCGTGGCAGTCGGGGCGGCGAAGGTGCCGGCACTGCTCGGCGCGCTGCGCGCCCGGGTAGCCACCGACCTGGTCACCGACGAGACCACGGCGCGCCTGCTGCTGGAACGCCTGCACCGGGAGTCCGTGGCAGGCTGAGCAGGTGAGCTTCGCCCAGCCGACCTACCCGGTGATCCGCCCCGCACTGCCGGCGGACGTACGGACCATCCGTTCGATCGTGGAGCCGTACGCAGAGGAACGCATCCTGCTCGCCAAGGACCTGGTGGACTTCTACGAGGCGGTGCCGGAGTTCCTGGTGGCCGAGGACCCCGGCAGCGGTCAGGTGGTCGGCTGCGGCGCGCTGCACGTGATGTGGGAGGACCTCGGCGAGGTGCGTACCCTGGCCGTGCGCCGGGACCTGCGCGGCACGGGCGTGGGCCACCAGCTGCTGGAGGCGCTGCTGCAACGCGCCCGGGACTACCGGCTGACCCGAGTGTTCTGCCTGACCTTCGAGGTGGAGTTCTTCACCGGTCACGGATTTGCCCCGATCGAGGGGGAGGTCGTGGACCGCGAGGTCTATCTGGAGATGCTGCTCTCCCGGGACGACGGCATCGCCGAGTTCCTCGACCTCGCCCGGGTGAAGCCGAACACCCTGGGCAACACCCGGATGCTGCGCCAGCTGGACTGACGTCGATCCCGGTGCGCCCCGGACGTCGCTGCGCGTCCGCAGCAGCCGGTGCTGACCTGCGCGGGTCAGGGCAGCCGCGGGCGCAGCAGCACGCTCACCCGCACGATCGCAAGCACGACCGCCACCTGGACGAGCAGCACAGCGCCCACCAGTGCGCCGAGCACGGCGCTGATGTCCATGACCGCCCAGATGGTCACCCCGACGACGGCCAGGGCCACCACCACCCGCAGCAGCAGAGCCAGGCGCCTGGCGGTGCGGGCGGTCTGCTGCTCCGGAAGCTGCCGCCGAGCCGCATCCTGGCTGGTCCGGCTGCCGGGCTCGCCCACACCCCGGGCGATCGTCAACCAGCCCACCGCCGCCACCACCGCGGCCAGGATCGCCGCCAGCTGAGCAGTGCCCAGCATCGTCAGCCCGGCCAGCACGCGCACGTCGGTGCGCTGCGCACCGGCCATGCTCAGCGCCCCGGCTCCGACCAGGGCGAGCACGAGGCAGGTGGCGCACATCGCCAGCAGGGTGCGGGTGTGTGCCCGTAGCGCCCGGGCGATCGCCACGTCCTCCAGTGCTGCGTCCTCGTCCACGTCCGCCTCTCCTGGGTCTCGCCGGCCAGGTGCCGCGCGATCGTCTCCGGTGCAGCCTAGTGGGCGCCCGCCTGCCCCTCGGGCGCCCGAGGGGCAGGCGGGGGAGCGCCGGAGCGTCTCGGCCACCTCGCCCGGCAGAAGCGCAGGCGACCTCAGGAGTCGTACATCGGCTCCCCGGGCTCCCCGAAGGACTGGGACGCATCATCGAGCACCAGGACCCAGTCGTTGCTGTCCCCGGGCTCGTCCGGCGGGTCGAAGGTGCGCACACCGGTGTTGTCGAACTCGCCGATGCGGGCAGCCGTCCCGTTCCTCGGGTCATACCACCAGGCCACCACCCGGTCTCCGGAGATCTCGCCGAGCTTCAGCGAGAAGGACCGGCCGGTGTGGATGTAGGCGAAGGCGTACTCCTCCGCGTAGGTCGCCACCACCCGGTCGTGCCGGAACCCGGGGTCCCCGTCGACCAGCGTGGGTCCCGGGATGCGGTGGAAGTATGGGCGGGAGAGCATCAGGTTCTTCACGTGCTGCATCTGCCCCGCACCTGGGTCGTCCATGGTCTCGTACCAGTACTCCGACACGTCGTAGCCGTTCACCGGCCCGTCGGAAGGTACGTGCATCGGCATCACGCCACCGTTGCCGTAGGTGTGCCCGCAGGAGCCGCCGAAGACCGACCAGTACGCGTACCGGCGGGTGTCCGCATCGTCCCAGAACGGGGTGGAGAAGTCGTGCAGGCCCTGGTGCACGTGCTCATAGCTCGGTTCGCCGTCCAGGGTCGGCTTGGCCGGGTAGCGGGAGTAGTCCTCGTGCACGTACATCCAGGTGTCCTCGGCCTTCCAGTACGTCGGCACGTCGATGCTGTCGTAGGTGGGCGAGACCCCCTCATAGGTCTGCTCGTAGTTGCGGTGCCCGGACTGGAACATGTTGAAGTCCAGCCAGGACTCGTTGTGGAACCAGGTGGAGGAGGAGAACCGGCCGTTCGGGTGGAAGGTCATCAGGTGGTGCGGGTCCTCGCGCCGGATGGCCTCCGCCAGGCTGAGCCACACGTCCATCTGCTGCGAGCCGACCGAGTCGCCGCCGATCAGCCAGACGATGTTCGGGTAGTCCTTGTACCGCCGGGCCAGCCACCGGCCGTACCAGCCGGCGTCCCGGGCGTCCATCAGCCCGTCCTTGACGATGTTGCGCCAGACGGCGTTCATCGCCATGTAGATCCCGGCCCGGGCCGCCTCCTCGACCATGTGGGTGATGTGGTCCCAGTAGGCAGGATTCGGCCGGCGCACGTTGTCGCGCAGGAACGGTGTGTTCCCGTAGTAGTCCTGGTACTCCAGGCTGGCCGGGACGACCTGCAGGAGCACTACGTTGAACTGCTTCTCCTGCCGGTTCTCGAAGTACTGGCGGACCTCCTCCCGGGACAGCTTGTGCAGCAGCCAGGCGGTGTCGGCGGTCCAGAAGAACGGTGTGCCGTCCTCGTGCTGCAGGAAGCGCCCGTTCTCCGTCGGCTGCAGCAGTCCCCGCTGCCAGGGGCCGGGGAAGCGTTCGTCCTGCCCGCTGCGGGCGGGGACCGCGGGTCCGGAAGCTCCGGACGAGGCGGCCGCTGCCGGCACTGCGCCCGCTGCGGTGCCCAGGCCTGCGGCGACGCCCGCCGCGAGCACCCGCCGCCGGGAGAACCCGGCCCCCACGCTCTGGTCCATCCTGCCTTGGTTCTTCTCCGACACCGCTTCTCCCCGGTCTGGTGTGGTGCGCGAGAGTATCTACGCGCCTTTGCATGAACATGCAGCAGCGTAGCGGTGCGGTGACGCACACCGCAATCCCCGTCTCAGCGTGGTTCGTCGGCTGGTAGCCGGTAGGCGAGCGGTACCCCGTCGTCGTCGGTCTCCGCGGCGGCCAGGCCGTCGGCCACCAGGGCGGCCAGGATGCGTTCCCGCTGTGCGGTGTGCGGCCACAGGTCGGCCACCTCGGCAACGGCCAGGTGGTCCCGCTCGCGCAGTGCCGCCATCACCCGACCTCGTGCCTGCCGGTCGGTGCCGTGCCAGGCCTGGGTGCGCCGTTTCTGGGCGTGAGCATCGGCGGGCCGCCCGGCGGCCACCCAGGCGCACCGGCTGGCCAGGGGACACTGCTCGCACCCCGGTGAGCGCGCAGTGCAGACCAGGGCGCCCAGCTCCATCACGGCGACGCTGAAGCGTGCGGCGGCTGCGCCGTCGTCGGGAAGCAGTGCAGCGGCCAGCTCGACCTCGGACCGACGCGGTGAGGGCGGTGGCAGCGCGTGGCCGGCCACGGCCCGGGCCAGCACCCGGCGCACGTTCGTGTCCAGCACCACTGCGCGCCGACCGTAGGCGAAGGCCGCGACCGCGGCAGCGGTGTAGTCACCGATCCC
>DATGRZ010000304.1:0-9125 GCA_035303065.1 Ruania sp.
GGCGGTCGCGGTGGCGGTCGGTGGGTCGTGCATCACCGACTCCCCGGCGATGAACGCCAGCACCGGCATCTCCAGCGAGGCGAGCTGCTCCGGGCTGATCTGCTCCGGCTGCGGCAGCTTCATCCGGTAGTGCTGCATCCCGGCCTCGATCATCTGCGCCACCGGTACGTCCTCCACCGGCTCGCCGCCGGCGGTGTAGGAGCTGAAGCTGTCCCGCCAGGACTTCGGCAGCCAGCTGAATGCTGCCGGGATGGAGCGCACGATCGTCTCGGCCGGCATGCCGTCGAACACGTGCACCGGGTCGATCAGGGTGAGCGTCTCGACCCGGGCGGGGGAGTGCAGCGCAAGGTTGGCCGCCGTCCAGCCGCCGATGGACAGCCCGACCAGGTGGACGGTGTCCTCCGCCAGGGCGGCGACGGTCTGGTCGAGCCAGGCCGCCTGGTCCGCCGCACTGGTGATCGGGCGCTCCTGGATGCTGCGTCCCGGCTCGCCGAGCAGGTCGATCAGGTAGACGTCGCCCAGCTCCAGCAGGCTCGGCAGGTTGTCCGCCAGCACCGGTGCCCCGGACGCGGTGCCGGGCAGCAGCACCATCGGGGCCTCGGCCGACCCCGTGCCGTCGAACCGGTATACCCGGACCATGCCGTAGTCGGTGCGCACGTCCCGGGTCTCGTCAGGTTCGGGCAGGTCCTCGAAGGCGCGCGCGTAGGCGGCCAGATACCGGTCCTGGCCCGCGGCGTCGTCCCAGTGGCCCACCGGCGACGGGGTGCGCAGGGCGAACGCGGCCACCACCGCCAGCACTGCGAGCACGACGAAAGTGATCCGCAGCCGGCGGCGCCGACGCGGCCGCCGGCTGGTGGCCGGAGAGCTCTCCGCAGCGGCCGATGCCTCGGTGCCGGTGGGCTCTGGTCGTTCGTCAGCCATCAGTGCTCCTCACCGATCGGTCAGTTTACTCACCGTACGGTAGGCTCCGGTGGTATGACAACGGATTTCTCGACGACGTCGTCGGGTGGTGGCACGTTCACCGAGCGCGCCCGGCGGGCACAGCTGGTTGCGGTGACCATCGAGCTGGTGGCCGACGAGGGATACGGTGGCGCGTCGCTGTCGCGCATCGCTGCCCGCGCCGGCATCTCCAAGGCGGCCGTGCTCTACCACTTCAGCACCAAGGACGCCCTGGTGCAGGCAGCGTACGAGCACACTCTCGCAGCCCTCACCGACGAGGTGGCCCGAGCGGTCGAGGCAGCCGCTCCCGCGGACCGTCCGGCAGCCTACGTCCGGAGCACGATCGGACACCTGCGTGAGCATCCGCGGCACACCCGGATGCTGATCGAGGCGATGAGCCACGGTGTGGGCGAGCACCAGCGCTCGCAGCGGTGGCAGCCGCTCGCCGATCTGCTGCAGCTGGCGGGGGTGTGTCCTCCGGCCGAAGCACGCAACCGCGCGATCATCATCGGCGGCGCCATCGACGGGATCGTCGCGGAGAGCCTGCAGGACCCGGGATATGACACGGCGCAGGCGGCCGACGAGCTGGTCGAGGTCGTCCTCTCCGGCAGCTAGCGGCGCTGCTGGCGGTACCAGTGCCGGCTGGTGCGGGACCACAGCAGCGCGATCCCGGTGCCGAACCACGCGGCGACGACCAGGACGAGTGCCCCGGCCGCCCCGTCGGCGCCGGACATCGCGACGCTCAGGGTGAGCAACGCCAGCAGGGCGCAGACCACGGTGAGGGCGACGAGCATGTCCATCGAGCCGAGGAAGGCCGTCACGGCCAGCACCAGCACGATCGCGCCGACGGCTGCGACGATCACCCCGAAGTGCAGGTCGAACGCCCCGAAGACCCGAGCCGGATCCGGGTGCAGGGAGGCGGACAGGCCCGATCCCATCATCCGGCCGCCGAGCACGACGCCGAGCACTCCCGCGAGACCGAGCAGCCCAGCACCCCCAGCGACCTGTGCCGGTCGGCGGGTGGACGCAGCCGGGGAGCTCGCCGTGCCGCCGTCCCGGTGCTGACCCAGCCAGAACAGTGCGGTTGCGATACCGACCCAGAGCAGTCCGAACAGCAACGCGGGTGAGGCATGGTCCAGGCCGAGGGCCACGAACACCAGTACCACGTACAGCGCCCCGAGGATCGTCAGAGCGACCAGGCCTGCGCGGGATCCCTTGACGGCCGGCACGGCCAATGCGGAGGGCACCGCACCGGTCAGGACCAGCACCACCCACGCCGCCGGGTACGGGGTGTCGTCGACCCCGCTACCGACCGAGGTCACAGCAGCGATCGCTCCGGCGAGACCGGTGGCCCCGGTGCTGGTGGCGATCAGCAGCGCCAGGCCGAGCAGGGCGACGAATGCGCCTGCCAGCCAGGTGAGCAGCGCACCGGCGAGAGTGGCTCCGGGAACCTGGTGCAGTGCTGACGGGTTCGATGGGTCGGACGACATGGTGGCACCTCGGGTCGGGAACACCGCTGCTGCGACGCCGGGCGGCGCCGCAGCAGCGTGCCGGTCAGGCGCGGTGCGGTGCGTCGTACCAGGCTCGGCCGGTCCAGAACAGCACCGTCGCTCCGACCACCCAGAGCACACCCACCAACCCGGTCGCGTCACCGGAGTCGCTGAACATCGACCCCAGAGTGAGCAGCACGTACAGGCCACCGACGATGGTCAGCCCGACGAGCGCGCCCTTGGAACCCTTGAATGCGAAGATGCCGAGCACCAGCGGGATCGCACCGAGCACCATCACCACGATGCCGGCGATCACGAACGCGGCAGTGGCGAACCCGGTCATGTCACCGAGGGCCTCGGCGAGCGCTGCACTTCCGGCGGCGCCAAGGATCATCACCAGCAGGCCGATGAGGACCAGCAGACCGGAACCGATGAAGGTCAGGACCGCACCAGCGGTCACGGTGCCGGGCCGCTGCATGGCGACCCCCTGCCCATACCCGCCGCCATAGGCGCCGGGGGCACCGTACTGGCCGGGGACCATCGGGGTCTGACCGGGAGGCCCGTAGGGCGGTGCTCCCGGCGGGGTGTCAGCCGGCTGGCCGTAGCCGCCGGACGGGTCGTAGCCGCCGGGCTGACCGTAACCACCCGGTTGCTGCGGAGCCTGGCCACCGTAAGGCTGACCGGGCTGGCCTGGTTGACTGGGCTGAGAGTAGCCGGGCCCCTGCGGGTCGGGCTGGTTTGGGGGATAGGACAAGATGTCTCCAAAGTTAGCGGTGCTGCCATTGTGGCAAAGCGCGAGCCGCGCGGCGAGGGGGAGTTCTGCCCACCCGTCCAGGTGCGCAGTGCCCGACGTCTCCGGACAACCTCCCAGAGGATGCGTCCTCAGCCCGCCGGGCGGTCCGAGCTAGGCTCGATGACCATGAGCCGCACCGCCGATCTCGGCCGCACCGCTGATCTCGGCCGCCCCGACGAGCTGGACGCGCTGCAGGCGGTGGTGGCGCCGGAGGGGTGGAGCACGGCGCCAGCCGACCTGGCGCGGATGTCCCACGACGCCTCGCACTACCTGCTCACCCCACGGGCCGTCGTCACCCCGGGCAGCCTGGCCGAGCTGGTCGCGGCCCTGACCGCGGCGCACCGCGCCGGGCTGCCGGTCGCCTTCCGCGCCGGCGGCACCTCGCTGTCCGGGCAGTCCGGTACCGACGGGGTGCTGATCGACACCCGCCGGCACTTCCAGCGGGTGGAGATCCTCGACGACGGTGCGCGGGTGCGCTGCCAGCCCGGGGCGGTGCTGCGCCGGGTGAACGCGATGCTCGCGCGGTACGGCCGGTGCCTCGGCCCGGACCCGGCCAGCGAGATCGCCTGCACCGTCGGCGGCGTGGTGGCGAACAACTCCTCCGGGATGACCTCGTCGGTGACCGCCACCGCCTACCGCACCCTGGACTCGATGGTCTACGTGCTGCCCTCAGGCACGGTGATCGACACCGCCGCACCGGATGCTGACGCCACGCTGGCCCGCCTGGAACCGGAGCTGCACCGCGGTCTGGCCCGGCTGCGCGACCAGGTCCGTGCCGACACCACGCTGCGCAGACGCATCGAGCACCAGTTCTCGATGAAGAACACGATGGGCTACGGGCTGAACTCCCTGCTCGACCATGACCAGCCAGCGGACATCCTCGCCCACCTGATGGTCGGCTCTGAGGGCACCCTCGGCTACATCGCCTCCGTGGTGCTGCGCACCGTCCCGCTGCCCACCGCCCGCGCCACCACCCTGCTCATGCTGGAGGACATCGGCGCCGCCACCGAAGCGCTGCCCGCGCTGCTCGGCGCAGGCGCCCGGGCGGTGGAGCTGATGGACGCCCAGGCGCTCCGGGTCGCCCAAGCGCTGCCCGCTGCCCCGGACACACTGCAGCAGATGCAGGTCACCGACCACACCGGTCTGCTGGTGGAGCTGCAGACCACCGACGAGGCCGAGCTGGCCGAGCAGACCGAGGCGCTGCGCCCGGTGATCGACACCCTGCCGCTGGCCGCACCCGCCGACCTCACCCGGGACGGTGCCGCCCGCGCCTCGCTGTGGGTGGTGCGCAAAGGGCTGTACGCCGCAGTCGCCGGTGCCCGCCCGACCGGGACCACCAACCTGCTCGAGGACATCGCGGTGCCACCGGAGGCGCTCACCGGTACTGTCCGCGATCTCGGCGACCTGCTGCACCGGCATGGGTACGACGATGCGGTCATCTTCGGCCACGCCCGGGACGCGAACCTGCACTTCATGATCACCCCCCGCCTGGACGACCCGGCCGAGCTGGCCACCTACGAGGCGTTCACCGAGGACATGGTGGACCTGGTGCTCGGCGCTGACGGCACCCTGAAGGCCGAGCACGGTACCGGACGGATCATGTCCGCCTACGTCCGCCGCCAGTTCGGTGACGAGCTCTATCAGGTGATGTCCGCCGTCAAGAACCTCTGCGACCCGCGCGGCATCCTCGCCCCCGGTGTGCTGCTGGACGAGGACCCACGTGCCCACCTGCGCAACCTGAAGGTCGTACCCCAGGTGAGCGCCGCCGTCGACCGTTGTGTGGACTGCGGCTTCTGCGAGCCCGTCTGCCCCTCCCGGAACACCAGCACTACACCGCGGCAGCGGATCGCCCTGATGCGCACGGCGGCCACAGCGGCCCCGGGCACCCGGGCGTCGATCGAGGAGGCGTTCGACTACGACGCAGTGGACACCTGCGCCGCCGACTCGCTGTGCGCACTGGCCTGCCCGGTGGGCATCGACACCGGCGCAGTGATGAAACACTTCCGCGCAGAGCGGCACGGGCGGCTCACGCAGCGCGCCGGGTCGGTGGCGGCGGCAGGGTGGGGGCCGGTCGGGGCCGGGCTGCGCGCTGGGCTGACGATCGCTGACGTGGTCCCCTCCGCCGTGCTCACCGGCGCCACGGCCGCACTACGCAAGGTCGTGGACCCGGAGTGGCTGCCGCAGGTCGGGGCGGACCTGCCCGGGCCGGGGGCACGCCGGTCCGATCTGCTCGGGGCCGGGGACGGCGAAGCCCACCCGGGTCGGTCCCGCTCACCTGGCTCAGATGGCGTGGCCGACGTGCTGTTCTTCCCGTCCTGCACCGGCGCCATGTTCGGTCCCGGGGGCGGTGGCCAGGGGGCCGCGCGAGCGTTCCTGGAGCTGTGCGAGAAGGCCGGCCTGCGGGTAGCGCTCCTGCCCGGGATCGACGGTCTGTGCTGCGGCACGCCCTGGTCCTCGAAGGGGTTCACCGACGGGCACAACCTGATGGCACGCCAGGTGGTGGATGCGATGCAGCAGGCGGTGGCCGACCGGCCCGCGGGTGCCCCGCCGGTGCCACTGGTCTGCGACGCTTCCTCCTGCACCCAGGGGCTCACCGACCTGGCCGCGCACCTGGACCCGGTCCGGGCGACGTTGTTCTCCGAGTGGGAGGTGCTGGACGCGGTGACGTTCGTGCGTCGCCGGGTGCTGCCGATCCTCGAGGTGGACGAGACGGCCACAGTGGACTCGCTGGTCGTGCACCCGACCTGCTCCACTGAGCACCTGGGCATCGAGGACGACCTGGTCGCAGTGGCGCAGGCGGCTGCCCAGGAGGCGGTCGTGCCGACATCGTGGGGGTGCTGCGGTTTCGCCGGCGACCGGGGGATGCTGCACCCGGAGCTGACCGCTGGGGCCACCGAGGTCGAGGCCGCCGAGATCGCCGACCTGGAGTCCGGGCGGGGCCGGTTCGGGGCGTACGTCTCCTGCAACCGCACCTGCGAGATGGGCATGTCCCGGGCTACCGGCCGCGACTACGAGCACGTGCTCGAGGTGCTCGCCCGCGCAGCGCGCTGACCCCGCTGCCCCTCCCTCTCCGCAAGGTCACTAAAGATCGGGCACGGGTGACCGGGTTCTATTGACGCTGCGAAGGGGGTTGGCGGTCAGGGGATCGCGCGCCTCCCTCGGCGATGAAGGCACACACCATCCGCGGGCGAGGGTGCTACGACAGCGAGTTATCGCCGGTCAGGGTCTCACGGTCAGGTCAGCGTCTCACGGTCTCGAAGCCGTGGGTGAGGATCGGCGGCACGGTCCCGGTGCGCAGCGCCTCGAGCACAGCGAGCTCGTGCGGTACCACCGGCTGCGGCAGCGCCGTCAGCGGGTACCAGTCCAGCCCGCCGGACTTCTGCGGTTCCCTCGTGCGCGGAGTGCCGGACCAGCTGCGGCAGGTGAAGAAGAAGTCGGCACGTTCGTCGATCGGCTGGCCGTTGCCGTGCGTGCGGTGCATCGTGGTCAGTGGGACCAGGTCCGCGGCTGTGATGGTGATGTCGAGCTCTTCGGCAGCCTCACGCACCGCAGCGGCGAGCACCGACTCGCCGGCCTCCACGTGCCCGGCGGCTGCGCACGCCCAGTGTTCGTCCCGGTAGCCGGTGTTCGTCCGTAGCTGCAGCAGCACCTCGGTGCCAGCGGCGCCGTCTCGGCAGCAGAGCACGTACGCGGCAGGCACGACCTGGAAGCGGGAGATCACCCACTCACGCTACCCCCACCCCCAGGGCCCTACCCCAGGGCCGAAATTGCTCGTCGAAATGGTCACCCGGGGTCAGCGGAGGGGGACGAAGCGGTAGCTGCCGGCGGTCCGCACCACGGCTGCGGTGCCGTCGTGACGCTCCACCACGGTCATCGTGCCGTGCACCGGCAGCACCATCCGGCCACCCTCGGCCAGCTGGTCGGTCAGCTGCGCCGGCACCTCGGTGGCCTCGGCGGAGACCAGGATGCGCTGGTAGGGCGCCGCCGCCGGCCAGCCGAGGACGCCGGGCTCTGCCTGGTGCACCTGCGCCCACGGCATTCTCGCATCGGTCACGTTCTGTCCGCCCCATGCGGCCAGGTCCTCGCGTAGCTCCACCCCGTGCACAGTGCCGGTGGCCCCGACCAGGTGAGCCAGCAGCGCAGTGGTCCAGCCGGAGCCGCTGCCCACGTCCAGCACCGCATCGCCGCTCTGTGGGTCGAGCAGGGCGAGCATCGCCCGCACCGTGGTCGGCTGCGAGCAGGTCTGACCCGCGACCAGCTCGAACGGCTGGTCCAGGTGCGCTTCCCGCCGCCACCGTTGCGGCAGGAACCCTTCTCGGCGCACGGCAGCCATCGCCGCGTCCACACGCTCGAAGCGGGACGCCTGCTCGGCCCGGGCAGCCCGGGAGTTTCGGTGCTCCATAGTCGTTCGCCTCTGCAGCCATAGTAGGCACGTCCTGGTGGACAGCCATAGACTGACTGCAAGGACCGTCGGAGCTGGAGGTGGGCAGAGGTGTTCGCCTGGGTGACCGTGCTGATCGCCGTCATCTGCATGGTCCTCGTCGTGACCGGAGTGATCGTGCTGCTGGTGCTGCTTTTCCGGCAGGACCGCCAAGCCAAGGAGACCGACCAGAACCCCGGTTACCCGACCACGCCCCAGGACCAGCAGCAGGACCAGCCCCAGGACCAGCGTCCCTCCGCACAGTCCCGCGCTGACCCTCCGGCGCGGCAGTAGGCGTCGCAGCTCACACGGCGAGCCTCCGCCGTCGGTGACGAGCCACGGCGGCTTCGAGCTCAGCCTGGTAGCGCGGCCCCAGGTCCACCTCCTCGCCGTACAGCTGCCAGCGCACCAGGTGCTCCACACAGAAGCCCGGTCGGCAGCGACTGCAGGACATCGGCCGGGTGGGCCGGCGGAACCGCTGGTGCAGATGGCCGGCTGGGCACCGGCCTTCCCACGGGGCCGGGACGGTGGGCGCGTCCGCCGCCACGCACCGCTGCCCGCTGGCACCGATCTCCTTGGCGATGCGCCGCCACTTCGGTCCGTGCCCGGCGCGGGGACCGGCGAGCGCGTGCGCGATCTCGTGCAGCACCGTCTCGGTCACCTCCTCGGTGGAGTACAACGCCGCCAGGTGCCTGCTCAGGCTGATCACGCGCGTGTCGTACCGGCACAGCCCGGCGCGTCGCTTCGCGGAGTCGAACCGGAACGTCCACCGGCGCAGCCCGTGTGCGTCCATCAGTCCTCGGGCCAGCTCCCGTGCCCCGGTCAGGTCCATGCTCCGCGCCCCTCTCTACGGCCTACCGGGACGCTAGCACCGTGCGGTCATGGCGCGGGTACCGCCTGTGGATATCGGCCGCCAGGGGCTGCCGTCACCGGGACCGGCCGACGGCGGTGGGTCGCCGGGCTACTCCCCACTGGTCGCCTGCCTACTGGGCTGCTCCCCGGACGGGGGCTCACCGCCCCCGGGACCGCCCTCGCCCCCGGGACCACTCTGGCCACCTTCGGGTGCGGCCCCACCGGTCGGCTCGGTGGTGGTGTCCACACCCACGATCAGTGACACTGCCAGACCCGAGTCCAGGTCCCCGGTGACCGTCGCGAGCTGGGAGGCTCCGCCGTCGTCGCCGAAGACGTTGTCCTCCTCCAGACTGACCTCGGCCAGGTTGGTGACCGACTGCTCGTACCCGGAGGTGGCGTACACCTGCTGGCAGATGTCCTCCGGCAAGGCCACCTGGGAGGTGGCGATCGCGTTCGTGGCCTCGGTGATCTCCTCCTCGGCGGAGTACACCTCGAAGTGGATGTGCGGCCACCGGCCGGTGTAGCAGGCCGGGAAGATGCTGGTGAACGTGACCCGACCATCCTCGTCGGCCACCTGCACCCCGCGCAGGTAGTTCTCCTCGGTGATGCCCTCGGAGTACAGCGAATACTG
>DATGRZ010000305.1:0-19898 GCA_035303065.1 Ruania sp.
CCGCACCGCCCATGCCTTGACCACCCGGGTGAAGACATCCACATCCATCCGGGCAGCCTGTTCGACCAGGAACCCCTCACCCATCTCCTCATCGGCCAGCTGCTCCCGCTGGGCGTCCGTCTTCGTGTACGCAGCCAGCACCCGAGCATGCTCAACACCAAGCCGCTCGGCCCGCAACGCCGCAGCAGTCAGCGGCAACCGATCCCGCAGGTCGCGAGCCAGCAACCGCATAGCGTTGGAGGTGTGCTGGCGCCGGTGGGTGTGCACCGACCACCACCGAGAAAACGAGCGATACCCCATCTCGTTCCACGCCCTGCCCGACTCGATACCACCCACACACTCCTGCTGCAGAGCCTCCACCCCCCGAGTCACCCGCTCCACCCCGGCAGCGACCGCAGCGGCCTCATCATGACCGAAGGTGGCGAACGCGGACCGCGCCAAAACCGACAACTCAGCACCAACCTGCCCGAGCCGTTCGCACAACTCTTCAGCAGTCGCCGGGACACCAGCCTCGGTGATCAGCGTCATCCTCGTTCGCCTCCCTTCGGACCCGTATCGACCAGCACCTCGCATCTAGTACTGCTGTTCGATCACTGCTTATAGTTTATGTGAGACCACCGACATCCGGCTCGGTTCCGATACGCCTTCGACGTCGCCGCCCGGTGGACTCCTCCCAGTCTCCGTCGGCGCTAGCACACCGCGTCCCTGCCCCCGAGGGGGCTGTGGACAACGAGGCGTTAGAGCGTGTGCTCGGTGCATTCTCTGCCCGCCCATAGCACTTTTCGACTGGGTATCGATTTTCGCCGAAACAAGACTGTGATCGACCTGCAGAAGAGAACGCTGGGAGACGTATGTCCACATGCGGTGTGCACGGCGTCGGTGCCTCGTGATGAGATCAGCACTGTGACCGAGACCCACCAGCCCAGCCTGCTGGACGTGCGCAGTGCGCCCCGTCCAGAATCCGACGTCGCCGGCGTCGCGCAGGTGCTGGTGGACGTGTCCCTGCCGCACCTCGATCACACCTTCGACTACGCGATCCCGACCCAGCAGACGGACCAGGTCAGGCCCGGGGTGCGGGTGAAGGTGCGGTTCGCCGGGGTGGAACGAGACGGTTTCGTCATCTCCCGCACAGCGCGTTCCACACATGGAGGCACGCTGGCGCCGCTGCGGCGAGTCGTCTCGGACGTCCCGGTGCTCACCGCCCCCGTGCTGGACCTCGCTCGTGAGGTGGCAGCCCGCTATGCCGGCACCACGATGGACGTGCTCCGGCTGGCTGTACCGCCCCGGCACGCGCAGACCGAGAAGTCCGTGTTCGACAAGCCGTCCGTCGCCGCGCCGGAGTGGCGCGAGGATCCCGGCACTCTTCCAGATCCAGCTGCCGGACCGACAACCACACTCTCCCCGGAACCTTGGGCTCCCTACCCTGGCGGCGCGGCCTTCCTCCGCCGGCTGCAGGCGGGCGACGCACCCCGGGCCGTGTGGTGTGCACTGCCGACCGGCCCTGTCGGTGACCAGAGCGTCAACGGCCCTGTCGGTGACCAGAGCGTGGACAGCTCAGCAGGTGAGCCGCAGCCAGCCTCCGGGGCCCACTGGGCGTACGCGATCACCGCTGCCGCCGCTGCCACAGTCCTCAGTGGCCGCACCGTCGTGGTCTGCCTACCCGATCAGCGCGACGTGGACGCCTTGCACGAGGTGATGTCCAGCTCCGGCCTCGAGCACGTGGTGCTCACCGCGGAACAGGGACGGGCAGCCCGGTATCGCCGGTTCCTGCTAGCTCTCACCGGGCAGACCAGAGTGGTGATCGGCACCCGCTCGGCCGCGTTCGCACCGGTGGGACAGCTCGGGCTGGTGGTGTGCTGGGACGACGGTGACGACCTGCACGTCGAGCCGCGCGCTCCCTACCCGCACATCCGGGAGGTGCTCGCACTGCGGGCGAACCTGACCGGTGCAGCCGCACTGTTCGGCGGGTTCGTACGCACACCGGAGTCGCAGCTGTTGGTGCGCGACGGCTGGGCCCGTGCGCTCCAGGCACCGCGCGCTGTCGTCCGCGAGCACGCACCACGGGTGCAGGCCCCTTCGGACGTCGATCTTGATCGGGAGGGCGCGGCCGGACGGGCGCGGGTTCCGGGTGTGGCGATCAGGATGCTCCGTGCTGCCCTGGAGGGCGGACCGGTACTTGTCCAGGTGCCTCGTGCCGGCTACCTGCCGGTGGTGGCCTGTGCGCACTGCCGCACACCCGCGCGTTGCACCCACTGCCACGGTCCGCTCGCGCTGGAACGTGGCGGCGGCGGTGCCAGCTGCTCCTGGTGCGCTCGACCGCAGCTGGACTGGCGTTGCCCGGAGTGCGAGCACACCGGTCTGCGGGCGGTGCGCGTCGGGTCGCAGCGCACAGCTGAAGAGCTGGGTCGCGCCTTTCCCGGTGTGGTGGTGCGTACGTCTGGGGCCGACGGCGGAGTGTTGCCGGGCGTGGACCGCTCACCTCAGCTGGTGGTCGCCACGCCGGGGGCCGAACCGGTGGCCGAGGGTGGCTACACGGCCGGGCTGCTGCTGGATGCGAACGTGCTGTCCTCTCGGCCGGAGCTGGCTGCTGGTGTAGAGGCGCTGCGCCGGTGGATGCGTGCGGCTGCCTTGGTGCGGCCCCAGCACCGAGTGATGCTCCTTGGTCATGGCGCCCCGGTTCCGGTGCAGGCGCTGGTGCGCTGGGACCCGGCGGGTTTTGCCGACCGGGAGCTGGACGAACGGGCGGAGCTGGAGTTCCCGCCACTGGTCAGGATGGCGGCGATCACCGGGGATGCTTCTGCGGTGCGGGCGTTCGCCCGCCGTCTTGAGCTGCCAGGCGATGCCGTGCAGCTCGGTCCCGTGCAGCTGACTGAGGCCGAGCGCGGGGAGGAGGCGCAGGTGCAGCTGCTCGTCCGCGCACCTCGAGATGATGGACCGGCACTGGCCCGCACGCTCGTGCACGCGCAGGCGATCCGCAGTGCCCGGAAGGAGGCGGGTTCGCTCCGGGTACGGATGGACCCGGACCGGCTGACCTGACACGCCGACCGGCCGCCGAGGCCGGGACGCCAGCCTCTGGCGCCCGGGGACACGCCCGGCGCCAGCGTGGTCCGCCGTCCTGCACCATGTGATGGGCTGGTGCTATGACTGCGATCGACACCGTGGTGTTCGACTTTGGCCAGGTACTGGTCGGCTGGGACCCTCGCCGGGTGTGGGCCGATCACCTGAGCCCTGAGCAAGCGGAGGACCTCCTGGAGAAGGTGGGCTTCGCCGTCGTGAACCGGCGGCTGGACGCCGGTGCCCGCTGGGCGGACATCCGACCGGAGGTGGCCGAGGAGCTGGGCGACGAGGTCCGCCACCTCGACACCTACCTACGCGACTACCACCGTTCGCTCACCGGACCGGTGGAGGGGATGAGCGCCCTGGTCGAGGATGTGCGCCACGCCGGCGTGCGCACTGTCGGGCTGACGAACTGGGCTGCGGAGACCTTCCACCATGCGGCGGCAGGAGCGCCGGTCATCGGCACCATCACGGAGGTGCTGGTCTCCGGCCGGGAAGGGGTGGCGAAGCCCGATCCGGAGGTGTTCGCGCTGGCCGAGGAGCGGTTCCGCCTGGTGCCCGAGCAGACGGCGTTCCTCGACGATTCCGAACCGAACGTGGCCGCTGCGCGTGCCGCAGGGTGGCAGGCGCACGTGTTCGTCGGTGCGGCGGACGCCCGTTCCTGGTTGCACAGCCTCGGGGTCGCACTGCCCGCGACCAGCTGACCGGCCGACCGGGGCGACCACGGCTGCTTCTAGACTTGCGCGCATGCGAGTTCTGTTCGCGGGGACGCCCGCAGTGGCGGTGCCTTCGCTCGAGGCGCTCCTGGCCAGCAGCCATGACGTGGTCGGGGTGCTCACCCGGCCACCGGCACCTGTGGGCCGCAAGCGGGTGCTGACGCCCAGCCCGGTGCACAGCGCCGCAGAAGCAGCCGGCGTCCAGGTGATCACCTCCAACCGCCCGCACGAGGAGGCCACGCTCACGCAGCTGAACACGCTGGCGGCGGATGTTGTGGCCGTGGTCGCCTACGGCGCACTGGTCCGCTCACCCGCACTCGAGCTGCCCCGGCACGGCTGGATCAACCTGCACTTCTCGCTGCTGCCCGCCTGGCGTGGGGCAGCCCCGGTGCAGCATGCGATCATGGCCGGGGAGGAGATCACCGGAGCGACGACGTTCCAGATCGAGGCCGGCCTGGACACCGGACCGGTGCTGGGCACGATGACCGAGACCATCCGTGCCCGGGACACCAGTGGCGACCTGCTCGACCGACTGGCGCACGCCGGTGCTCCGCTGCTCGTGTCTACTCTGGACGCTCTCGAAGCAGGGGCCGCTGATCCGACGCCCCAGTCGACCCAGGGAGTGAGCCTCGCACCACGGTTGACCAGTGCGGACGCCCAGGTGGACTGGCACCTGCCCGGGCACGTGGTGGACCGCCGGATCCGCGGCTGCACCCCGGCGCCAGGTGCCTGGACGATGCTTGGCGGCAGCAGGTTCAAGCTCGGGCCGGTGCGCCCGCAGCGCGATGCGCAGCTGTCGGCAGAAGAACGGACGTTGGCCCCAGGAGAGATCTGTGCCAGCGACGGGTCGGTGCTGGTGGGCACCGGCACGCACCCCGTGCTGCTGGATCGGGTGGCGCCTCCTGGCAAGGGCTGGATGGCGGCCACAGACTGGGCACGCGGAGCACGCCTGGAGCACGGAGCGGCGTTCGACGGCGGAGCAGAGGTGGCTCGGTGAGCGCACCTGGATCGCGCGGCCACGGCGACCGGGACCGTGCACGCGGCGGGGGCCGGCCCCCTCGCCAGAGCCCGGGGGGACGTCGAGGGGACCACGCTGCGCGGCGCGGGACGGGCCGCCGCCCCGGCGCCGAGCAGGATCGCCGCCCGCCGCGCAGCAGGCAGGCACCCCGGGAGCGGGTGCGCAGCGCGGATCCCGCCCGTCGTGCCGCCTGGGATGCTCTGCGTGCTGTAGACCAGAGTGATGCCTACGCGAACCTGGTGCTGCCGCCGATGCTCCGGGAGCGCCGGATCACCGGTCGGGACGCGGCGTTCGCCACCGAGCTGGCCTACGGCACGCTACGGCTGCGCGGCCGCTACGACGCGGTGATCGACACCGTCGCCGATCGAGGCGTGAGCAGCATCGATGCGCCGGTGCTGGACACCCTCCGGCTCGGTGTGCACCAGCTGCTGGGCATGCGGGTGCCGGACCACGCCGCCGTGTCCGCGACCGTGGGCCTGGCTCGGGAGGCGATCGGCGCCGGACCCGCACAGTTCGTCAATGCCGTGCTACGCAAGGTCACCGCCCAGGACCTTGACACCTGGTTGGTGCAGATCGGCGCCACCGTTGACGACGAGACGCAGCGCCTCGCGGTCACTGGCTCGCATCCGGCATGGATCGTTCGCGCATTCCGGCAAGCATTGGCCGAGACGCCGGCGGGCGCCGACGACCTGCCCGAGCTGATGCAAGCGAACAACTCCTCCCCGGCAGTGCACCTGGTGCTCCGGCCAGGGCTGGTGGAGCCGGACGAGATCCACGGCACCGAACCAGGCCGCTGGACCACGACCGCGCAGGTGCTCAGCGCCGGTGACCCGCACTCCATCCCGGCAGTACGGGAGGCTCGTGCCGGGATCCAGGACGAGGGCAGCCAGCTGGTCACCCTGGTCGCGGCCGCGGCTCCGGTGACCGGCAGCGACCGCACCTGGCTCGACCTCTGCGCCGGCCCGGGCGGCAAGGCCGCTCTCTTCGGTGCCCTGCTCGCTGAGCGGGACAGCAGCGGTGAGCTGCTCGCCAACGAGGTGGCCGAGCACCGGACCCAGCTGGTCCGCAGCTCTACCGCGGCGGTGCGGGAGAAGCTCCCCGGGCTGACGGTGCGCACCGGCGACGGGCGAGAGGTCGGCGTCGAGCTGCCGGGACACTTCGACCGGGCGCTGGTCGACGTTCCCTGCACCGGGCTGGGTGCGCTGCGCCGCCGACCCGAGGCCCGCTGGCGACGGCAGACCGCCGACCTCGCTGAGCTGGGGGTGCTGCAGCGAGAGCTGCTCACCTCCGCGTTGGCGGCGGTCCGGCCCGGGGGAGTGGTCACCTATATCACCTGCTCCCCGCACCTGGCCGAGACCCGCCTGGTGGTCGAGGACGTGCTCAAGCGCACCGGCACCGCCGACGTGCTCGACGCCGTCGAGATCGCGGCTGGGGTGACCACCACGCCGCTGACCGACCAGCAGGGCCCATACCTGCAGCTCTGGCCGCACCGGCATGGCACGGACGCGATGTTCTGCGCAGTGCTGCGGCGCACGGGGGAGTAGCCGCACCGGGACGCAGCCGCGCCACCGGCACAGGCACAGGCACAGGCACAGGCACAGGCCAGTATGCTCGGCCCCATGGCGATCCTGATCTCCCCGAGCGTGCTGAACTCGGACCTGTCGAACCTGGCCGGCGAGGTCGGCCGGATCGGTGCTGCCGACTACGTGCACCTGGATGTGATGGACAACCACTTCGTGCCGAACCTGACCTTTGGCCTCCCGGTGGTGGAGAAGGTGATCACCAGCACCGCGCTGCCCACCGACGTGCACCTGATGATCGAGGACCCGGACACCTGGGCACCCGCCTACGCCGAAGCAGGAGCCGCGTCGGTCACCTTCCACGCGGAGGCCTCGACCGCCCCGGTGCGGCTGGCCCGAGAGCTGCGCCACCTCGGCGCACGCGCTGCGATCGCCCTGCGCCCTGCGACCGGGGTGGAGGCCTACCTGGACCTGCTTCCGGAGTTCGACATGGTTCTGGTGATGACCGTGGAGCCAGGGTTCGGCGGGCAGTCCTTCATCACCGGCACACTGCCGAAGATCCGCCGCACCCGGGACGCGATCACCGCACTGGGCCGGGACATCTGGGTGCAGGTGGACGGCGGAGTGTCCAGAGACACGATCGGCGAGGCCGCGGCCGCCGGCGCGAACATGATCGTCGCCGGGTCTGCGGTCTACACCGCCGAGTATCCGAACGCCGAGATCCAGGCACTGCGCGAGCTGGCCACCGCCGCCTACCGGGACTGAGCAGCCGCGGCGAGGACGCCGCAGTGTGGTGCGGATGGGCCGCAGTGTGGTGCGGATGACAGGTTCGTGCCCGCCTCCGGAGGACCTGCTGTGCGATACTGGCAGCAGAGTCCAACGTGCTCCGGGGTCGGTGAAAGTCCGAACCGGCGGTGACAGTCCGCGACCCGGCCACCTCGGTGGTCGGTTGATCTGGTGAAACTCCAGGACCGACGGTGAAAGTCCGGATGGGAGGTAGCACGCGGCGTCGGGACCCCCTGGCGCCGAGGGACGGCTCGCACCGTGCGCCGTCCCGACCCCGGGTGTGCACCTGGGGAAGGGAACGCAGGCCGATGCAGCGAGCAGCCACGCGGCGGGCGACCATCGCCGCCCCGGTGATCTTCGCCGTCATCGTGATCCTGCTGTGGCAGGCGGTGAGCCTTGCCGTTCCGCCCCGGGTGCTGCCCGCGCCGAACGATCTCGCCGGCCGGCTCGCCCTCGAGCTGACCGACGGCATCCTCGGCTACGCCCTCATCACCCTCACCGAGAGCCTCCTGGGGTGCCTGCTCGGCCTCCTGGTCGCTCTGCCGTTGGGCTATCTGGTGGCACATTCCGACTGGGCGAACCGGGCGATCGGACCGTACCTGGCCGCATCGCAGGCAATCCCGGCGGTGGCCCTGGCCCCGCTGATCGTGCTCTGGTTCGGCTACGGCCAGCTCCCGATCGCACTGCTGTGCGCTCTGCTGGTGTTCTTCCCGATCTTCGTCAACACCCAGCTCGGCCTGACGACGCTGGACGCCGACATCATCGGCGCGGCACAGCTCGATGGTGCCGGCAGCTGGCGGCGGTTGGTGTCCATCGAGGCGCCGCTGGCGCTGCCGTCGCTGCTGGCCGGGATACGTAACGGGTTCGTCCTGTCGATCACCGGTGCGGTGGTGGGGGAGTTCGTGATGGGCGGGCAGGGCCTCGGGTTGCTGCTCTCGGTCTACCGGGACCGCTCGGACACCGAAGGAATGTTCGCCACCCTCATCGTCCTGGCCGCGTCCGCGGTCGGGATCTACCTGCTGATGAGAGCTCTGGAGAGGCGAGTGCGATGGTGGTGACCCGACGAGAGATGATCGCGGCGGTGACAGCGACCGCGAGTCTGGTGGTGCTGGCCGGCTGCACTGCCGGTGACGACGGTGACGGGGGCAGCGGGGATGGTGATCTCCCGCAGCTCACCCTCGGGCTGACCTACGTGCCGAACGTGCAGTTCGCACCGTTCTACCTGGCCGAGCAGAACGGCTACTTCGCCGACGCCGGCGTGAACGTCACGCTGCGCCATCACGGCGAGTCCGAGGACCTGTTCGGGGCACTGACCAGCGGCACCGAGGACGTGGTGGTGGCCGGCGGCGACGAGATGATGCAGGCGCGCGACCAGGACGTCCCGGTGGTGGACATCGCCACGGTCTACACCAGCTACCCGGTGGCCCTGATCGTGCCCGAGGACTCACCGATCACCGAGCCCGCAGACCTCGAAGGGCACACTGTGGGCGTGCCGGGGCCGTTCGGGGAGACCTACTTCGGACTGCTCGCCATGCTGCAGGCCGCGAACCTCACCGAGGACGACGTGCAGGTGGAGTACATCGGATTCACCCAGCAGGACGCACTCAGCGAAGGGCACGTGGACGCGGTGATGGGCTACAGCAACAACGATGTCCCGCAGTTCGCCGCCACCGGCCTACCAGTGCGCGCAGTACCGCTGGGAGAGGTGCCGCTGGTCGGGATCGGTCTGGGCACCACCGACGAGCTGCTGACCAGCAGCCCGGACGCGCTGCGCGCGGTGGTGCAAGCCGTCGGCCGAGCGGTCGCCGACATCGTCGCCGATCCGGAGGCCGGGGTCGAGGCAGCCGCGGAGGCGATGCCTGGCACAGTCTCCGAGGAGCAGCGCTCGATCATGTCCGCCACGATGCAGGCGACAGTTCCCCTGTACGGCGACCTGAGCACACCCTTCGGCCAGCACACCGGCCCCTGGGAGGAGATGTCGGCGTTCCTCGCCGACGCCGGTCTGACCGACCAACCAGTCCCAGCAGACGAGGCGTACACCGATGCGCTGACCGGAGCCGAGTAGGCTCTCCAGCGTGAAGACGTTCGAGGACCTGTTTGCCGAGCTGCAGCACAAGGCACAGACCCGCCCCGAGGGGTCGGGCACGGTGGCGGAGCTGGACGCCGGCATCCATGCCATCGGCAAGAAGATCGTCGAAGAGGCGGCAGAGGTCTGGATGGCCGCCGAGTACCAGAGCGATGCGGAGGCCGCCGAGGAGATCTCCCAGCTGCTCTACCACCTGCAGGTGATGATGATCGCCCGCGGTCTGAGCCTCGAAGACGTCTACGCCCACCTGTGACCACCTGAGCCCGTCCCACACCTGAACCACAGCCCGGACGCCAGCTGACGCCCGGAGAGCCGAGAAGGAACCCCGTGCTTCGAATCGCCGTGCCCAACAAGGGCGCCCTGTCCGAACCCGCCAGCCAGATGCTCCGCGAGGCCGGCTACCGGCAACGCCGGGACGGCCGTGAGCTCGTCCTGTCGGACGTGGACAACGAGGTGGAGTTCTTCTTCCTCCGGCCGCGGGACATCGCGGTGTACGTGGGTGAAGGGGTGGTCGACGCCGGGATCACCGGCCGTGACCTGCTGGTGGACTCCGGGGTGGAGGCCGTGGAGCACCGAGCGCTCGGCTTCGCCTACTCCACGTTCCACTACGCCGCCCCGGCCGGCACGATGACCGACCTTGCCGACATCGCGGGCAAGCGGGTGGCCACCTCGTACGAGGTGGTGGTGCGCCGGCACCTGGCCGACCACGGCATCGATGCGCACGTGGTCCGCCTGGACGGAGCGATCGAGTCCACGGTGCAGCTCGGGGTCGCGGACCTGGTCGCCGACGTGGTGGAGACCGGCAGCACGCTGCGCGCCGCCGGGCTGGAGGTGTTCGGCGAACCGATCCTGCGCTCCGAAGCGGTGCTGATCCGGCCGGTCGGTGAACCCAAGCCGGGTCTGGACGTGCTGGACCGGCGGCTGAACGGGGTGCTGGTGGCGCACGAGTACGTCCTGATGGACTACGACTGCCCGGTGGAGCACGTGAACGCCTGCGTGGCCGTCACCCCGGGCCTGGAGTCGCCGACCGTCTCCCCGCTGCACGACCGTGGCTGGGTGGCGGTCCGGGCGATGGTCCCGCGGCGGCGGACCAACCCGATCATGGACCAGCTCTACGGGCTGGGTGCACGAGCGATCATCGTCACCACCATCCACGCGAGCCGGCTCTGACGAGGTTTCGTTGACGCCTGCCGCGTACCACCCCGAGGAGCCGACCGGCCCGGCCGACCTGTACGCGCCGTTCCGGCCGCTGGCCACGCGGATCGTCTCGTTCGTGCTGATCGTCTGGCTCCTGGGCGGCGCTGTGGCGTTCGTGGTGATGATCCAGCGGCTGGAACACCCGCCGCTGTCCTACCAGGTGGGCGTGGTCACGCTGGCCGTGCTGATCAGCGCTTTCCTGTATCTGATGGGCAGCGTGCGGGCGGTGCCCAGCGCGGAAGGGCTACGGGTACGCAACATCATCCGGGGTGCGGACCTGGAGTGGGCACAGATCGTCAACGTGCGCTTCGGGGAGCGGGACTGGGTGCTGCTGGACCTCGCGGACGGTCACGTGTTCCCGGTGATGGCCATCCAACGCGTGGACGGCGCGCGCGCCCGGGCCGCTTCACGCCGGCTGGCTACTCTGGTCGCCCAGTACGAGCCGGGCGGCATGGACACCGGCAGCGGCAGCGGATAGGAACGGGGCGGGGTCCTCGGCGAGGCTACGACCCATCGTGCTCAGCGGCACCGGGGAGCCGGCCAGGGCGCGGGCCAGTCCCGTGGTGGGCACCTGCACCAGCCGGTGCCGAACGCCGAGGCCACGTGCTCGCTCCGCGGCACCGAGGCTGTGGGCCTGCTCGGTCACCCGGGCGCCGAGCTCACCGTCCAGCTCCGGGACGACGACGTCCACCGGGGCGAGGGCCACTCGCCCGATCGTGGTGAGGCTGTGGTGGGAGATGCCGTAGTGGCGACCGCGTCGGTCCGCGCCGGAGATCCGCAGACTCGCCACCGGGCGGCCGGCGAGCACCGCCGCCGCGTTCAACGCCTCCCCGGCAGCGACCCCGGAGAATCCCCACCGGGTGCCGGTGCCGGCATTCCCGGGGCCCTGCGCCAGCACCACCAGGTCGGCCCGGGCGACCAGGTGCGCAGCAAGCAGCCCGGAGTGCACGGTCACCGCCTCCAGGTCACCGCCATAGGCCTGCCCGGTGGTGATCGTGGCCGTGAGCCACCCGGACTGGCGCAACCCTGCCACGGTGCGGGAGAACCAGGCCGGCAACGCTCCGCCGTCGGTCATCACGTACGCCACGGACAGCTCCCTGCCCCGGTGCGCGGCCTCCGCCCGGATCCCGGCGAGCACTGCGGGCACCGCCGAGTGCAGGTCGGCCACCACCACCGGCATCCCGGCCAGGTCGTCCGCTTCCCGGAGCAGCTCGTGGTGCGGTGACTCCTGCTCGTCCACTCCGAGCACCATCATCTGCTGGGGTGTGTACCGGGCCTTGACGATGTGCCCGGGCCCGGCCGGCGGGTCGTTGGGCAGGTGGTCCGGCCGGGCCACCACCAGGGCGTACCCGCCGGTGCCCAGCCCACGCTGCTGAGCGGTGGTGTTCAGCAGCACTCGCTCACCAGGGGAGGGCACCCCCACCAGGTCCGGGTAGGCGAGCGCCCGCACCTCGAGCGGTTCGTCGTCGCCGAGCAGCTGGACGGTGAGCTCCTGCGCGCCGGTCCAGGACCGGCCGAGGGAGCGGACCACGCCGTGTCGCCAAGTCATCACATGGGCAACCTATCGCCACTAGCCTGGTGGCCATGAGCGTGAGGAGGGTGCAGGCCGTGCCGGGAGACGGGATGCCGACGGCCCCGGCGTGCCGGAACCACCCGATGTGGCGCTCGTGCACGGGGAGCGCTGATGGTTGAGCGCGTCCCCGCGGCCGAACGCCTGCTCGACCTGGTGATCGCGCTCACGCACACCCGGCACCGGATGACCAAAGCAGAGATCCGAGCGTCGGTGAACGGTTATGCGGACGCCACCTCCGACGAGGCGTTCGACCGGATGTTCGAGCGCGACAAGGACCAGCTGCGTGCCCTCGGACTGCCAGTGGTCACGCTCACCGACTCCGCGCACGAGGACGACGTCGGCTACCGGATCGACACCACGGAGTACGAGCTCCCACCGGTCGACTTCACCGCGGCGGAGATCGGTGTGCTCTCCCTGGCCGCGCAGGTCTGGCAGGACTCGTCCTTCGCGGCGGACTCCCGGCGGGGACTGACGAAGCTGCGCGCTGTCAGCGACGCGGCGGATCCAGGACAGTTCGCAGGCCTGTCGCTACGGGTGCGCGGACCGGACGCCGCGTTCGCGGACCTGCTGGAGGCGATCGAGGACCGGATCACCGTGCGGTTCACCTATCGTGCCGCGAGCACCGGCAGCACCGAGGCACGCACAGTGGAACCGTGGCGACTGTTCGCCAAGGACCGGGGCTGGTACCTGGTCGGGTTCGACACCGCCCGGCAGGGGCAGCGCCAGTTCCGGTTGTCCCGGATCGTGGGCAGGGTGCGCCGGGTCGGGCAGGTCGGCGAGGTGCAGATCCCCGCTGCGGACCAGACTGAACCTGCGGACAGCCCACCGACGGCGGTCACCCTGGCCCTGGCGCCCGAACGGGCCTCGGCGTTGCGGTCCCGAGGTGAGCCTGCAGCGGACGCCGACGGTATCGACGGTCGGGAGACCTACCGGTTGGAGACCACCGACACCGAGCGGTTCGCCGAGGAGCTGGCCGGCTACGGGGACGCGGTGGTGGTGCTGGACCCACCGGAGCTGCGTGCGGCCGTGCTGCGCCGCCTGCGCGCCGCCGCCTTGCTGGGAGGGGAGGGCTGATGGCTGAGACCGCAGGTGACCGGGTGGTGCAGATGCTCGCCCTGATCACCTATCTCGACGCCCACCCGGGCGTGCCGGTGGAGGACGTGGCCGAGCACTTCGGGATCAGCACCGGCCGGGTGCTGCAGGACGTGAGCACGCTGTGGGTCTCCGGCACCCCCGGCTACCTGCCGGACGACCTGATCGACTTCTCCGCCGACGACCGGGAACGCAACATCCTCACCCTCACCCAGGCCCGCGGGATGAACCGTCCGCTGCGGCTGGGCGCGCAGGAGGCGGTGGCCCTGCTCACCGCGCTGCGTTCGCTGCAGGTCACCCCGGGGCTGGCCACCGACCCGGTGCTCACCTCGGCGATGGACAAGCTCACCGAGGCTGCCGGGGCCGCCGCCCGGTCCGCCGAAGCAGTGCGGGTGGCCGGCCCCGACGAGGCTGGCGAGCTGGTGGCCGAGCGCCTCACCGCGATCCGGGCGGCGCTGGTCGCCGGTCAGCGGCTGCACCTGCGGTACGTCTCCGCAGCCGACGTGGTGAGCGAGCGGGACGTGGACCCGCTGCAGCTGCTCACCGACGGCACGCGGTGGCTGCTGGTGGGCTGGTGCTACCGGGCCCAGGCCGTGCGGCAGTTCCGGCTGGACCGCATCCTGGAGCTCACCCAGGCCGGTGTGCCGGCGGCGGAGCACCCGGAGGTGCCGCTGAGGTCCGACACCGAGCCCGAGCTGACCGAGGCACCCTGGCAGGTGCGGCTGGTGCTTGCCTCCCCGGCCCGGTGGGTCGCCGAACAGTACCCGGTGACCGCGGTGAGCGACACCGGTGAGGCGAGCTTCGCCGTCGAGCTGGCGGTGCTGGACCTGGCCTGGTTGCACCACCTGGTGCTCGGCATCGCAGAGGACGTGCTCGCAGTGGAACCTGCGGACGTGGCCACCGGGATCGCCGAGCGCGCCCGCGCCGCGCTGGGCGCCTACCAGGCGGCCGGTCTGGACGAGGCGGACGAGACGAGCCCGCTGCCACCGTTAGGCTGATGCCATGGTGTGGTTCGCGGTGTGGACGGTGCTCGTGCTCGGTGCGGTCGCCTGCGCCGTGCTGCTCGCCCTGCACCTGTGGCGTCACTTCAAGGCACTGATGGCGCAGGTGAGCCGCAGCAGCCAGGTGTTCGAGCACCTGGAGGCCACCATGGCGGAGCTGGACGAACAGGTGCGCTCCCAGACGTTCACCCCGCACCTGAGTGCTTCCGAGGCGCAGCGGGAGGCCTGGCGGCAACGCCGACGGGACAATCTGGCTGCCCGCGCAGCGCGAGTTCGTGCCCGCCGATCGCGTACGCTAGAACGGTGGCGGGCGATCGGGCTGCCGTTCTGAACGTCGACGGCCACGGGATTTCACGGAGGAAATGCAGATGCTGAAGAATCCAGTCTTTTGGATCGTGATTATCGGGCTGGTGCTGCTGCTCTTCGGCGCGAGCCGGTTGCCGGACATCGCCGGCAATGTCGGCAAGTCGCTCAAGGTCTTCAAGAAGGAGATCAAGGAGCTGCAGGACGACACTGACCTGTCCGACGCGAAGACAGTGCTGCACGAGGACCAGACGGCCACTCCGCAGCAGTCCACCTCGCAGGCCCAGCAGGCCCAGCCCCAGCAGGCCCAGCCCCAGCAGGCTCCGCCCGCACAGCCCAACCAGGCACCCCAGTCGGCAGCTGACGCCCAGCCCACCGAGGCACCCCAGCCGACCCCGGAGCAGCGTAACGACACCACCACTACCTGACGGCAGTGGTCTCACGTTCCAACCCCGAGGGGAGGATGCCTCTCGGGGACCATCTCCGTGAGCTCCGCAAGCGTCTGATGCTGGCGTGCGCGGGCATCCTCGTCGGCGCCATCGTTGGCTGGTTCCTCTACGACCCCGTCTATGAGCTGCTCCAGGTCCCGGTCGCCGACCTGCGGGAACGCGGTATCGACGCGACCCTGAACTTCTCCAACGTGGCGGCCAGCTTCGACATCAAGCTGCGGGTGGCCGCGTTCCTCGGGCTGCTGGTGAGCAGTCCCTGGTGGATCTACCAGCTGTGGGCCTTCCTGGCCCCAGGCTTGAAGCGCAACGAACGCAAGTGGGCGATCGTGGTGATCGGCGCCGGTGTGCCGTTGTTCGCTGGTGGGATCTTCATGGCCTGGACGGCGCTGCCGAACACCTTCCTGCTGCTCACCCAGTTCGTGCCGGACGGGGAGACGTCCTCGGCGCTGATCGACGTCACCACGTACCTGAAGTTCGTGATGCAGTTCCTGCTGATCTTCGGCTTCGCGTTCATGCTGCCGCTGATCCTGGTGCTGCTGAACTTCCTCGGCCTGGTGAAGGGCATCACCTGGCTGAAGGGCTGGCGCTGGGCGGTGATCATCATCGTCGTGCTCGCCGCGCTGGCCACGCCCACGGCCGATGCGGTGACGTTCATCATGATGTCGCTGCCGATCGTGGCGCTGTACTTCGCCGCTGTGGGCCTCTGTCTGCTGAACGACCGCCGGGTGGCGAAGAAGCTGCGCGCCGCGGGCGAGTAGACACCGGCTCCCACAAGGTCACGAGGATCCGGGCACCGGTGCCCGGATCCTCGTGACGTTGGCGCCGGCTACCTGGCTAGTCTGGGCCGCATGAGCCGACTGGGCGTGCTGATCAACCCGACCGCCGGGCACGGGCGCGCCGACGACGGCGGCCGGGACACCCTCGCCTTGCTCGGCCGCAGCGGGCACGAGGTGATCGACCTCAGCGCAAGCACTGCCGCCGAGGCGCTCGCCCGTGGACGGGACGCCCTGTGGGAGCTGGACGCGCTGGTGGTGGTCGGCGGGGACGGGATGGTGCACCTGGGCGTGAACGTGGTCGCCGGGACGACGGTGCCGCTGGGCATCGTCCCGTTCGGCAGCGGCAACGACCTCGCCCGCACTCTGGGCCTGGCAGAGCATGATGTGCACCAGGCGGTGACCGACCTGCTCGGCGCGCTGCACGGTGCGCCGCGGGTGGTGGATGCGATCGCCACCCGGGTGCACGCTCCCGGTGCTGAGGATGCCGACGCCGGCGGTAGCGCCGCTGGTAGCGCGGCGCTCGAGCCGGACGAGCTGGAGGACCCGACCGCGGTGGAGTGGACCGCGTGCGTGCTCTCCGCCGGGATCGATGCCGCGGTGAATCACCGGGCGAACGCCTACCGGTGGCCCCGCGGCGGCGGCCGGTACGTGCGCGGCACCGTCGCTGAGCTGAGCGTCTTCCAGCCCTACGGGTACCGGCTGACCATCGACGGTGTGGTGCGCGAGCAGGAGGCCTCGCTGGTGGCCCTGGCGAACGCCCCCAGCTTCGGTGGTGGCATGCGGATCGCCCCGGACGCGCAGATGGACGACGGCTGGATGGACGTGGTGATCGGCCACGCCATGGGCAGGGCGCAGCTGATGCGGTTGTTCCCCACGCTCTACCGGGGTACGCACGTGCGCTCGGCCCGGGTGGAGGTGCTGCGCGCCCGGGAGGTGGTGCTGGAGCCGTTGCTCGGTCGACGGCGTCCCCCACCGGTCTACGCCGACGGTGAGCTGCTCGGTCGGTTGCCGCTCCGGGCGCGCCTGCGACCTGGGGCGCTGCGGCTGCTCACGCCGCAGACCTAGGCTGGGGGGTATGTCCTCACCCGCCGAACGGTATGCCGCATTCACCCGTCGCCAGGCGGAGGCCCGGACCCCGTGGGGCCAGTTCCGCGAGGCGTTGGACTTCGAGCTGGACGACTTCCAGGTGCAGGCCTGCGAGGCGGTGCAGGCCGACCGGGACGTGCTGGTCGCCGCGCCCACCGGTGCTGGCAAGACCGTGGTGGGGGAGTTCGCCATCGCGCTGGCGCTGGCCACCGGCCGGAAGGCGTTCTACACCACCCCGATCAAGGCGCTGAGCAACCAGAAGTACTCCGACCTGCGCGAGGTGCACGGGGCCGCGAACGTGGGTCTGCTCACCGGCGACGTCACCATCAACGGTGAGGCACCGGTGGTGGTGATGACCACCGAGGTGCTACGGAACATGCTGTACAGCTCCTCGGCCACGCTGAGGGGCCTGGGCTATGTGGTGATGGACGAGGTGCACTACCTCGCCGACCGGTTCCGTGGGCCGGTGTGGGAAGAGGTCATCCTGCACCTGGCTGACGACGTGCACCTGGTCTCGTTGTCGGCGACGGTGTCCAACGCCGAAGAGTTCGGCGACTGGCTCACCGAGGTGCGTGGTGACACCGCCGTGGTGGTCTCCGAGGTGCGGCCGGTGCCGCTGTGGCAGCACGTGATGGTGGGGCGGGAGGTGCTCGACCTGTACTCCTCCCGGGTGGACCCGACCCGCCCGGGCACCAACCCGCCGATCAGCCCGGACCTGGTGGAGGCGATCCGGTCCGCGGAGCGCAGCGTGAACCGCGCCCCCACGGGCGGGCGCCGGGGTCGCGGGCGGGCCAGACCACCGATGCGCCGGCACCGGATCGTGCGCACCCCGCCGCGGCCGATGGTGGTGGACCGGCTCGACCGTGCCGGCCTGCTGCCGGCGATCGTGTTCATCTTCTCCCGCGCCGGCTGCGAGGCTGCCGCCGACCAGGTGCTCGCGCACGGCATCACGCTGACCACCGAAGCCGAGCGCCGGGAGATCGCCGAGGAGGTGGAGCGCCGCAGCGCCGACCTGCCCCGGGAGGACCTGGGGGTGCTGGACTTCTGGAAGTGGCGTGAGGCCCTGCTGGCGGGGGTGGCGGCGCACCACGCCGGCCTGCTGCCGGTGTTCAAGGAGACCGTGGAGGCACTCTTCGCCGCCGGGCTGATCAAGGTGGTCTTCGCCACCGAGACGCTGGCTCTGGGCATCAACATGCCGGCCCGGTCGGTGGTGCTGGAGAAGCTGACCAAGTGGGACGGTCGCGGGCACGCGGACATCACCCCGGGGGAGTACACCCAGCTGACCGGGCGGGCCGGGCGGCGCGGCATCGACGTGGAGGGCCACGCCGTCGTGCTCTACTCCAGCGGGATCGATCCGGTAGCGGTGGCGGGACTGGCCAGCCGCCGCACCTACCCGCTCCGGTCCAGCTTCCACCCGACCTACAACATGGCCGTCAACCTGATCGCCACCACCGGGTTCAGCCGGGCGCGGGAGACGTTGGAGACCTCCTTCGCCCAGTTCCAGGCGGACCGGTCGGTGGTCGGGCTGGCCCGCCAGGCGCGTTCGATGACCGAGGCGCTGGAGGGGTACGCCGAGGCGATGACCTGCCACCTGGGAGACATCGAGGAGTACCTGGAGCTGCGCACGCAGATCTCCGCCCGGGAGAAGGAGCTGGCCAAGGAACGCTCTCATGCCGCCCGGCAGGCCACCACAGACCTGGTGCGTTCGCTGCGCCGCGGTGACGTGATCCAGATCCCGCACGGGCGACGCGCCGGGTTCGCGCTGGTGCTCACCACCCCGGAGGACCCCGGGCTGGAGGGGCCGCTGCTGCACGTGCTGACCACCGAGGCGCGGCAGGCGAGGTTGACGGCTGCGGACCTGCCCTACGGCACCGACCGGTGGGGGCACATCCGCATCGGCAAGCACGTGAACCCCAGGCGGCCGCAGGAGCGGCGGGACCTGGCCGCCTCGCTGCGCAACGCGCTCGGGGCTGCCGAACCGGAGTCGGCGTCCCGCCCGCCGAGCGCAGCGGGCACCGACGGTGAGCTGACCAGCCTGCGGGAACGCCTCCGGCACCACCCGTGCCACGGCTGCGCCGACCGCGAGGAGCACCTGCGCTGGGCTCGACGACGGGAGAAGCTGGCCGCTGAGCACGCCCAGCTGATGCGCCGGATCGAGGGCCGCACCTCCTCGATCGCCAGGGACTTCGACCGGGTGTGCCAGCTGCTCAGCGAGCTGGGTTACCTGAGCGGTGACGGTGACGGGCTGCAGGTGACCCCGCAGGGGGAGTGGTTGCGGCGGTTGTACTGCGAGAAGGACCTGGTGCTGGCCGAGTGCCTGCGTCAGGACGCCTGGGCGGACCTCGATCCTGCGGGGCTCGCTGCAGTGGTCTCGATCGTGGTCTTCGCCTCCCGCTCCGACGACACCGGTGAGCTCCCGATGCCGCCCGGACCTCCGGACGGCCCGCTGGCGCTGGCGGTGCACGCTACTCGGCGAATCTCCCGGCACCTGGAGTCGTTGGAGCGTGAGCACCGGGTGCGCCGGGCTCAGCCGGTGGATCTCGGGCTGGTGCGGCCGATGCACGTGTGGGCCCGCGGCGGGACACTGACCGACGTGCTGGACGCCGGCGACCTGGCCGCCGGTGACTTCGTCCGGTGGAGCCGGCAGGTGATCGACCTGCTGGACCAGATCGCGACCGCGGCACCGTCCTCGGCGCTGCGCCGCACTGCCCGGCGAGCGCTGGCGGCGGTGCGTCGCGGCATCGTCGCCTACGGCACCTGAGAGGGGGCAGCACACCTGCTGCTCGACACGCCACCCGACACGCCGAGGACAGCAAGAATCTTGCTCCGATTCCATCCGCTCTGACCTGCACGGACACCGTTGACCTGCATCGTTGCCTGCTTGGCGGAACCGGTGATGACCGGTATGTTCACATTCCGTACTGCTCCTGGTCATCAAGGGAGCGGGCACCGACCGGGCCCGTGCATTCACTAGAAAACGGGGCGTCCGCGCAGGGGGTTCCGGCCCGAAGGATGCACGGGCCGGTCGGTGCGCTCACCGGCCGCACGGCCAGGGCGTCCTCCTCGGGTCCCGACCTCCTGCCCAGGCACGTATCCTGCTGTGGTGGCTGTGTTGTGGACTCCTCGAGCGCTGAGCCTGCTCGTCGCTGCGCTCGGCGGCTGGGCCACCGATGCAGCCTTCCCGATGCGCGGCTGGTGGCCGCTGGCGTTCGTCGGCGTGGCCGCCCTGGTCTGGGCA
>DATGRZ010000306.1:0-4876 GCA_035303065.1 Ruania sp.
GTGCTCGCCTCCGCGGCCGCAGGGCTGCAGGCTGCCGGCGCCGAGCTGCTGCTGATCTGCGCGAACACGATGCACAAGGTCGCCGACCAGGTCCAGGCGGCCGTGCACATCCCGCTGCTGCACCTGGCCGACACCACTGCGAGCGCGATCACCCGTACCGGGCTGGGCACGGTCGGCCTGCTCGGGACCGCCTACACCATGGAGCAGGACTTCTACCGCGACCGGCTCGCTGCGCACGGCCTGCAGGTGCTCATACCCGAGGAGCGGGACCGTGCCGAGGTGCACCGGATCATCTTCACCGAGCTGGTCCGCGGTGAGCTGCGCGAGCAGTCCCGACAGGCCTACCGCGAGGTGATCGGCAGGCTCGTGGCCGGAGGAGCACAGGGGGTCGTCCTCGGCTGCACCGAGATCGAGCTGCTCATCGGCGCGGCAGACGCCCCGGTGCCGGTGTTCCCGACCACTCTGCTGCACGTGCAGGCGGCTGTCGGGGTCGCGCTCGGGGAGACGGAGCCGGCGGCCTTGTTGCCCGGCCGGCTCTCGCGCGACCCGCGGTCAGCAGGACCGGCGGTCAGCGCGACCGGCGACGGTGGCAGCCGAGACCGCCGGCCTCACCAGTGAAGGCCAGGCCCAGCGAGCTGCCGAGGGCCACCCCGATGCCGATCCCGGTCGCGATGTTGTCCAACGCGATCCCGATGCCCACGCCGATCACCATCCCGAAGACGATCCACGGGACGGAGGACCGCTCGCGTGGTCCGGACGTCGTCTCCTCGTTCTCCTCGGTCATGCGGACAGGGTATGCCGGTGGCCGGGGCGTGCAGATCCCCCGTGGGAGTGAGATCGTGACCTCCCTCCCACGGGGGAGCACTCAGGCAGTGGCCCGCCGGATGAAGTCCAGCTGCTCCGGGCTGGGGCCGCCGTGCTCGCGCCGGATCTGCTCGGCGTTCTCGGCCTGCATGGCGAACAGCGACTCGCGCAGGTCCTCGTCGCCGCGGTGGAACTGGGCGAGCAGCTCCTGCCACTCCCGGCCCAGGGCACGGCCCGCCTCGCTGGTGGGGTCCGTCCCGTTCTCGACGGCGGAGCTCACCCGGCCGATCAGGTCCGGCCAGGCATTCTGCACCTGGGCGATCTGGTCCGCCTCGGTCTCCTGCCGTTGCGCCAGCTCGGCGAGCTGTTCGGGGGTGAAGTACTTCTCGACGGTCTTGTCCACGACGATCACCTTTCTGATCAGGGTCAAGAAGTCGGCGGGAGCACGGTCCTCGGCAGCGTCCAGGGTGGCCTGCAGGCTGGCCCGCAGCCGGTCCAGCTCGGTGAGCTGGGCCTGCACCGCGGCCAGGTGCTGGGTGAGCACCGGCTGCAGCGGGACCTCCTCGGTGAGCACCTGCCCGATGGTGGCCAGCGGCACGCCGAGGCGGCGCAGCGCGAGCACCTGGTACACCCGCTCCATGTCGGAGCCGGTGTAGTAGCGGTGCCCGGAGAACGGGTCCCGGGTGGGCGACACCAGGCCGAGGTCGTCCCAGTGGTGCAGGGTGCGCACGGTCAGCCCGGTGGCTCGGGCGAGCTCACCGACCTTCCAGGCGTCCTGGCCGGGCGCGGCGGCCTGGTGACCGGTCACGAGTGTCCTTCCGTCGACTTCACCGACCGCCCGGTGCGGTCGGCGTCATGGACGCTAGGACCTCACGTCGGGTGAGGTTCAAGTCCCGGCGACTCACGTCCCGGAGCTCACGTCCTGGCGCTCACGTCCTCGGCTCGCCACGGTAGGCCCCGAAGGACCACAGGTTGCCCTCCGGGTCGGCAGCAACGAACTCGTAGTTGCCGTAGTCCTGCTGTGCCGGTTCGCTCGCGATGGTCGCGCCGGCGGCGCGGGCACGCTGGTAGACCTCCTCGACGTGGTCGGTGACCACATAGCCACCGAACGTGCCCGGCTCACGGGACCACTCGCCGTCAGGCTTGTAGGACCCGAGCATGATGCCGCCGCCCTCGGGCCAGTCGAGCTGGGCGTGGGCGACCTGGTCGCCGTCGGTGTACACCGCGGTCTTGACGAATCCGAAGGCCTGCACCAGGAACTCGATCAGCGCCAGGCAGTCCCGAGCCTGCAGGGTGGGCCAGACAGTGGGTGTGGGGGTGTTCTCGCTCATGTCCCTCACTCTGGTCCGTTCCGGTGCCCGCCGGCTTGGATATTCCGGCGCTCCTCGGCGAGCCAACCGCTCGGCGGGACACCGGCGAGGTCGCGGAACTCGCGCACCAGGTGCGGCTGGTCGAAATAGCCGCACTGGTGGGCGACCTGCGCGAGCGGCTGCTCCTGCCCGGTGCGCACCCCGGCGGCGATCTGGCCCGAGGCATGCTGGAACCGCATCAGGCGGCCGACCCCCTTCGGGCCCAGCCCGAGCTCGTGGGCGAACAGCGTGCGCAGCTGGCGGGGACTGAGCGCCACGTGCTCGGCCAGTGCGCTGACCGTGCCGGTACCGTGGCGGCGGGCGAGCCACCGCCACGCCTCGATGAGCTCGGGGCGCACCTGCGGCCGGCGACCGGGACCGCCGCTCGGGGCAGCGGCGGTGGTGCGCTCGCGCAGGTAGGTGGCGAGCAGCGAGAACCGGCGGTGCCAGCTCGGCTCCTCGAGCAGTCGCTCGCGCAGCCGGTTCACGCTGGGTCCGAGCAGGTCAGCACCTTCGATAGTGAGCAGGTCCAGCTCCCGGGCGGGCACGCCGAACAGCGCCCGGGCGGCCAGCGGGTGCACGGCGAGCTGGATACCGGCCTCGTGGGCGGGCTGGTGCACGTAGGCGGGAGCGGTGTGCAGCCCCGCGACCAGCACGTCGTTGTGGTGCGCGGCAGGTGAGTCGAGGTGCTCGGGGGTGTGCCCGGTGGTGATCGGCTCGTCCAGGGAGAGGATGAACGTCAGGTACGGCGAGGGCAGGCCGCGGTGCACGTCCGGGTGCCGCCCGGTGGCGTGGTACCCGACCGTGGCGGCGACCGTCCCCGGCAGCGCCGGGGTGGCGCGCAGGAAGGTGGTCTGGGCCTCGGCCATGGCCTCCACGGTAATGATCTGACCGCCGGTGCGCGAGAGCATGCGCAGCGTCCGCGGGAGCGCTGCGCCCCAGGTGCGGGAGCGCTGCGTTCGAGGTGCGGGCGCAGCCATGGATTTATTCACATCGAACTGGTAACAATTAGGTGTCCGATCCCACACCGAAAGGGGCCACCCGATGACCGACGACCGCACGCTCGACGTCCGCGAGGAGATCCCGAAGCGCCGGCACGAGCTGATCTTCGAGCACTACTTCGACCTGGCCGCCGGGGAGTCCTTCCTGCTGGTCAACGACCACGACCCGAAGCCGCTGTACTACCAGTTCGCCGCCGAGCACCCCGGGGAGTTCAGCTGGGAGCCGGTGGACCAGGGCCCCGAGGTGTGGAGCGTGCGGATCGGTCGCACCGCCGCGCCGTCCGCCTGAGCATGTCCCCCGCGACCGAGAACGAGGCGGAGCCCGCTCTGGTCAACGACCTGACCACCGTGCTGGTGAAGACGCTGCGTGCCCTCGGTCAGGCCGGGCAGCCGGACCAGGCACTGCCGCTGGCGGCCAGCGCCTGGTCCCGGCTGCGGGTCGAGCACCCGGAGCAGGCGGAACGGGTGAACGGCACGATGCACTACCTGGCTCGCAGACCGGAGTCCGCCCCGGTGACCGGATCTCGGTCCGCCGATGACTCGGCACCCAACAGCTGGGTCACCGACGAGCGGGCCACCGGCCGCCAGACCCACGGACAGAGGTGAGCACCACGTCCGACCCGCTGCTGCCGTTGGCCGGCTGGCTCACCGACGCCGGTGCGGACGTCGTCCGCGACCTGCTGCGCGAGGTGATCGATCCCGAGCTCGGCCTGAACATCGTGGACCTGGGGCTGGTCTATGACGTGACCGTGTCCGAGGGCACCGCCTGCGTGGTGATGACGCTGACCACACCGGGCTGCCCGTTGAGCGCCTACTTCGAGGACAACATCGCCGAGTGCCTGTGGGGCGCTCCGGGGGTGGACCGGGTGGACCTGCAGATCGTCTGGGAGCCCCGGTGGGACCCGTCGATGATGAGCGACGCCGCGAAGAAGGCGCTGGGATGGTGACCCAGCGACCCATCTCCCTGGGCACCCCGCACGGTCGGCGCACCCGGTGGACGCCACCGCTGATGGCGTGCGCCGCTGCCGTGGTGATCGGGGCACTGTGGTCCGGGCTGGTGCACCTCGGCCTGCCGCTGCCCGAAGGCGGCACCAGCCTGCACGAGGGGCACGGGCCGATGATGATCCTCGGCTTCCTCGGCACGGTGATCACCCTGGAGCGGGCGGTGGCGCTCGGGCAGCCGTGGGCCTACCTGAGTCCGGCCACGGCCGGTCTGGGTGGGGTGGCGGTGCTAGTCGGTGCTCCGTCGTCGATCGGCCCGGTACTGCTGACAGTGGCGGGCGTGGTGCTGCTGGCGGTGTTCGTGGCGGTGCACCGGATCCAGCCGTCGGTGCACAACGCGGTGATGGCTGCCGGGGCGCTGTGCTGGATCACTGCCGGCGGACTGTGGCTGGCCGGCTGGGACGTGGAGCGGTTCGTGCCCTGGCTCGCCGGGTTCCTGGTGCTCACCATCGCCGGGGAGCGGCTCGAGCTCTCTCGGCTGGTCGGTGCCAGCACGCGCTCGCGCGCGGTGTTCGTGGCGATCGTCGCAGTGCTGCTGGTCGGGCTGGTGCTCTCCGCCATGGTGCCGTCGCTCGGTATCCGCACCACCGGGGCGGCGTTGCTGGCGCTGGCGGTGTGGCTGGCCCGCCACGACGTGGCGCGCCGCACGGTGCGGATGCCCGGTGCCGCCCGGTACATGGCCCTGGCACTGCTCGCCGGCTACCTGTGGATGGCGGTCAC
>DATGRZ010000307.1:0-2192 GCA_035303065.1 Ruania sp.
TCCTGGACGAGCTGCGGGTGGAGGAGTCCGTGCTGCGCGGCGTGGACAAGATCATCGTGGTGGCCTGCGGCACCGCCGCCTACGCCGGGCACGTGGCCAAGTACGCCGTCGAGCACTGGTGCCGCATCCCGGTGGAGGTCGAGCTCGCCCACGAGTTCCGCTACCGCGACCCGGTCGTCTCCGAGAAGACCCTGGTGGTGGCGATCTCCCAGTCCGGGGAGACGATGGACACCATCATGGCCATCCGGCACGCCCGGGAGCAGGGCGCGAAGGTGCTGGCCATCGTCAACACCCACGGCTCCACCATCGCCCGGGAGTCCGACGCCGTGCTGTACACGCACGCCGGACCGGAGGTGGCAGTGGCCTCCACGAAAGCGTTCATCGCCCAGATCACCGCCTGCTACCTGCTCGGGCTCTACCTCGCCCAGCTGCGCGGCTACAAGTACGTCGAAGAGGTCGCCGACTACCTCGACGAGCTCGGCCAGCTGCCCGGGAAGATCCAGCAGATCCTGGACGACGAAGGACAGATCGTCGCGGTTGCCGAGGCGATGAAGGACA
The DNA here is from genome assembly GCA_035303065.1 of Ruania sp. GTDB lineage: Bacteria > Actinomycetota > Actinomycetes > Actinomycetales > Beutenbergiaceae > Ruania. Next base: position 559 of record DATGRZ010000307.1, read on the forward strand.
CCCCCTCGGTGCTCTTCCTCGGCCGCCACGTGGGCTTCCCGGTGGCGCTCGAGGGCGCACTGAAGCTCAAGGAGCTCGCCTACATCCACGCCGAGGGGTTCGCAGCCGGAGAGCTCAAGCACGGTCCGATCGCGCTCATCGAACCCGGTCAGGCGGTGTTCGTGATCGTGCCCACCCCGCGGCGACCCACCCTGCACAACAAGGTCGTCTCCAACATCCAGGAGATCCGCGCCCGCGGCGCCCGCACCCTGGTGATCGCCGAGGAGGGCGACGACTCGGTCGACGAGTACGCCGAGGTCGTCTTCCGCGTGCCCCGCACGCCCACCCTGATGATGCCGCTGGTGACCGTGGTGCCGCTGCAGATCTTCGCCTGCGCGCTGGCCGGTGCCAAGGGGCTGGACGTGGACCAGCCGCGCAACCTGGCCAAGTCGGTCACCGTCGAGTAGGCGCGTGAACCGATGATCGTCGGGGTCGGGATCGACGTGGTGGACGTGGCGCGCTTCCTGGCCACCCTCGAGCGCGCCCCGGGCCTGCGCACCCGGCTGTTCACCGAACCCGAACGAGACCTGCCGCCGGCCTCCCTGGCCGCCCGGTTCGCCGCCAAGGAAGCGATCGCCAAGGCGCTCGGTGCCCCAGTCGGACTCAGCTGGCAGGACGCCACTGTGCGTCGCGTGGTCGGCGGTGCCCCGGTCGTGGAGCTCACCGGCACCGTGGCCGCCGCGGCCGAGGCAGCCGGGGTGCGCCGCTGGCACCTGTCCATCTCCCACGACGCCGGTATCGCCTCGGCCGTCGCGGTCGCCGAGGGTTGAAGCAGGGAGGAAGACGATGACCATGCACGGTTACGACGCCGAGGCGGTGCGCGCCGCCGAGGCCCCCGCGCTCGCGGCTGGTCGGCCGCTGATGCGCTGGGCCGCGCTGCAGGTGGCGGCCACGGTGCGCCAGGTGCTCGCCGAGGCACGGGTGCCGCTGCGCACCGCCCGGGTGCTGGTGCTCGTCGGTGGCGGCAACAACGGTGGCGACGGGCTGCACGCCGCCGCTGACCTGGCCGGCCGGGGCGTGGCCGTCACCGCAGTGCTCGCCCGCGAGGAGGTGCACCGCGGCGGGCTGGACCGCGCCCGCGCCGCCGGGGTGCACCTGCTGCCGGTGACCGGTGCTGAGGACCTCACCGGACGTGCGTGGCAGGAGACGGCCCGGGCGGCGCACGTGTGGGTGGATGCCCTCGCCGGGATCGGGGTGCGCGGCGGCCTGCGCGGGCACACCGCCGACCTGGTCGGTGCCCTCACTGCCCTTCGTGCTGAGACTCATCGCGCTGGCCCGGCTGGCCCGGCTGGCCCGGCTGGCCCGGGTAGCCCGGGTGGCCCGGCGGCCTCGGCCGCGTCGGCCCACCCGGCCGGCCTGGCCGTGGTTGCCATCGACACCCCCTCCGGGATCGCCGCCGACACCGGCCGCCTGGACGGGCCGTTCCTCTCCGCCGACCACACGGTGACCATGGGAGCAGCCAAGGCCGGTCTGCTGCTGCCGCCGGCCGCGCTGCACACCGGCACCGTGCAGGTGGCCGACCTCGGCCTGGGGGAGGCGTTCGCCGCCCAGTCCCCGACCGTGAGCCGGTTGCAGGCGGAGGATGTCGCCGCCGA
>DATGRZ010000308.1:0-11149 GCA_035303065.1 Ruania sp.
GGGATCTACTTCGCGGTGTGCGCCGGGGCCCTGCTGGTCACCGACCGGATCGCCCGCCGGTCCGCCGACGAGGTCACGATCACCGACCTGTTCGACCGCGTTCTCACCTCCCGCACCATCCGGCTAGCGGTGCTGGTGTGCTGGTGGTGGCTGGGCTGGCACTTCCTCGCCGGGCAGACCGTGGACGGCTGAACCAACGGGCTGCAGGTCCTGGATGCCGATCACCCGCAGCAGCTCCAGCTTCTCCGCGGCATCTGTGCCCTCCAGGGGGAAGAAGGCAAGCAGCCAGACGTCGTCGTCGGGGGTGAGCAGCACCTCGCACCGCACCGGGATCTCACCGACCTCCGGGTGCAGCAGCGTCTTGACGTCCGAATGGTGGGTGGCAACGTCGTGGCGCTGCCACAGCTCGCGGAACTCTGCGCTCTGGCTGAGCAGGTCCTCGATGAACGTGGTGACCTCCTCATCGGCCGCCCGGCGCCCGGAGATTGCCCGCAGGTCGCTCACGTGCGCCGCGGAGATCCGGTCCCAGTCGGCCTCCGGCATGGCACGGGAGGCGGGGTCGGTGAACCAGCGCCAGACCAGGTTCCGGGCCCGACCCTGCTGCGCCGGAAGCTCCCCGACCAGAGCGCTGCCGAGCGGGTTGGACCAGAGCACCTCGCCGAGGTCGCTGATGATCAGCACCGGGATGTCGGTGAGCCGGTGGGCCAGGGCGATCAGGCCCGGACGCACGTGATGGCCAGCGCGGCGCGGCGGCACCGGGAGGTGAGCCAGGTGGAACAGGTGGTCACGATGGTCCAGGTCGCACTGCAGCGCGCCCGCCAGCGCACCGGCCACCGAGGCCGAGGGGGAGGACTCCCGGCCCTGCTCCAGCCGGGTGTAGTAGTCCACGGAGACACCGGCGAGCATGGCCACCTCCTCACGACGCAGACCGGGGGTGCGGCGCCGCGAGGTCACCGGCAGACCCACGTCCCTGGGGCGCAGCAGCTCGCGCCGACGGCGGAGGAAGTCGGCCAGAAGCGGTGCAGCGCTCATCGTTCCAGTGTGCGCCTGCCGGACCGGCGGATCCAGGGTGGGCCGCACCCAGGATGGACCCGGCCTGGTCCGCTGTGCCGGGCGGGCCGAGGCTGGCTGCCATGACACAGACACTCGGAACGAACGGTCCCACCATCACCTCGCCCGGCCTCGGCGGGATGAGCCTGTCCGGCGCCTACGGCCCCACCGACGACCAGGAGAGCATCCGCGTCGTCCGCCACTACCTGGACTCCGGCGGCACGCTGATCGACACCGCTGACTTCTACGCCGCCGGCGGCAACGAGATGCTCGTCGCACGTGCTCTGCGCGGGCGAAACCGGGAGGAGGTCGTGCTGTCGGTCAAGTTCGGTGCCCTGCTCACCCCGGGTGGGATGCCTGCTGGGTCCGACGGACGCCCGGTGGCGGTGAAGAACTCCCTCACCTACTCCCTGCAACGACTGCGCACCGACCACGTGGACATCTATCGTCCTGCCCGCCTGGACCCACAGGTCCCGATCGAGGAGACCGTGGGCGCGATCCAGGAGCTCGTCGAGGCCGGGTACGTGCGACACATCGGCCTGAGCGAGGTGGGCCCGGAGACGATCCGCCGGGCGGCAGCCGTGGCACCCATCAGCGACCTGCAGATCGAGTACTCGCTGCTCACCCGGGACATCGAGAGCAACCAGATCCTGCAGACCTGCCGGGAGCTCGGCATCGGCATCACCGCTTACGGTGTGCTCGCCAAGGGGCTGCTCGCCGGGCGTCCTGCGATCGGCAACCGGGCGATGTTCCCCGGTTCCAGGGAGAGAACCTGGAGCACAACCAGGCGCTGGTCGCACCCTTGCAGCAGATCGCCGCGGCTCGCGGCATCACGCTGGCACAGCTGGCGATCGCCTGGGTCGCGGCCCAGGGCGAGGACGTCGTCCCGATCGTCGGTGCGCGTCGCACCAGCCAGGTGGAGTCCATGCTCGGCGCCCGCGACATCGCACTCAGCGCCACGGAGCTGGACCGGATCAGCGCGCTGGTGCCCGCGGGCGCAGCCTGGGGCACCCGCTACCCGGAAGCAGCGATGGCCGACCTGGACAGCGAGCGCAGCGCTGGCTGACCGGCCGAGAGAGTGAGGTTCCACACTCTCCGGCCCTCCCACCCCGCGGAAGTGCGGTTGTAGGCGCGGTTACACACATTTCGTGCACATTCCGGTCCTAACCTAGGATCCTGACCATCGACGGAACGGAATCGACTGTGCCGACGCCCACGCCTGCCCGCGCGAGCCTCGTGCACCCTGTGGGCACCGGCCTCGCCACGAGCACCCGGTCCCGCACCGGTACGGGGTCCGCGCACGCGAAGGCGATCCTGCTCGGTGAGCACGCTGCTGTGTATGGCGCGCCCGCGCTAGCGGTGCCGTTGCACGGCCTGGGCGTGCAGGCCGAGGTCACCCCGGCCGAGGGCATCCACCTCGGCAGCGAGCTGTTCACCGGGCCCGCTGCCGATGCTCCGGCTCGGCTGTGGCCGGTGCTGACCGCCGTGCGCGCCGCACTGGACCACCAGCCGGCCCTGGACGGGGCGACGGTCCGGATCGAGAGCGCTGTGCCGTACGAGCGCGGTCTGGGTTCCAGTGCTGCCGTGGCTGCGGCAGTGGCGCGGGCTGTGGCCGACCTGGGCGGCACCGACCTCTGCGCGGATGCGCTGTACGCGGTCGTGCAGGAGGCTGAGCGGGTGGCACACGGTCATCCGAGCGGCTTGGACGCCCGCGCCGTCACCGCTGGCGGGCCGATCCGGTTCCAGCGTGGGCAGGCCAGCCCGGTGCAGGTAGGCGGGTCGTTGGTGTTCACCCTGGCCGACTCGGGTGCTTCGGGGTCCACGGCTCAGGCGGTGGCGCAGGTGCGTGCCCGCCGGGACGCCGACCCGCGCACCGTGAACACCGTGATCGACCGGATCGCCACACTCACCGAGGCCGCCACCGGTGACCTGACCCGTGGCGACGGGGCGGCTCTGGGTGAGCGGATGACCCAGACGCACCACCTGCTCGCAGAGCTGGGCGTCAGCGACGACCGGTTGGACACTCTGGTGACAGCCGCCCTGGCGGCCGGTGCACCGGGTGCCAAGCTCACCGGCGGTGGGCAGGGTGGCTGCATCATCGCGCTGGCCACCAGCACCGAGCACGCCGAGAAGCTCGGCGTGGCGCTGCGCGCTGCCGGCGCCCCCCGGACCTGGACCACCACGGTGCCCGCCCGATGACCACGCCGCCCACGTCAGGCGCGGCCACCGCCCGCGCGTTCCCGAACCTCGCACTGGTGAAGTACTGGGGTAAACGCGACGAGGAGCTCATCCTCCCCGTCGCCGGCAGCCTGTCCCTGACCCTGGACGCGTTCCCCACCACCACCACGGTCGCTGTCGACCCCGGCCTCGACGGGGACGTCTTCGAGCTCAACGGCGCCGCCGCCTCCGACACCGCTGCCGAACGGGTCACCGCCTTCCTCGACCTGGTCCGCGAACGCGCCGGCGCCACCGACCACGCCCGGGTGCACTCGGTGAACGAGGCACCCACCGGCGCCGGTCTGGCCTCCTCCGCCTCCGGTTTCGCAGCCCTGGCCAGGGCTGCGGCGGCCGCCTACGACCTGGACCTGGACACTCCGGCGCTGAGCCGCCTGGCCCGCCGGGGTTCCGGCTCGGCCACCCGGTCGGTGATCGGGAACGTGGCCCTCTGGCACGCCGGCGCCGATGACGAGACCTCGTTCGCCGAACCGGTGCCAGCCCCGGACCTGGCGATGGTGATCGCCACTGTGGACACCGCGGCCAAGCCGGTCTCCTCCCGGGAGGCGATGCGGCGCACCGCGAGCACCTCCCCGTACTTCGTCGCCTGGATCACCAGCACCGAGACCACGTTGACGGAGATGGTCGCGGCCTGCCGCGCCGGAGACTTCACCCGGATCGGGGAGATCACCGAGGCGCACGCGATGCGCCTGCACGGCCTGATCGCCTCCACCGAACCGCCGATCCGATACCTGAAGCCGCGCAGCATCGAGGTGATGGACACCGTCGTGGCTCTCCGCCAGGAGGGTGTGGAGGCCTACTCCACCGCCGATGCCGGACCGAACGTGGCCGTGCTGGTGCGCCCCGAGCAGGCCGAGGCCGTGGCTGCCCGGCTGGGTGACGTCGTCGGCCCGGAGAAGGTACGCACCGCCGGCCCCGGACCGGGTGCGCACCTGCTGCCCGATGCGCAACCACCCGCTGGGGCCGGGGGGCCCGCCGGGGACGAGGGGCCCGCCGGGGCCGGGTCGTGATCCGTGCGAAGGCACCCGGCAAGCTGTACATCGCCGGGGAGTATGCCGTGGTCGAGCCGGGGCAGCCGGCGGTGCTGGTCGCCGTGGACCGGTACCTGACCGTGCACCTGGAGGTCGGCGAAGCGGCCAGCGTGGGACGGGTGCACTCCAGCGCCTACGAACGGGGACCCCTGGTCTGGGCGAGGGAACAGGACGGCGGAAGGATCGTCGTCGCACACGACCCCAGGGACTACGTGATCTCCACGCTACGCACTGTGGACGCGCTGCGTGCGGACCGAGGCCTGCAGCCGGGCTACTTCGACGTGCGCATCTCCTCCGAGCTGGAGGACACCGGCGGTCGCAAGTTCGGTCTCGGCTCCTCGGCAGCGGTGACAGTGGCGATGATCGCCGCCCTGGACGAGTTCTACACGCTCGGTCTGACGCAGTTGGAACGGTTCAAGCTGGCGCTGCTGGCCACGATCGCCGTCTCCCCGCGCGCCTCCGGCGGGGACCTGGCGGCGAGCACCTTCGGCGGCTGGATCCGGTACACCTCACCGGACCGGTCGGCACTCGCCGAGCACCTGCGCAGCCATGGGGTGACCGCCACGATGGATGCCCCCGGCTGGGCACCGTTCAGCGTGCAGCCGTTGCCCGAACCGGAGGAGCTGCAGCTGCTGGTCGGCTGGACCGGCAGCCCGGCGTCCACGGAGATCCTGGTGGCCGGGGTGCAGCACACCGGCGCGTCCTACGAGGGTTTCCTGGCCGAGAGCCGCTCTTGTGTGGAAGATCTGGTGACCGCACTGACCACCGGGGAGACGGCCGCCACAGTGGACGTGGTGCGCCGGGCCCGGCGGGTGCTGCACCACCTGGAGCAGGTCTCCGGAGTACGGATCGAGACGGACATGCTGCGGGATCTGTGCCAGATCGCCGAACGGCACGGCGCCGGGGGCAAGCCGTCCGGCGCCGGCGGGGGCGACTGCGGGATCGTGCTCACTCCTGCTGCGGTGTCGGCGACCGGTATCCTCGCAGAGTGGGAGAACCACGACATCAGGCACCTGGGCCTGCTGGTCCACCCGCCGGAAGGGAGTCAGCGATGACGGTCGACTCCCACCGCGCCGCGCGCAAGGACGACCACGTGCACCTGGCCGAGCAGCAGCACAGCAGCAGCGCGCCCCGCACGGAGCTCGATGATCTGCAGTTCGTGCACCACGCCCTGGAGGCGGTCAGCACGGACGAGGTGGACCTCACGGTGACCGTGGCCGACTGGCGCTGGCCGGTCCCGTTCTACGTCAACGGCATGACCGGTGGCACCCAGAAGACGGCCCGGATCAACCGGGCGCTGGCGATCGCCGCGGCCGAGACCGGGATGCCGATCGCTTCGGGGTCGATCTCGGTGGCCCTGGACGAGCCGGACACCGCCGCCGGGTTCACGGTGATCCGCGAGGAGAACCCGCGCGGGTTCGTGATGGCCAACCTGGGCGCCGGCCGCAGTGCCCAGGATGCGGTGCGAGCGGTGGACCTCCTCGGCGCAGACGCGCTGCAGCTGCACCTGAACGCCGTGCAGGAGACGGTGATGCCTGAGGGCAGCCGGGACTTCTCCGACTGGGCCCGCTCGGTGGAGCAGATCGTGGCCGCCTGCCCGGTGCCGGTGATCGTCAAGGAGGTCGGCTTCGGGCTGAGCCGGCGCACGCTGAGCACGCTGACCTCCCTCGGTGTGCAGGTCGCCGACGTCAGCGGCAGGGGCGGCACCGACTTCCTCAGCATCGAGAACAGCCGCCGCACCACCGGCATGCTGGACTACTCCAGCCTGTCCGGGTTCGGCCAGTCCGCACCGGCCAGCCTGCTGGACGCCCCGGGTGATTCCCCCGAGCTGCTCGCCTCCGGCGGCGTGCGCCATCCCTACGACGTGGTCAAGGCGCTGGCCTGCGGGGCACGCGCCGTGGGCGTGGCCGGAGTGTTCCTGAAGACTGTCCTGGACGGCGGCGCCGAGGCCCTCGTGCCGCTGGTCCGCGCCTGGCAGGAGCAGATGACGGCGGTGCTCGGGCTGCTCGGCGCCCGCACCCCCGCAGAGCTCACCCAGGTGGACCTGCTGGTGCGTGGTGATCTCGCCGAGTTCTGCCACCTGCGCGGCATCGACCTCACCGAGCTGGCCCACCGCAGCGACAGGTACCGTTCATGACCGCCGACCGCAACCAGAAGGACGACGCAGTGCACCAGGCTGACCCGCCCGCCACCGAGGTGCCCACCCGCTGGGTGGGTCCGTTGCGGCTCAGCGGGAACGCGGTGACCGGGGACGTCGAGGTGCCGCTGGCCACCTATGAGACCCCGCTGTGGCCCTCGGTCGGCCGGGGCGCCCGGGTCTCGCAGAAGGTCGACGGCGGCATCCGCGCTGTGGTGGTCGACGAGCGGATGACCCGGTCGGTGCTGTTCGTCGCACCGGATGCGCAGGTCGCCTACGCCGCCTCGGAGCAGGTCAGCGCACGGCTCGCCGAGCTGCAGGACGTGGTCACCGCGGGCAGCCGGTACGCCCGGCTGCTGGAGGCCCACCCGGAGATCGTGGGCAACCTGCTGTTCGTGCGGTTCGCGCTGAGCACCGGGGACGCCTCCGGGCACAACATGGTCACCGGCGCCGCGGAGGCGCTGATGGAGACCATCTTGTCCTGGGACCTGGGGCTGGACTACGGGTCGATCTCCGGCAACTACTGCTCGGACAAGAAAGCGACGGCGGTCAACGGGGTGCTCGGCAGGGGACGCAACGTCGTCGCCGACATCCTGGTCCCCCGCGACGTGGTGCACCGCACGCTGCGCTCGGACCCAGCGGCGATCACCGACCTGGTGGTGCGCAAGAACCTGGTGGGCAGCACGATCGCCGGGGCGCTGCGCTCCGCGAACGCGCACTATGCGAACATGCTGCTGGCGTTCTACCTGGCCACCGGGCAGGACGCGGCGAACATCGTGGAGGGCTCGCAGGGCATCACCTACGCGGAGGTCCGCGAGGAGGGCCTGTACTTCTCCTGCACGGTGCCGCACCTGATCGTCGGCACGGTCGGCAACGGCAAGCATCTGCCGCACGTGGAATACGCTCTGGCACGCCTCGGTTGCAGACAGGAGGCCGAACCAGGGGTGAACTCCCGCCGACTGGCGGCGGTGATGGCCGCGACCGTCCTCTGTGGTGAGCTGTCCCTGCTCGCCGCGCAGACCAATCCTGGAGAGCTCATGACGGCGCACCGGCGCCTGGAGCGGAACGAAGTAGCACACTGATGACACCGATCGGCATCCACGACCTCGAGCTGGCCACCACCCACCACGTGCTCAGCCTGACCACCCTCGCCGAGGCCAACGGCACCGACCCGGACAAGTACCGGCTCGGTATCGGGCAGGACGAGATGAGCATGCCCGCCCCGGACGAGGACATCGTGACGATGGGCGCCTCCGCCGCGCTGCCGCTGCTGCAACGGCACGGCACCGAGGGCATCCGGACGCTGATGGTGGCTACCGAGTCCGGTCTGGACCAGTCCAAGGCGGCCGGCGTGTGGGTGCACCAGCTGCTCGGGCTGCCCGCAGGGGTGCGGACGGTCGAGCTGAAGCAGGCCTGCTACTCGGCCACCGCTGCGCTGCAGGCAGCGATCGGGATCATCGGCCGCGCCCCGCAGGAGCGGGTGCTGGTGATCGCCGCGGACGTGGCCCGCTACGAGCTGGACAGCCCGGGTGAGCCCACGCAGGGTGCGGGGGCCGTGGCGATGCTGGTCAGCGCGAACCCTGATCTGGTGGAGATCGAACCGGTCTCCGGAGTGCACACCACCGACGTGGACGACTTCTGGCGGCCGAACGACTCCAGCACCGCCGTGGTGGACGGGGCGCTGTCCGTACGTGCCTACCTGGACGCGCTCACCGGTGCCTGGGACGACCTGGCCGCCCATGGCGGCCCGGACCTGGCCTCGATCGAGCGGGTCGTCTACCACCAGCCGTTCACGAAGATGGCCAAGAAGGCTCAGCAGCGGCTGGCCCGGCACGCAGGCGGGGAGATCGCTGCCGACGGGCTGGAGAGCGGGTCGGTGTATAACCGGCGGCTGGGAAACACCTACGCCGCCTCGCTGTACTCCTCTCTGGCAGCGTTGCTGGACCACGAGCAGGACCTGGCCGGCGAGCGGATCGGTCTGTTCAGCTACGGATCCGGGTCGGTGAGCGAGTTCCTCACCGGGGTCGTGGCCCCCGGTTATGCGGACACCGCCCGGGCCCGCCGGGTGCTGGACCTGCTCGATGCTCGCGTGCCGCTGGAGGTGGCCGAGTACCGGGACCTGCACGCAATCGAGCTGCCCAGCGGTGTGGACGTGCAGACCCCCCGGGTGACCAAGGCACCGTTCCGGTTCGCCGGCATCCAGGGCCGGGCACGGCAGTACGAGCGCACCACCGGTTAGGCCGGAGCGGCCGGCCCATCGGCTGCTACCGGATGCAGCACCGGGTGCACCTGGCCCTCGATCCAGTCGCTGAGGACCTCGTCGAAGAGGGTGGGCCGCTCGATCGTCCAGATGTGGTGCACCCCTGGGACGAGACGGGTCTGGGCGTGCGGCACCCCGGCGGCCAGGGCTCGCAGCGATCGGTGGAAGTACGCCGGCTCGCGCGACCCGGCCACGGCCAGCACCGGAGCGGTGATCCTCCGGAGCACCTCGGGTGAGATCCCGGGGTTCACCCAGGAGGTGACCGAGCGCATGGTCGAGCGGCGGATGACTTTCCCCTGTTCGATGTAGTGCTCGGCATCAGCACCGGTCAGGCCGGCCGCGCGAGCGACGCCTCGCCAGTACCGGGGGGACTCCCAGAGGGCGATCTGGACGGCGTTGCTGCACCGCATCCAGACCGGGTAGGGCAGCACCGATGCTCCGGTGACGAGGACCGTCGCCACGACGTCCGGGTGCCGCGCGGCGAGGTACAAGGTGATGATGCCGCCCATGGACAGGCCGACGACGTCCGCCGGCCCCTGGTCCAGGCTGCGCACCTGATCGGCGAACCGGTCGGTGACCGCCTGGATACCGGGCCAGCCGAGGCCGGCGTTCTTGCCGAAGCCGGGCACATCCGGGGTGAGCACGGTCCGGTCGCTGAGCCGGGAAAGGTGCTCGGCCCACATCCAGCCGGCCACATTCCCGCCGTGCAGCATCAGCACAGGTCGGCGGGGCCCGGTACCGGGGGCCGTCCGGGTGTCCGGCGTGGGGTCTGTCGCAGGGTGGATCTCGGCGAACTCTGCGTACAAGGCAGTCATGGCACGTCCTCCAGGAGTGTCTCGAGCCAGCTCAGCTCGTGCTGACCGGAGGCGATGCCGTGCTCGAGGGTCTGCACTCGCAGCCAGGCGGCGGGATCCTGGGTGCGGGTCACCTCCGGGATGCGGGACCGAATCTGCTCCAGCTCTGCGACGAAGTCCGCCAGCGCGCCGCGGCGGGAGGTCACCAGCTGATGCACCCGTTGCCTGTCGTCTCCAGCGAAGAACAGTCGCGCCAGGAACGGATCCCGCTCCGACTGACGGTCCAGCGGGGAGTCGAGCCAGGCCGACAACGCATCCTGTCCGGCTGAGGTGATCCGGTGCAGGATCCGGTCCGGTGCACCGTCCCCGGGAACCACCTCCGTCTCGGCGAGACCGTCGGCGACCAAGGACGACAGCGTCCGGTAGATCTGTGCCTTGTCCGCCGACCAGAAATAGGCCGCCGAGGAGTCGAAGTGTCGCTTCAGGTCGTAGCCGGTCATCGGGCCGAGAGCCAGGAACCCGAGGATGATGCGCGACAGGATCACCGGTGCCTCCGAGGTGTCGGACGAATGCCACCGGCCCTAGTAGACCATTCACCTAGTAGATTTGTCTACTATGACAAGTGGCGGTAGCGGTCAGGTGCCGTGGCGCTCAGGTGTCGAACCAGCGGGCTGCCATCACTGCCAGCTGGGTCCGGTTGTCCCGGTCGAACCGGCGCATCAGCCTCGAGACGTACTGCTTCACCGTCGCCTCGCTCAGGTACAGACTGCGCGCGATCGCAGCGTTCGAGGCACCCGTTGCCACCAGCCGCAAGAGCTCCCGGTCGCGGGCGGAGAGCTCCGGTACCACCACGGGCGGCGGATCTGTCCGCTCCTCGGCCTGCTTCGGGGCAGCTGGCCCCGGTTGGATCTCGATCTGAACGATACCGGGCTCACCGTCGGCGGCCAGCCCGCGGCGAGCGATCTGGTGCAGATCCGCGGCGGCCGTGCGCACCGGCTCGTCGGCGGCAGTGCTGATGAGCTCATCGGTACGCAGGGCCACGATCGCCAGCGCGCGGTGTGCCACCGCCAGGGCGCTGTCGTCGGGCTCGTCCGGCGATCGCGGTGGAGACGCGTGCAGAGCGGGACTCGGCCGCCCCGATCCAGATGGTGGTGTGCGCAGCCGATCCTGGCGCGCGTTGCGCAGGTGCAGACCAGCGGCAGCGAGCACACCGAGGAGCAGGTAGATGCTGGCCGCCATGATCGCCGGCGCAGCCGGAGCTCCGGACCGGACGCTCACCACGGCAAGTCCGCCGGAGCCGAGAACCAGAGCCACGCTGCCGACGGCGAGCTCGCTCCATGCCCGCGCACTCAGATAGAGGTGCAGCGCGGCCGCTGCGATGCTCAGACCGATCCACGGCTGAGCACCACTGTAGGCCAGCTCGCCGAGCACGGGGTGAGCCATCGCCGAAGCCAACCCGGCGCCCGCACAGCGCCCGCCCAGAGCACCGGACGGTCTGTCGCCCAGAGCCCGGCGAGGCTGATCAGCACCTGCACGACCGCCGTCCCGGTGATCAGCAACCACCATGCGGGGTAGGCGGTGACGCCGATGACCGCACCGAGCACGCTCGCACCGCACAACCCGATGATCACCCAGGGTGGCA
>DATGRZ010000309.1:0-8601 GCA_035303065.1 Ruania sp.
GGTAGCGGCGTCCCGTACCTGCTGGAAGTGGGACAGCCGGTTGGTGGTGAGGCAGTCCACGCCGAGCTCCAGCGCCCAGCGCATCCCGTGCTCGTCGTCCACCGTCCAGGTGGCCACCTGGTGGCCGAGGTCGTGGATCGCCTGCACCATCGTGCTGGTCGCCCAGGCGAAGGAGAGGTTGACGTAGGTCGGTCGCAGGTCGGCGAGGTCCTCGGGGCGGGGCGGGACGGCCCGGTCCCACGGCATCCAGATCTCGGTGTGCGGGTCCAGGTCGCGCAGGATCTGCATCGCCGCGAGGTCCCCGCACCAGGCCACCGGGATACCGGCAGCGGCCACCACCTGGTGCGCCGGCGCCGCTGGTGCGGTCTCGTCCATGTCGATGAGCAGGGTGGCGCCCGAGTCCCGGAACAGCTCGAGCACCTCGGCCAGCAGCGGGATGCGCACCTGGCCGTCGCCAAGCTCGCGCAGCTGGGCCCAGGTCAGGTCGATGACGTCCTGGTCCAGCCCCCACAACCGTGCCGGGCTGGGGTCGTGCAGCACCACCACCTGCCCGTCGGCGCTCAGGCGCACGTCGATCTCCACGTAGTCGGCACCGTGGTCGATCGCCGAGCGGATCGCCGGGATGGTGTTCTCCCGTTCCCGGGCGCTGTCGCCGCGGTGGGCGCACGCCTTGGTCCGGGTGCGGTCGACGGCGGTGCTCACCGGGGCGGTCACAGCTTCTCCGTGCGCACGAGGAGGTCCTCGCAGAAGATCATCGCCCGACCGATGCGGGCGTGGCCGCTGGCACCGACCGGTGGGGGCTCACCGGAGGCGAAGCTGCGCAGGGTGGCGTCGCTGCGGCGCAGGATCAGCTCGTGGAAGTGTCCGCGTGGGATCACTCGTTCCACTGTCGCCGGCAGGCTGCCGGGCACCGCCTCAGTGGAGTACTGCACGTCCTCCGGGCGGATGCAGACGGTCTCACCGGCATCGCCGTCGACCCGCGGGTGGATCTCACCGCGGCTGAAGGTGCCCTCGATGCTGTTCAAGCTGCCGATGAAGTTTGCCACGAACGAGGTGCGCGGGCTGGCGTAGAGCTCCCCCGGGGAGCTGTACTGCTCGATCCGGCCGGCGTTCATCACTGCGACCCGGTCGGACATGGACAGTGCCTCGTCCTGGTCGTGGGTGACGATCACCGTGGTGATACCCAGCCGCTGCTGGATCTCCCGGATGTCCTCGCGCACCTTCACCCGCAGCTTGGCGTCCAGGTTGGACAACGGCTCGTCCAGCAGGAGGAGGTCTGGTTCCTGCACGATCGCGCGGGCGAGCGCGACGCGCTGCTGCTCGCCGCCGGAGATCCGGCCGGGTCGGGAGTCCCGGTGGTGCAGCAGGCTGACCATCTCCAGGACCCGGTCCACCCGTTCGGCGATCTCCGGTTTGCCCAGCTTGCGGATCTTCAGCGGGAAGGCCACGTTCTTGAACACGCTCATGTGCGGCCAGAGCGCATAGTTCTGGAACACCATGGCGCTCGGGCGGCGTTCGGCACCCAGAGAGCTGACGTCCCGCCCGGCGACCTCGATCGTGCCCGCGTCCTGGTGCAGGAACCCGCCGATCATCCGCAGCGTGGTGGTCTTCCCGCAGCCGGAGGGGCCGAGCAGGGCGACCAGCTCTCCCTCGGCCACGGACAGGTCCAGGTCCTCGATGATCGTGCGGCCGCCGAGGACCTTGTGCAGGCCACGGATGCGCAGGCCGGTCCCGTCGTCCGGGTCGGGCGCAGCGGTGTCGTCACGTTCGGCGGTCTGGCGCGGTGCGGTCATTCCTGCTCGCTAACGGATCTGGAAGCCCTCGGCGAGCTGACCGCCCATGATGTGCTTGCGGGCGGCCAGCATGAGGACCAGGGAGGGGATGGACATCAGGATGGAGAAGACGGCGGCGACCTGCTTGGGGTAGTTCAGCACCAGGGAGTACATCTCCGTGGGCATGGTGAAGTACACCGGAGCGCCCACCAGGTAGGTGCCCTGCGCCTCGTCGAAAGCAGCGAGGAAGGACATGATCGCGGCGACCAGGATGCCCGGCAGCGCCATCCGCAGGGTGATGGTGAAGAACACGCGGGCCTTGCTGGCACCGGCGTCCCGGGCGGCCTCCTCCAGGCTGCGCGGCACGGCGGCGAAGGCAGCAGCGGGGATCCAGGTCATGAACACCACAGTGCCCAGGATCTGCACCACCAGGATGCCGGCGACCGTGTTCATCAGGTGCAGGGCGTAGAACAGCGAGGCCAGGGCGGCGAACAGGCCCATCTTCGGGAACGCGTTGGTGGCGAACAGGCCGATGAGGAAGGTCTTCCGGGCGAAGAAGGAGTACCGCCCGAACGCGTAGGCCGCCGGCAGGCAGATGACCGCCGAGATGAGCACCACCAGCGGAGAGATCACCAGGGAGTTCTGCACGGCAGCACCCAGCTGAGCGTCCTCGAACACGGTGCGCCACCAACGCAGCGTCCACCCGTCCGGAAGCAGGTTCGGGTAGGTCCACCCGGAGGCGAACGCGCGGACCGCCAACCACAGCAGCGGCCCGAGGATGAATACCACCATGAAGAGCACGAACACGGTCACCACGATCCGGCCGAGCACCGCCGTCACCCGGCCGCTGCTGGCCGGCCTCGTGCTGCCCAGGCGCTGCGGGTGCGCCGGGCCCGGGCCGGCGGCCAGCGGCGCTACCTGGTCCTGCGCGGTGGTCTCCTCGCTGCTCATCACACCCTCCCCTCCCGCTTGGCGCTGCGGAAGTTCGCCCACACGTAGAAGGCGCCGATCCCGGACGCGGCGGCGAACACGGTGAACGCCATCACGATCGACTGCTGCGGACGGTTGTAGGAGGTGAAGTAGCTGGTCAGCTCCACCCCGAGCATGTTCGGCGCGTTCGGCCCGGTGAAGTACGGCACGGTGAAGGAGCCGATCACCTCGATGGCGGTGAAGGTACCGGCGATCACGATCGGCACGAACGCCATCGGGATCATGATGGTGAACACGATCCGCAGGAAGCCGGAGCCCGCGTCCCGGGCGGCCTCGATCATCGCGTCCGGGATGGACTGCAGACCGGAGGCGACCATCAGCACCGCGAACGGCAGGGTGTGCCAGACCGACCCGATGACGATCGCCGTCACGGTGTATCCCCACACCGGTCCCTCCAGCCCGACCTGTGCGAACACGCTGCGGATGAAACCGTCCGCGGAGTAGAAGGTGAGCACCGCCCAGGAGGCGATCACCACCGGGATGAACAACGGCACCACACCCAGGGCGGAGAGCATCTTCGCGGCCCACCCACCGCGGAGCTTGAGGTAGAGGCCGATGCCCATCGCCATCACCAGCACGATCGTGGCGCTGATCAGGGTGACCAGGATGGTCACGCCCAGGTCGCGCAGGAAGATCGGGTTGGTGAACACGTCCTGGTAGGCGGCCAGCGTGCCCCACCAGTGCTCGGCCTCGTGCACGTTCAGGCCGATCGTGGCCACCACCGAGTTCAGCCCACCGGTGAAGCCGAGGCTGAACAGCAGGGCGGCCACGATCGGGACGCCCACCACCAGCACGATGAGCAGGATCGGCGGCAGCGCCATGAAGAAGCCCAGGGTGGACCGTTGCTCACCAGCAGGTGGCCTGCGGCCCGCCTTGGTCGTCTTCGCTGCTACCAGTCTCGCCATCGCTACCTGCCGGCCGTCCGGTACCGGTCTGGGTCCGTCCCGGCCACTACTGCGGCACCCGCTCGGCCCAGAGCCGGTTCAGGTCCTCGTTCATCTGCGAGAAGTACGGCAACCGCAGATCGTCGACATTGGCGTCGGCGAACATCGACTGCACGTCCTCGGGCAGCTGGTCCAGCTCGATCACCGGGTAACCGGAGACACTGTCCGCGATGATCGCCTGGGCTTCCGGGCTGAGCAACCAGTTCGCCAGCACCAGCGCGCCCTCCTGGTCCGGAGAGGTCGCGGGGATACCGAGATAGGAGGCGCCACCGGTGAAGGAGGGGTCGGAGATCTGGGTGTAGTCGATGTTCTCCGGGATCTGCCCGTGCTCCTGACCGGTGATGAACTGGTCGGACCACACCGTGCCCATCCAGATCTGGCCGCTGGCCAGCAGCTCCAGCTCCTGGGCGTTGCCGTTGGGGTAGACCCCCTCCTGGTAGATGTAGGGGTTGAGGTCGCGCAGCACGTCGAAGCCCTCGTCCCAGTGGCTCTCCAGGTCTTCGTGGTAGCCGGTGACCATCTGCTCGCTCACGTCGTCCGGCACGTAGTGGTCCAGCACCGTGGCCACGAAGGACTGTCCGGAGCCCCCGGAGTCGGGGGTGTTGTAGGTGAACCGTCCAGGGTTGTCCCGGATCCACTGCAGCAGCTCGTCCAGGGTCTGCGGCGGCTCGCTCACCTCGTCGGTGTTGTAAGCCAGCAGCACCGAGGAAGCCCGGTACGGGATCGACCCGGGGCCCCCGGCCTCGAGGATGTTCTCCCCGACGGTCTCCAGACCAGCGATGTCCTCAGCGCTGACCTCGGTCAGCAGCCCGGCTTCGGCCACCTGGGTGACGAAGCCGCCGTCGACGAGGTCGTAGCCCGGGTCCTCACCCTGCTGGGTGGCGCTGGTGAGCTTGGCGATGGTCTGGGAGTCGTGCTCACCGTGCAGGTCCAGCTGCACGTCCACGCTGTAGTCCGGGTTCTCCTCCACGAACGCCGGGATGAGGGAGTCCTCCCAGAGCGTCTGGATGTTGGTGTCGGTGCTCAGGAAGACCGTCAGCGACGTCCCGGACCCGTCGCCGGAGGCGTCGGCGTCGCCCCCGGCGGCTCCGGGTGACTGCTGCACGCATCCGGCGAGTGCGAGTGCTGCGGAAAACGCCACCGCAGCTGCGGCGACCACACGATGTGCTCTCACGGCGTACCTCCTCGTCCGCCGGGTTCCGCCTGGTCCGAGGTCGCCGTGGCGGGGCCCGAAGTGTTCCGGCCGACCGTCATGGTCGACCGTGCTGCGCCTCGACCATACAGACTAGCGCATCCATGTCCGGTCGTACGGACATTTGCACAAGATCGTGTGGGCGACGCGTTGGAGCGCTCCCTGCCAGCCGCCCAGCGGCACCGCCGTCGAGCTCAGTGGGCACCGCCGTCGAGCTCAGTGGGCACCGCCGTCAAGCACAGCCAGCAGGTAGTCGTTCCGCGCGCGCACCAGGTGCCGGATGTAGGGCACGAGCACGAGCGCCTCCGCGGGCCGGCCGCCCGCCGGCGCGGCGAGGGTGATGGTGTCGACCATGACCGTGCTCCCGCCCAGGTCCTGGAACGTGTGCTCGTGCACGAAGGACCGGAACGGACCGCTCACCTGACTGTCGACGAACCGGTGCGGACGTTCCAGCTCCTCGATGCGAGAGGTCATGGTGAACCAGATCCCGAAGTGCCGTGCCCGCCAGGTGACCTGCTCGCCGAGCCCGATCTGCCCGCTGGTGACGCCGCCGACCGCCCGCTCGCCGGACCCGCTCATCGATCCCAGGTGAGCGTCGATGCTCAGCGAGACGTCGAACAGATGGTCGGCAGCGTGCTGGGTCCGGGTCTCGAGGGTGAAGGTGCTGGGCACAGGTCGAGGGTACGACGTGGAACGAATGGGGCTACTGCGAGGGGTCGGTTCGATCACCTCGTGGCTCACGTGCTCCGGGTCGGCCAGGTGGCGCATCATCAGCCCCTCGCCCAGGGCGCTGCGAGCAATCGCCAGCTCCTGGGTGGCGGCGCTGTCACCGGCCGACGGCTCCAGGGCCTCGGCGTGCAGCTGGTCGATCTGCCGATACCGTTCGGCCCGGCATCCAGGTCCTGCCCAGGCGATGACCAGGAAAGCGCGTTACGTTCGAAGGCAGTGACCAACCCGACCGCCACCACCTCACGTACGCCCACCCCCGTGCAGCGGCGCGGCCGTCTGCGGGCGATGGATGCGCTGCGTCTGCTCGCCGCGCTGGCCGTGGTGCTGTTCCACTTCACCACGCGCGACCATGGCCGGTGGGGCGCCCAGCTGCCGCACGAGGTGTTCCCGGCGCTGTCCCACGTGGTCCGGTACGGCTACGCCGGGGTGCACCTGTTCTTCACCATCAGCGGGTTCGTGATCCTGATGTCGGTGTGGGGCCGCAGCCCGCGCCAGTTCGTCGCCTCCCGGATCAGCCGGCTCTACCCGGCGTTCTGGGTGGCGGTGCTCGCCACGGCGACCCTGCGCTGGTGGTGGCCAGCGTTCTCCGGCCGCAGCATCCGGGAGGTGCTGGCGAACCTCACCATGTTCCACGAACCGTTCGGGATACCGAGCGTGGACGGCGTGTACTGGACCCTGTGGGTGGAGATGCAGTTCTACCTGCTGATGCTCGTGATGGCGTTCCTGGGCATCACCCGACGGCGGGTGCTGACCGTGGCGTTCGCCCTCCCCCTGGTCTGCACCGTCCTGGTGATGACCGTGCCGCACGTGGACGCCCGGGCCACGGCGCTCAGCTGGGCACCGCTGTTCGCGGCCGGGATGGTGCTGTACGTCATCTTCCGGGACGGGCACACCTGGCAGCGGTGGGCGCTGGTGGGGTTGAACACTGCCCAGGCGATGCTGGTCGGGGCGACGCACAAGATCCACGTGATCGACGCCGTCGCCAGTGGTGAGCACACCTCCGCGCTGCTCTTCAGCCTGGTGGTGCTGGGCACCATCGCGGCGGTGGCGGCCGTGGCCCTGGTCCCAGCGGTGCGGGACCTGGACTGGCAGGTGCTGACGTTCCTGGGTGCGCTCACCTATCCGCTGTACCTGTTGCACGAGTACTTCGGCTGGACCCTGATCCAGGTGCTGCACCCGGTGCTGGGCAAGTGGCTCACCCTCACAGCGGCCGTGGCGCTCTCGCTGCTGCTGGCGTGGCTGGTGCACCGGTTCGTGGAGCGGCCGGTGCACCGGCCGCTCCGGAAAGCCCTCGAAGGCGCAGGTCGGCCCGCGGCCCACTGAGGGTCGGGCTACTCGCCGGCGCCGAGACGACCGGTCAGGGGTCGGTGCCAGGCCAGGCTCGCCTCGTTCAGCCCGACGATCTGCACGTCCTTGCCCTTCTGCGCATACTTCAGCTCGATCGCGTCCAGCGCCGCCACGGTCGAGGAGTCGTAGATCTGCGCCTCGGACAGGTCGATGATCACCTGCTGCGGGTCGCCGGCATAGTCGAACTGGTAGACCAGGTCGTTGCTGGAGGCGAAGAACAGCACACCCCGCACCGCGTACACCCGGGTCTCCTCGTCCGGGCGGGTCACGTCGACCACCTCGGTGAAGTGCGCGACGCGACGGGCGAAGAACAAGGTCGCCACCACCACCCCGAGCAGCACCCCGATCGCCAGGTTGCTGGTGACCACAGTGGCCACCACGGTGACGACCATGATCACTGTGGCACTGAGCGGCATGCGCCGCAGCGTCGCCGGGTGCACGCTGTGGAAGTCGAACGTGCCGACCGAGACCATGATCATCACCGCCACCAGGGCAGCCATCGGCATCACTGCGACCACGTCACCGAGCACGACCACGAGGATGAGCAGGAACACGCCGGCCAAGAACGTGGAGATCCGGGTACGGGAGCCGGACTGCTTCACGTTGATCATCGTCTGGCCGATCATCGCGCAGCCACCCATGCCGCCGAACAGGCCGGTGACGATGTTCGCCACGCCCTGGCCCCAGGTCTCCCGGGTCTTGTCCGAGTGGGTGTCGGTGATGTCGTCGACGAGCTTGGCCGTCATCAGCGACTCCAGCAGACCCACCACCGCTACTCCCAGCGCCACCGGGCCGATGATCTGCAGCGTCTCGAGGGTGAGCGGCACATCGGGCACGAACAGCGTCGGCAGGCTCTCCGGCAGCTCGCCCTGGTCCCCGACCGTCGGCACGTGGATCCCGAGCAGCACGACCACGGCGGTGAGCAGCACGATCGCCACCAGCGGCGCGGGCACCACCTTGGTGACCCTCGGGAAGAGCACGATGATCCCCACCCCGGCCGCCACCAGCGGGTACACCTGCCACGGGACGTTGACCAGGTGCGGCAGCTGGGCGATGAAGATGAGGATGGCCAGCGCGTTGACGAACCCGATCATCACGCTGCGCGGGATGAACCGCATCAGACGCGCCACCCCGAGCAGACCGAGGACGATCTGCAGCACGCCGGCCAGCAGCACGGTCGCGACCAGGTAGTCGAGCCCGTACTGGCGGGTGAGCGGCGCTACCACCAGGGCGACCGCACCGGTGGCTGCGGAGATCATCGCCCGCCGGCCGCCGGTGAACGCGATGGTCACCGCCATCGTGAACGAGGCGAACAGGCCCACGCGTGGGTCGACCCCGGCGATCAGCGAGAACGAGATCGCCTCGGGTATCAGGGCGAGCGCGACCACCAGACCACCGAGCACCTCGGTGCGCAGCATCCGCGGCGAGCGCAGTGCAGCTCGGACCGAGTGGGCCGGGTGGTCGGTGGGTGGACCCTGCGGTCGCGCCGGGGACCCGGTGGACATGGGTGGGCTCCGTTCGTCGGTCAGTGGAAGAGGCCGGCGGGTAGCCGTTCACGCTCGTGCTGGTCGGGCGGACTGCGAGCGCTGAGCACGTACGTCGAGTACGGCCGCTGCAGCAGCCGAGT
>DATGRZ010000310.1:0-2018 GCA_035303065.1 Ruania sp.
GCCGCCGAGGTGGGCATCGAGGAGGTCATCGCCGAGGTGCTGCCGGAGCAGAAGGTGGACGTGGTGCGCGACCTGCAGACCCGGGGCAAGGTGGTGGCGATGGTCGGTGACGGCGTGAACGACGCCGCCGCCCTGGCCACCGCCGACCTCGGCCTGGCGATGGGCACCGGCACGGACGCGGCGATCCAGGCCGGGGACATCACCCTGGTGCGCGGGGACCTGCGCGCCGCAGTGGACGCCGTGCGGCTGTCCCGCCGCACGCTGGGCACGATCAAGGGCAACCTGTTCTGGGCGTTCGCCTACAACGTGGCCGCCATCCCGGTGGCCGCCGCCGGGCTGCTCAACCCGATGCTCGCCGGGGCCGCGATGGCGTTCTCCTCGGTGTTCGTGGTGACCAACAGCCTGCGGCTGCGCCGGTTCCGCTCCGAGGTGCCGCAGGTGCGCTGACCAGCAACCGAGCGAGACCGGTCCGCCCCGGCCTGCTCGGGACTCAGCTGCGCTGGGCGAGCAGCTGCTGGGCCAGGCTCACCGAGCAGACCTCGTTCACCTGCTCCACGTGCGCGCGCCACGGTTCGACCATGGCCGCCCGGCCCCGCACCGCACCGGCCATCGCGGTGGCCAGTGCCCCGATGCGGGAGGTCTCCCCGCCCAGGTTCGCCGCCAGCACGCAGGCCCGGCTGGGGTCGGCCTCGGCGCGCACCAGCAGGCCCACTGCGGCAGGCACGGACTCCGCGGCCGCCTTGGAGACCCCGACCACGTCGTAGAGGCGGGTGAGGAACGTCTGGTCGTCGGGTGCCCGTACAGCGATCTCCCGGGCGAGCAGGGAGCGCTCCAGCACCGACGGTGCCACGTCCGGTGCTCCGCGGTCACCGATCGCCTCCGCCGCACGCATCCCCATCTCCAGGTGCGCAGCCAGGAACACCGGGTCGGTCGAGCCCTCCGGCGCGTCCACGGCGGAGGAGATCATCCCCGCCACCATCGCGGCACCGGACAGGGCGGTGGCGGTGGCCCGGGAGCCGGCCAGACGAACGATGCTCGCGGCGATCGCCTCGTCCTCCCGGCAGGCGATGCCGACCGGGAGCAGCCGGTGCGCGGTCAGGCTGGTGCCGTCCGCGCGGGCGGGCCGGGCTGGGACCCGGGGCCGGAGCTGCTGCGGCCATCGCGCCGCCAGCTGGAACGCTGCCCGGGTGGCACTGCCCATCGTGCCGACCGGACCGTCCCCGGGCCGCGGCACCGGAGCAGCGGCCAGGTCGGTGATCCAGCCGAAGTGCCCTCGGATGCGTTGCTGCGGCCAGCCACGACCCGGCCGGCCCATGGCGTCGCCGAGCGCCAGACCGCACAGCGCGCCGGCGGCGCGGTCCAACGTGTGCTCGGTGGACTGGCTGAGCAAGGCCACGCAAGGTCCTCCCGGTCGTGGAGTCCGAAGTGGGTGTGCTGCGGCCGACTCAGCTACCTGGCCGCGTGTGATGTCCCACGTCGGTTCTCATCGTAGGACGCTCTGGTCGTCTCGGGTAGCGAATTGGTGAACTTCGCTGCCCGGCACCCGTCACGGGGTGCGTACCCGCAGGCTGCCGTGGCTGACCTGAGCACGCACGGCGACGGCCCGGCCGATGTACTCCCCGTCCAGCTGGAAGTCTTCTGGCCGGCGCAGCTGCAGGCGCACCTCCCGGGCCCCGAAGAGCTGCACGGACGGGCCGGTGCGCAACGGGCGCCGCTTGCCGTTCCGGCGCCGGATCCTGCGCACCAGGCCGTTCTCCTGGATGAACCAGGAGCCGACGTCCCGCCAACCACGGACGTTGTCCGGGCGCAGCAGCAGCACGTCCAGCAGGCCGTCGTCCACGCGGGCGTCCGGCAGCAGCACCAGGCCCGCCGGCAGGAGGCCGCCGTTGCCGATCGCCAGGGTGAGCAGCCGGGCATCCTGCGGCTGGCTGCCGTCCAGGGAGTAGGTCACGTCGAACCGGTCCGGGCGGGAGATGCCCTTGCGCACCCCGTGGAGGTAGGCGAGCCAGCCGAACTGC
>DATGRZ010000311.1:0-5271 GCA_035303065.1 Ruania sp.
TCGAGGCCAGCGGCGGTCGGCCGATGAGCGGTCTGCTGCTCACCTACCCGGTGCACCAGGCCGCGGACATCCTGTTCTGCAAGGCGAACCTGGTGCCGGTCGGCAAGGACCAGCTGCCGCACCTGGAGCTCACCCGGGTGATCGCCCGCCGGTTCAACGAACGCTACGCCGGCGGGAAAACCGTGTTCCCAGCCCCGGACGCGCTGCTCAGCCAGGCCACCAACGTGCTCGGTGTGGACGGGCACAAGATGTCCAAGTCCCGGCACAACACCATCGACCTGGCGATGACCGAGGACGAGACCGCCAAGCAGCTCAAGCGGGCAGTCACCGACTCCGACCGGCACATCACCTACGAGCCCGAGCGCCGCCCCGAGGTGGCGAACCTGCTCCTGATCGCCGCGGAGATGACCGGCCGGGCCCCCGAGGAGATCGCTGCCGAGATCGGCGACGGCGGTGGCGGCGGGCTGAAGAAGCTGGTCACCGAGGCGGTGAACGAACGGCTCCGCCCGATCCGGACCCGCCGCCGTGAGCTGGAGGCCGACCCCGCCGTGGTCGAGCAGGTGCTCGCGGCGGGCAACGCGCGGGCCAACGAGATCGCCGATGCCACCCTGGCCGAGGTCCGCTCGGCCATGGACATGGTCTACACCTCCTGACCAGAGGAGCCCAGCATGCCCGAAGCACCCCAGCAGATGGTGACGGCGGAGGGCCACCTGGTCTCCGCCGTCGGGCAGGGCACGTGGTACCTCGGGGACGACCGGGAAGCCCGCGAGGAGGAGGTGGCGGCGCTGCGCGCCGGCATCGAGGCCGGGATGAGGTTGGTGGACACTGCCGAGATGTACGGCGGCGGGCGCTCCGAACGGCTCGTCGGCGAGGCGGTCGCACCGGTGCGAGACCAGGTGTACCTGGTGGACAAGGTGCTGCCCGCGAACGCCTCGGCGACCGGCACCATCGAGGCCTGTGAGCGGTCGCTGCGGGCGCTGGGCACCGACTGGATCGACCTGTACCTGCTGCACTGGCCCGGACCGCACCCGGTGGCCGAGACTGTGGCGGCGCTGGAGTCGCTGGTGCAGCGGGGCTGGATCCGTTCCTGGGGAGTGAGCAACTTCGATCCGGCCGACCTGGCCCGCCTGCCGGCGGTGCCGCTGGTGAACCAGGTGCTGTACAACCCGTCCCGGCGCGGGGTGGAGGTCGATCTGCTGCCCGCACATCGGGAGGCGGGCATCACCACGATGGCCTACTCCCCGATCGAGCAGGGCCGGCTGCTGGCCGACCCGACGCTGGCCGCAGTGGCCGAGCGGAACCAGGTGAGCGTGGCGCAGGTGCTGATCGCCTGGGCGGTGCGCGAGCCGGGCACGATCGCGATCCCGAAGGCCTCCTCGGTGGCGCACGCGCAGCAGAACGCGGCCGCGCTGGAGGTCCGGCTGACCGCGGAGGACCTGGCCGAGATCGACGCCGCATTCCCCGCACCGGACCGCCCGGTACCGCTGGAGATGCTCTGAACCTGCCGGTGGCCGGCCCCAGGCGGTAGCGTCCAGGTCATGAACCACGAAGACGTGATCGCTGCGGAGTCCGAGCGGTTTGCGAGCGTGCTGGCCACCGCCCACCCGCGGGCGCAGTGCCCCACCTGTCCGGAGTGGAACGCTGCCGACCTGCTCTGGCACCTGACCGGGGTGCAGCATTTCTGGGCGAACGTGCTCAGCCAGGATGTACGCACAGATGACGCGGCCGAGGCGCTCGGGTCCGGTGCACCACCGCAGCCGTCGGCGATCTCCGAGATGCTGCCGGTCCGGGAGGTCGCTACCCGGGAGCTGGTCGACGAGCTGCGCCGGCTGGGCGATGATGAGCCGCGCTGGACCTGGTGGGATGCCGAGCAGACCGTGGGCTTCACCCGCAGGATGCAGGTGTGCGAGGCCACGATGCACCGTATCGACGCGGAGCTGACCGCCCAGCTGGACGTGCACCCGATCGCCGAGGACGTGGCCACGTTGTGCGTGGACCACTGCGTGGACGTGATGTGGGGCTGGATGCCGGACTGGGCCACCTGGACCCCGCAGGCCGTGGTGGAGCTCGTGGCCGAAGACACTGGCGGCCGGTGGCTCATCGAGGTGGGCCCCTGGCGCGGTACCGGCCCGGACTCCGGGCGGAACTTCGACGTGCCCCGGGCGGTGCGCGCCCGGCCGGATGCGCCTGCGCCCACGGGCCAGGTGGCCGCTCCGGTGGACCAGCTGGCCCGGTGGGCCTGGACCCGCCAGGGCGAGGCGGAGGTGACCGGCCAGCCCGAGGCGACCTCCGCCGTCGAGATGCTCCTCGCCCAGGGCATCCAGTAGCCGAACGTGTGGTTGTGGTCGCTGAATGGCGATCTGGCGACCACAACCACACGTTCGCGAGCCTGGTCACGCTATCCACAGGCCACGACCGGCAGTCGGGTCCGTTGTGGTCGGATCGACAGATGGGTGGAGTGCGTGCGGTGACCCGGGCCGAGGTGCTGGCAGGGCGTCAGGGTGGGCTGATCAATCGCCAACAGTCGTTGGCCGAGGGGCTCACGGCCCGGCAGCTACGCACTCTTCTGGACGGCGGGCGCTGGGACCGGATGACCCGCGGCGTCTATCTCACCCCAGTCGACAGCTATCTCGACCAGTTCGACACGGCTCGGCAACGTGCTGCATGGCTGGGCGTACTGGCGGTGCCCGGCGCCACGGCCACCGGGATGGCGGCACTCGCACTGCACGAGATCCGGGGCCTGCCGGTGCGGATCCCTTCGGAGGTCTGCCTGCCCGGTGGAGGCAGCGTCGCCGGACCTCGCGGGATCACCGTGCGGCGATACCAGGAGCCGATCCCGGCGCTGCTGCTGAACGGGTTCCCCGTGGCCGAGGTGATACCGGCGCTCGGCCAGGCGCTGTGCCGTCTCAGCCTCCACCATGGTGTCGCCGTCATCGACTCCGCGCTGCATCTGGGTCGCGTGACGAAGTCGGACCTGCAGCAGGTGGCCCAGCAGATCGCAGGGCGACGCGGTGCCCGCACCGCCCGCAGAGCGCTCGCCCTGGCCGACGGCCGCGCAGAGTCGCCGCTCGAGTCCTGGGCGCGCGTCGTCTTCGTCGACGCTGGCCTTGCTCCGACCACGCTGCAGCGGGAGTTCTACGACGATCGTGGCCGGGCCTGGGCACGCGGCGACCTCGCCTGGCGCCGCACGGATGGCACCTGGGTGCTGGTCGAGATGGACGGTTTCGAGGTGCATGCCGCTCCGGGTGCCGTCTATCGAGACCGGAGCCGCCAGAACCGCCTGATGATGGACCGCGCGGTCACGCTGCTTCGGTTCACCAACAAGGACCTCCGAGACGGCTCAGCAGTGGCCACCTTGCGTCGTGCCCTTCAGCTGTGAGCCCGCGAACGTGTGGTTGTGGTCGCTGAATGGCGATCTGGCGACCACAACCACACGTTCGCGAGGTCAGGCGGTGGCGACCAGGCCCAGCTCGGTGTAGTCGGCCAGCCCCGGATGGCTCGGCACGATCCGCACCGTGTACCCGAACGGCCCGGACCGGCCCAGGGTCAGCGTCCGGGTGAACTGGTACCGGGACCCCTCGTAGGTGTCGGTCAGCGTGAGCGGCTCGGTCTCGAACTCGTCGATCTGGTCATCATCGCCCACGCGGCCATGGACCACCTGCACCTGCACGTCCTCCGGAGAAAGCCCGTCGAGGCTCACGAACGCCCGCACCGTGACCACATCACCCACCTGCACGGTATCGTGCAGCCCCTCGGACTCCACGTGCTCCACCCGCACCGCCGGCCAGGACTGCTGCACCCGGGCCTTCCAGTCCGCGAGCGCGACCGCACCCGCCCCGCCGTCGGCGTTCAGCTCCCGGGAGGAGGCGGCCACCGGCGTGTACAGGTCGGTGATGTACTCGCGCACCATCCGGGTGGCCTGCACCTTGGGCCCGAGGGTGGCCAGCGTGTGCCGCACGTTCGCCAGCCACTGCACCGGCACCCCGTCGGTGCGGTCGTAGAACCGCGGCGCCACGGTGTTTTCCAGCAGGTCGTAGAGTGCGGCAGCCTCCAGGTCGTCGCGCCGGTCGGCGTCCTGCACGCCGTCGGCGGTGGGGATGGCCCAGCCGTTCTCACCGTCGTACATCTCGTCCCACCAGCCGTCCAGGATGGACAGGTTCAGGGCACCGTTCAGCGCGGCCTTCATCCCGGAGGTGCCGCACGCCTCGAGCGGACGCAGGGGGTTGTTCAACCACACGTCGCAGCCCGGGTAGAGGGTCTGGGCCATCTCGATGTCGTAGTTCGGCAGGAACACGATCCGGTGCCGCACGTCCTCGCTGTCGGCGAACTGCACCAGCTGCTGGATCAGCCGCACACCCTGCTCGTCGGCCGGGTGGGACTTGCCGGCGACCACGATCTGCACCGGGCGCTCCGGGTGCAGCAGCAGCCGCCGGAGCCGGTCGGTGTCCCGCAGCATCAGGGTGAGCCGCTTGTAGGTGGGTACCCGGCGGGCGAAGCCGATGGTGAGCACGTCCGGATCCAGGATGGAGTCCACCCAGCCCAGCTCGGCCGGGGAGGCGCCACGCTGCAGCCAGGACTTGCGCGAGCGCACCCGCGCATCGGCCACCAGGCGTTCCCGCTGGGCCCGGCGCAGCTGCCACAGGGTGGCGTTGTCGATTCCGCCCTCGGTCTTGTACCAGCCGGAGCCGTCGGCGAGCTCGGCAGGGGTGAAGTACTCGGCCTGCGCCTCGGCGAACATCGGGTCGGTCCAGGTGTCGGCGTGCACTCCGTTGGTGATCGAGGTGATCGGCACCTCGGCAGTGTCGAACCCGGGCCAGAGCGCGGCGAACATCCCGCGGGACACTCGCCCGTGCAGCTGGGCCACGCCGTTGGCACGCTTGGCCAGCCGCAGCCCCATCACCGCCATGTTGAACACGGCCGGGTCGCCGCCGGCATAGTCCTCCCGACCCAGGGCCAGCACCTGCTCCACGCTGATGCCCGGCACCTCGTTGCCGCCGCCGAAGTACTCGGCGATCAGGTCGGCACCGAACCGGTCGATACCGGCCGGCACCGGAGTGTGGGTGGTGAACACCGTGCCGGCGCGCACCGCCTCCCGGGCGGCATCGAACCCGAGCTCGGTGCCGGCGAGCAGCTCGCGGATCCGCTCCACGCCGAGGAACCCGGCGTGCCCCTCGTTGCAGTGGTACACCTCGGGCTCCGGGGCGCCGGTGAGCCGGGAGTGCAACCGCAGCGCCTTCACCCCGCCCATGCCCAGCAGCAGCTCCTGGTTCA
>DATGRZ010000312.1:0-8421 GCA_035303065.1 Ruania sp.
GTCAGCGCAGCTCGGCGAGCGCCTCGGCGATCTGCTCCAGCGCGGCCTGCAAGACCTCCTCGCTGGTGGCGAACGAGATCCGGAAGTAGGGCGAGAGCCCGAACGCGGCCCCGTGCACCACGGCCACCCGGGCACGGTCCAGCAGGTACAGCGTCAGTGCCTCGTCCGAGTCGATCACCCGCCCGTCGGGAGCGGTCGTGCCGAGCACGTCGGCGCAGCTGACGTAGACGTAGAAGGCACCGTCCGGCGCGGTGCAGCCCAGTCCCGGTATCGCGTTGATACCGGCCACCACCAGGTCCCGGCGGCGGCGGTAGGTCTCGTTGGCCTCCGCGACGAACGACTGGTCCCAGGACAGCGCAACGGCAGCGGCCGCCTGGCTCACCGAGGACGGACAGGTCGACACCTGCGACTGCAACGTGTTCATCGCCTTCACCAGCTGCGCAGGGCCCACCCCGTAGCCGATCCGCCAGCCGGTCATCGCGTAGGCCTTGGACACCCCGTTGACCATCAGGATCCGGTCGCGCAGGTCCGGGGCGACCTGCAGCAGGCTGGGTACCGGCTCGGCACCGAAGCTGATCTCGTCGTAGATCTCGTCGGTGAGCACGTTCACCTGCGGGTGCGCCCGCAGCACGTCGGCCAGGGCTGCCAGATCGGTGCGGCCGTAGACAGCACCGGTGGGGTTGCCCGGCGAGTTCAGGATCAGCCAGGTGGTGCGCGCAGTGATCGCCGCGGCCAGAGCCTCGGGTGTGAGCAGGAAGCCGTCCTCCTCCCGGGTCGGCACGACCACGGCCCGGCCGTCGTTGGCGGCGACCATGTCCGGGTAGGACACCCAGTAGGGTGCCGGCACGATCACCTCGGCGCCCTCGGACACGCTGGCCATCAGCGCGAGGAAGATCACCTGCTTCCCGCCGCCGCCCACGGCCAGCTCACCGGGGGAGTAGCGCAGCCCGATGCGCCGCTGGACGCGGTCCAGGATCGCGCGCTGCAGCTCCGGGGTGCCGTTGACCGACGTGTACTTCGTCTCCCCGGACCGGATCGCCTGCTCCGCGGCCGCCTTCACGTGCTCCGGAGTGTCGAAGTCCGGTTCGCCCACAGTGAGGCTGAGCACGTCCACCCCCTCGGCGCGCAGGTCCCGCACCCGTTGGGTGGCAGCAGTGCTGGGCGACTCCTTGATCCTGGTGACACGGTCGGCGAGGGGGATGGCCATCGGGTCAGAGTACTGGCTCTGGGTACTGGTATCCGGGCGGTGGGGTTGCCGGTGCCGGTAGTCTGCCGCGGGCAGTTGGACATCAGGGGAGTGGGACATGCATAGATCTGTGCTGGCCAGCGGTGCCGTCATGCTCGTGCTGGCCGCGGGCTGCTCCGGCGACCCGGCGCCGGACCCGACCGGGCCGAGCAGCGAGCCGAGCGAGTCGAGCAGCCCGAGCCCATCACCGACCCCGGAGCCGTTCGACCCGCAGCAGGTCGACCTGGCCGAGCAGGAGTGGCAGTTCGCCACGGTGTACCAGGGGCCTGTGGAGGTGCCGCTGGAGGGCGGCGAGGCCACCGGTGGGTTCGGCCAGTGGGAGGGGAAGTTCGAGATCGGTGAGGACGAACCGCTCTACGTAGACATCGACGACGACGGTGACCAGGACGTGGTCGCCTCGATCTCCTTCTCCTTCGAGACCGCCCCGGAGACCTACCAGTGGGTGGCCACCACCTGGTTCGTCTGGCTCAACGACGGCGAGCAGCTCACCCAGCTGCCCTACCCGCTGGCCGGTTCCGGGGACTGCGACACCCAGGTGGACTCCGTCACGAAGGCCGATGACGTCGGAGTGGTGGTGGACGAGGCGCAGATGGGCTGGCAGTCCGCCTGCGCCGAAGGGGCCGGTATCGAGGTGACCCGCACCGTGCAGGTCTCCTACGACCAGGACGACCAGCCGTGGCTGGTGCAGACCGACCCGTTCCCGTCCTGGGGCGGCGCCTGCCCGATGATGGTCGAGCCCTCGGACTCCGGCGGCGAGGTGCGCACCGCCCCGGGGCTGGAGCCGGCCTCACCGGAGGACAACCCCGTGATCGTCACCAGCGGGGAGAGCTGGCTCGGCGATGAGGTCGACGGCTGGGACTTCGTCACCTACCTGCAGGAGGAGGACCCGAACTTCGTCTCCTACTGCGGCTGGACCCAGCGGTCAAACTGACGGTCATACGGCAGGAGTTTCGCCATATGCCGAGGTGCGGCCGTATGACCGTCACTTTGCCGGCGCCCCGTACCCACCGCCGCCCGGGGTGAGCAGCACCAGCGCGTCCCCGGCGGCCAGCTCCACCGAGTCGCAGCCGGCCAGCTCGGTCTGGGACCCGTCCGCCCGCCGCACCCACTGCTCACCCGGTGCGCCTGGCGACCCGCCGGCCAGCCCGTAGGGCGGATGCACCCGGTTCCCGGTCAGCAGGGTGAGCGTGACCGGCTCGGTGAAGCGCAGCACCCGGCGCCCGCCGTCCCCGCCCCGGTGCGCCCCCGCGCCGCCGCTGCCGCGCCGTACCTCGAAGGCTTCCAGGCGCACCGGCATCCGCCACTCCAGGATCTCCGGGTCGGTGAGCCGCGAGTTCGTCATGTGCGTCTGCACCACGTCCGTACCGTCGAAGTCCGGCCCCGCCCCGGACCCGCTCGCCACCGTCTCGTAGTACTGGTGCCGATCGTTGCCGAAGGTGACGTTGTTCATCGTCCCTGCCCCCTCGGCCTGCGCCCCGAGCGCCCCGTACAGCGCCGCGGTGATCGCCTGCGAGGTCTCCACGTTCCCGGCCACCACCGCCGCCGGATACTGCGGCGCCAGCATCGACCCTTCCGGGATGATCACGTCCAGCGGCTCCAGGCAGCCGGAGTTCAACGGGATCTCGTCGGCCACCAGGGTGCGGAACACGTACAGCACGGCTGCCTTGGCCACTGCCGAGGGTGCGTTGAAGTTGCTGTCCAGCTGCGCCGAGGTGCCACTGAAGTCGATCGTGGCCCGGCGACCCTCGCCGTCGACATCGATGGCCACCTGGATCACCCCGCCACCGTCCATCTCCTGCCGCCAGGTGCCGCTGGTCAGCGTGGGGATCACCCGCGCCACCGCCTCGGCGGCGTTCGCGCGCACGTGCCGCATGTACGCCTGCACCACGTCCAGCCCGTAGTCGGCGACCATGGCCCGCAGCTCGGCCACGCCGCGCTCGTTCGCGGCGATCTGCGCACGCAGGTCCGCCAGGTTGTCCTCCGGGTTGCGGCTCGGGTAGGCGGCGGAGGTGAGCAGCTCGGTGGTCTCCGCCTCCCGCAGGTGTCCGTCCCGGGCGAGCAGCCAGTTGTCGATCACCACCCCCTCCTCGTCCAGGTGCGTGCTGAACGCCGGCATCGACCCCGGGGTGGCTCCGCCGATCTCCGCGTGGTGGCCGCGGGAGGCGACGAAGAACTCCAGCGAGCCATCCAGGAACACCGGGGTCACCACGGTCACGTCCGGCAGGTGCGTACCGCCGTGGAACGGGTCGTTGACGGCGTAGGCGTCCCCCGGGCGCATCCGGGTGTTCCGCTCGGCGACGATCCGGATCGTCTCGCCCATCGATCCCAGGTGCACCGGGATGTGCGGGGCGTTGGCGATCAGGTTCCCCTGGGCGTCGAACACCGCGCAGGAGAAGTCCAGCCGCTCCTTGATGTTCACCGAGTGTGCCGTGCCCTGCAGCCGCACGCCCATCTGCTCGGCCACGGACATGAACAGGTTGTTGAAGATCTCCAGTCGCATCGGGTCACGCGCGGTGGAGACCTGCTCGACGGCGGAGCCTTGCTGGGCAACGAGCAGCAGGTTGCCCTCCCTGGTCACCTCGGCCGCCCAGCCCGGCTCGACGACCGTGGTGGAAGTGGTCTCGGCGATGATCGCCGGGCCGGGGAGCTGCTCGCCCGCGGACAAGGCGGAACGGTGCACCAGCGGCACCTGCTGCCAGCGGTCACCGGTGAACATCGGCACCTGCTCGGCCGCCGTGGCCTGGTTGCCCAGCGCGTCGGCCGGGGTCAGGTCGGCGGTATCGGGGCTGATGGTCAGCTCGACCGTGACCGCCTCGAGCAGGATCTCCTTGTCCGGCATGAGGAAGGAGAACCGCTGCCGGTAGGCGGCCTCGAACGCGGCGGTCATCTCCTCGGCGCTGCCCAGCGGCACCTGCAGGGCGGTGTCCGTACCCGCGTAGCGCAGGTGTGCCTGCACCTCGGTGTGGTCTGGGTCGGTATCGAGGTCGCTGCGGGCCGCTGACTCCAGCTCGGCGACCAGTGGGTCGAGCCGGTCCACGGCCGAATCGGTCAGCGGCTCTTCCACCGCATGGCTGCGCGTCGCGCTCACGTCGGCCAGGCCCATGCCGTAGGCGGACAGCACCCCGGCCAGCGGGTGGATCAGCACCCGGCGCATGCCCAGCGCCTCGGCCACTGCGCAGGCGTGCTGCCCACCGGCACCACCGAAGGTGACCAGGGTGTAGCCGGTCACGTCATAGCCACGCTGCACGGAGATCCGGGTGATGGCGTTAGCCATGTTCGCCACGGCGATCTGCAGGAAACCGGCGGCGACCTGCTCCGGGGAGCGACCGTCGTCGATCTCCTCCGCGAGCTCGGTGAACTGGTTCTGGACCACGCCGGCGTCCAGCGACTGGCTGCCGTCGCCGAAGACGTGCGGGAAGTGCTCGGGCTGGATCCTCCCGAGCATCACGTTCGCATCGGTGACGGTCAGCGG
This sequence comes from Ruania sp., assembly GCA_035303065.1. Taxonomy (GTDB): domain Bacteria; phylum Actinomycetota; class Actinomycetes; order Actinomycetales; family Beutenbergiaceae; genus Ruania. Next base: position 4,719 of record DATGRZ010000312.1, read on the forward strand.
CCCGCCGCGGCGGTAGGCGGCCGGCCCGGGGTCGGCACCGGCGGAGTCCGGGCCGACCCGGTACCGGGACCCGTCGTAGTGCAGGATCGACCCGCCGCCGGCAGCGACAGTGTGGATGGACATCATCGGTGAGCGCAGCCGCGCCCCGGCCACTACGGTCTCGAACTGGCGCTCCAGCTGCCCGGCGTAGTGCGAGACGTCGGTGGAGGTACCGCCCATGTCGAAGCCGATCGCCCGGGCTGAGCCGGCCGCCTCGGCCACCCGAGCCATACCGACCACCCCGCCGGCCGGCCCGGACAGGATCGCGTCCTTGCCGCGGAACGAGCCGGCGGGCACCAGGCCCCCACCGGAGGTCATGAACAACAGCTCGGTGTCCGGCAGGTGCTGCTGGACCTGGTGGATGTAGGCATCGATCACGGGGGAGAGGTAGGCGTCCACCACAGTGGTGTCCGCGCGGGCGACGAACTTCATCAGCGGGCTCACCTCCGCGGAGACCGACACCTGCGCGAAGCCCAGGTCGCGGGCGATGGCGGCGGCGGCCAGCTCGTGCCGCGGCTCCCGGTAGGAGTGCAGGAACGCGATCGCCACGGACCGCAGCCCCGCTGCGCGCGCCCGCTGCAGCTGCTCGGTCAGTGCCGCTTCGTCCAACGGGCGGAGCACGGAGCCGTCCGCGGCGAGCCGCTCGTCCGCCTCGATCACCTGGTCATGCAGCACCCCAGGGCGCACGATGTGCCGGGCGAAGATGTGCGGCCGGTCCTGGTAGCCGATCGTCAGGGCATCGCCGAAGCCGCGGGTGGTGACCAGCACCGTGGGTTCGCCGCGGCGCTCCAGCAGCGCGTTCGTGGCCAACGTGGTGCCCATCCGCACCGTGTCCACCTGCGCTTCGGGCCCGGCGAGGCGCTCGATCGCCGCCACTGCGGCATCGGCGTAGCGCTCCGGGTCCGCAGACAGCAGCTTGTGCGTGTGCAGGTGCCCGTCCGGGTCACGGGCCACCACATCGGTGAACGTGCCGCCCCGGTCGATCCAGAACTCCCAGCCCACTCGTCCTCCTCGCAGCTCCGGTGCACATCGTAGAGGGCCGGCGGGTGAGTGCCGCGGGCACAGAGGTCGCACTCTTACCTGATCATTGCGGTCGTATAACGAAGGCACGGAGTGGCGGCGCGGATGCGGCATCCAGGCTACCGTCGTGACTACGGGACGGGGATGTCACGAGGGTGATCTGAGATGGCGGACAGCACGGGGCGCAGTCGCCGCCTCCGGGCGTGGGTCGGGCTCGGTGCGGCGGTGCTCACTGGGCTCGTCGCGGGCTGCAGCTCATCCGGCGCCGCTGAGGAGACATCGTCACCGGCGCCGGACGAGGCTGTCGCGACCGGATCCGGGACTGCGGCCACGGATGCGCCGGCCGAGGGGGACATCCCCGTGCCGACCGTGTGGGTGCTGACCACCCCATCCGGGTTCACCGATGTGATGCCTGCCGAGCTCACCGATGAGTGGGCCGATATCGTCACCAGCCCGCAGTGCGTGCTCGCCGGCCGCGCCGGGACGAACACCGAGGCGGTGGACGATATGCGTGCCGCGTCCGTGCAGCGACTGGACCAGCTGGCCGCCGAGAACGGTGCCGCGCTGGACGACGCCACCGACATCGACCTGACCACCCAGGGCGCAGGGGAGAGCAACGCGCCGCACCAGGTGCTCACCCTGGTGACCGGGGACTGGCAGTCCGGCGACGAGGTGGTGCGGGGCCTGTCCCGGGTCGGGAACCTGGTCCAACCTGATGGCTCGCTGGTCGGTCAGTGGCTGGACCTGACCTTCACCTGCACAGGTGAGATCGACGAGGAGGCGTGGACCGCCGTCGTCGACGACCTACGCCCGGTGATGCAGCTCCTGGGTGACGCGGGCTGGGACGGGCTGACCCCGGACGACCTGTGAGGCTGGGCGCCCGGTACCGTGAGGTGCATGTCCGAGAGTGAGCTGCCCGAGGTGCCGCCGGAGACCAAGGACTGGACCTGGGTGCTGCACGAACGCTGCCCGCAGTGCAGCCTCGAGGCCGGTGTGCTCACCCTGGCGGAGATCCCCGCGGTGATCCGCGCCCAGGTGCAGGTCTGGCCAGTGGTGCTGCTCCGCGGCGACGTGCGCGACCGCCCCGAACCGCAGGTCTGGTCCCCGCTGGAGTACGCCGCGCACACCCGGGACGTGCTGCGCCTGTTCACCGACCGGCTCGCGCTGATCCTCACCGAGGACGAACCCACCTTCGGCGACTGGGACCCGAACGAGGCGGCGCTGGCGGGCCGGTACCACGAGCTCGACCCGGAGACGGTGGGAGGCGAGATCCTCGCCTCCGCCGAGGCGCTCGCCGCTGCCGTGGAGGCGGTGCCGCCGGAGTCGGCAGGCCGCCGCGGGCTGCGCAGCGACGGTGCCCCGTTCACCGTCACCACGCTGCTGCAGTACCTGGTGCACGACCTGGTGCACCACCTCTGGGACGTCAGCGACGACCAGGTCGGTGCCGAGCCGGCAGCCTCGGACGGCGGCGACCCGCTGCCCGAGGCGCTGCAGGACACCCGCCCGCGGGCCGAGGTGCTGCAGGAGGCGGGTGCGGCGGAGCCAGCTCTCGACGGCGGAACCTCCGGTGACGAGGCTCCGTCGCCTGGTGTGGTGGCCGAGCAGTCCGAGGTCAGTGCTGGGTCGCCGGAGGTGGCCGCGGCCCAGGAGCCCGCGCCGGGTGCTGCGGGCAGCGCTTCCGCGGAAGCGCCCGAGGCCGAGGTTCCTGAACCGCCGATCCAGGCGTTCGCCAACCGGCACCGCCGGGTGCTGGGCCTCCTGGTCGCGGTCATCTGCGCTGTGCTCGCGGTCGCCTACGTCACTGTCGTGCCACCGACTGTCACCGGCACGGGGGTCAGGGCGTTCCTGGTGCGCTGGACCGTGCCCGCCTGCTGGGCCCTGATCGCCGGGGTGGCGCTCACCTGGGCGCTGTCGCTGCGCCGTCAGATCATCAACGGACTTGCCTACGCCGCCGTGGCGTGCTGGGTGGTCTACCTCGTGGCCCGGCTGGTCTGAGGCGGTCCGGAGCAGTCAGCACCGTCGGTAGACTTTCGCTCATGTCCACCATCAACTCTGACGAGGTCGCGCGTCTGGCCGGACTGGCCCGCATCGACCTCGGTCCCGAGGAGATCGAGAAGCTGGCCGGGGAGCTGGACGTGATCGTCCAGGCCGTGGCCACGGTCTCCGAGGTGGCCGGCGACGACGTGCCCGCAACCTCCCACCCGATCCCGCTGACGAACGTGCTCCGCGAGGACGTGGTCGGCCGGACGCTGCCGGTGGCCGAGATCCTCGCCCAGGCACCCGCCGCCGAGGACGGTCAGTTCGCCGTCCCGCAGATCCTGGGGGAGGACGCATAGTGGCCGACTCGACCGACCTGACCCGCCTGACCGCCGCAGACCTCGCCGCCAAGCTCGCCGCCGGCGAGGTCTCCAGCGTCGAGGCCACCCAGGCGCACCTGGACCGGATCGCTGCTGTGGACGGGCGGCTGCACGCGTTCCTGCACGTGAACACCGAGGAGGCGCTGGCCACCGCCGCCGACGTGGACGCCCGCCGCGCCGCCGGCGAGGACCTCGCCCCGCTGGCCGGGGTGCCGATCGCGGTCAAGGACGTGGTGGTCACCAAGGGGCAGCCCACCACCGCCGGCTCGAAGATCCTGCAGGGCTGG
>DATGRZ010000313.1:0-3752 GCA_035303065.1 Ruania sp.
ACCGGCGAACATCCCCCGGGAGATGTCGTCCGGGGAGTCCTCACCGCCGTAGGACCCCAACCATCCGCCGACAGCGTCGACGTCGATCCCGAGCGCTACGAAGATCTCCTTGGCCATGTGCGATCATCCTCTCTAGCTACCCGCCCGCCGGAGGGCGGGTCCGTGCGTCACAGGTACGGGGCGAGCAGGGCGTCGTCGACCTCCACGCCGCTGGACAGCAGCGCAGCGAGCAGCATCCGGGCGTGGAACAACGGCACCGCCCCGAGGTTCAGCGCACCAGCGGCGACCAGGTCCACCGCGCCGCCGTTGCCGTAGATGGGCACCACCGGACCGTCCGGCACCCGGGTGGACAGCCCCACGACCGTGCCGGTGCGCACCGCCTCTCTCACCCAGGCGAGCATCGCGTGGTTGCCGTTGCCCGCTCCGGAACCGGCGAGCACCACCGCCTGCGCCCCGGCCGCCACAGCCGCCTCGGCGAGCGCTGCATCCGCGTTCGGGTACAGCGGTACGACATCCACCCGCACGGAGTCGAACCGTTCGTCCAGGGGCGGCAGCGGGTCGGGACGCACGGGGCGTGTGGTGATCCGCACGCCCTCGGCGCAAACCCGCCCGATCGGTCCACCACCGGCGGTGGCGAACGGTTCCGGGGTGAGGGTGTGGAACTTGCGGGTGCGGGCCGCGGCGAAGACCTTCCCGGCGAAGGAGATCAGCACCCCGCACCCACGGGCCTGCGGCGAGGCGGCCACGGTGATCGCCTCACGCAGGTTCCTCGGCCCGTCGGTGTCTGCTGCGTCGCTGGAGCGCTGTGCCCCGGTGAGCACCACCGGTTTCTCCGACTCGTGCACCAGGTCGAGCAGGTAGCCGGTCTCCTCCATGGTGTCGGTGCCGTGCGTGACCACCACCCCGTGCACGTCCTCGCGGGCAACCTCAGCGGCCACGGCCGCGGCGATGGTGCGCATGTCCCGGTGGGTCATCAGGTAGGAACCGACCTTCATCAGGTCGTTGGCCTGCACGTCCACACCGGCGGGTCCGGCGGCCTTGAGCAGCTCTGCCGCGGTGCGCTGCGCCACTGCTCCCCCGCCGTCGGTGGCCGCTGAGGCGATCGTCCCGCCGGTCGCCAGCACAATCACCCGCGCGGCCCGCTCTCCGGCGTCACGCGCTGCCATGCCCTCGCCTCCTTCGACTGACGGTGGCGGCCCTCACCCCGGTGGGTCGGCTCCCGTCGGCTCGGCGCCGCACCGGTTCCACCGTGGCATGTCTGCTGCCGGTCCGCCCGTCGGGGCCTGGAGGGCAGGGGCGCATGGACCCTCGCACATGATCAGGTGTTGCGACACACCGAGGCATCCGCTGCGCTGTGACTCACGTCACGATTACCATGTTCCCCCATGTGGAGACGCTGGAATCGGTCCTGGACGCGGCGAGCGCCTTCGTGTGGGGTCCGTGGCTGCTCATCCCACTGCTGCTCGGTGCGGGCATCTACCTGACCATCCGGCTGCAAGGACTGCAGCTGCGCAAGCTCGGCCGGTCCCTGAGGCTCGCGCTCATCGGCCGCAAGGACGAGAGTGCGAGCTCGCACGGGGACATCTCGCACTACCAGGCACTCACCACCGCCCTCGCCGCGACCGTCGGCGTGGGCAACATCGCCGGAGTGGCCACCGCCATCTACCTCGGTGGCCCCGGAGCCCTGTTCTGGATGTGGGTCACCGGACTGCTGGGGATGGCCACGAAGTACTCCGAGGCGTTCATGGGCGTGCGGTTCCGCACCAAGGACGCGCGCGGCAACATGTCCGGCGGGCCGCAGTACTACCTGGCACGGGCCATCCCGAACAGGTTTGGGCTGGTGCTGTCCATCCTGTTCGCGGTCTTTGCCGTGCTGGCCAGCTTCGGCATCGGAAACATGACCCAGGCGAACACGGTGGCCTCCTCGGTGCAGGACAGCTTCGGCGTCCCGGGCTGGGTCTCCGGGGTGGTGATGGCCGTGTTCGCGGCGGTGGTGCTGATCGGAGGGATCAAGACCATCGGCCGGGTCACCGCAGGGTTCGTGCCGTTGATGATCGTGCTCTACGTGGTCGGCGGCCTGCTGGTGCTGGTGCTGAACGTCGCCGATCTGCCGGCAGCGTTGGCCCTGGTCTTCACCGATGCGTTCACCGGCACGGCCGCGACCGGCGGGTTCATCGGTGCCGGAGTGGCTGCTGCGATCCAGTTCGGTGTGGCCCGGGGGATGTTCTCCAACGAGTCCGGCCTGGGCTCGGCCGCGATCGCCGCGGCTGCCGCACAGACCCGGCACCCGGTGCGACAGGGTCTGGTCTCGATGACCCAGACGTTCATCGACACCATCATCGTGGTGACCATGACCGGGCTGGTGATCGTGGTCAGCGGGTCCTGGACCAGCGGGCTGGAGGGTGCGGCGATGACGGCCGAGGCCTTCGACCGGGGGTTGGGCGAGTGGGGTCACTACATCGTCACCGTCTCGGTGGTCTTCTTCGCCTTCTCCACCGTGCTGGGCTGGGCCTACTACGGCGAGCGCTGCATCGAGCGGTTGATCGGCATCCGGGCGGTGACTCCGTACCGGATCGTGTTCTCCATCGTGGTGTTCATCGGGGCCACCACCGAGCTGTCCGTGGTGTGGACGTTCTCGGACGTGATGAACGGGCTGATGGCGCTGCCGAACCTGATCGGGCTGGTGATCTGCGCCGGCCTGATCGCCCGGGAGACGAAGGCGTACCTGCAGCGCGACCCGACCCTGCTGCACGAACCCGCCCAGTCCACGCTCGACGGCGTCGGCGTGCTGGACTCCCGCTGACCCGGCCAGCGCACCGACCAGCTGCTCACCCCTGCCGCAACGTGCGTACCTCCGCGGCCCGCAGCGGACTGCCCGCATCCGTACCGGTGGGCACCCCGCGCAGGTCGGTGACCTGCCAGCCCGACCCGGCAGATCCCTCGGACGCACCGGGTCCAGGGGACCCACCGGGCGCCGTCAGGCGCACCGGCTGCTCGGCTGCGCTCATGCTCACCAGACGGGCCTCGAGAAGGTTCGCTCCGCCGTCGTCCACGGACCGCAGGCTGCTCAGCACCGCCGGGCCGGTCAGCTCCGGTCCTGCGACCGGCCCCGGAAGGTCTCCCCCGACCGGCGCCTGCCCGCGGACCACCAGCGCCTCGTGCCGGAAGTGCTCGGCCCACCGGGCCACCTCAGCCTGCTCCCAACCACCGGCCGCGGGCAGCACCGCCAGCTCGGTGGTCACCTCGGTGCCCAGGTACTGCGCACCGGGTACCGGGATCTCCGACCCGGCCGGCTCGTCCCGCAGCGGGTGCACGTTCACGCTCATCATCCCCACCGCGCGCAGCAGGGTGAGCGCCAGCTCGTCCTGGTCGCCACCGTCGACCACCTCGTACTCGGTGAGCTTGCGCAGCAGCACGTGCGCGTTGCCGGCGGAGACAAACGAGGTCGCCGGGAACGTGGGCAGCGGGTACTCGCCCCACCCGCCCTCAGCGGTGCGGCCGCGGCGGGTCACGTCGAACTGCCCGGCGCCGAAGGAGTGGTCCGCGCGCCCACCCACCGGCACGTGCAGCCGCAGCCGATGGTCGGCGACCGTGTTCACCAGCGACAGCCGCAGGCGCACGAACGGTTCGCCGGCACGGACCTCGGCCACCATCCGCACGGCCAGCTCCTCGGTCTTCTCCAGCCGCCGGTCCCGGTCCTCGGGGTCCACGCCCAGGGGCAGGTCGTAGCGGCGGGTGACCTCGACGGCGGC
>DATGRZ010000314.1:0-2159 GCA_035303065.1 Ruania sp.
GGAACACGAAGCCCCGGCGCTTGGCGAGGTTGACGACGGAATCGAGACGCGACGGCTCCTTGGCCACTTCATACACTCCTGGGTCGGCGGGCCCGCACCTGGCTGGTCCGGGCGAGACGTGCGCACCAGGCTACCGGTCACTCACTGTGCCTCCGCCCACGCCACCTCACGTCGTCGCCGGCTCGGGCTCGGGGTCGGCGTGGGCCGGCTCACTTTGACACCCACCCTTGTCAGGAGTGAGAATCGTTCCCATGAAGCGCGGTCGGCGAGCAGCGGGGGCACTGGCCGCTGCGCTCGTGTCCGCACTCGCCCTGGCCGGGTGCACCGCAGGGCATGCCAGCACCGGCCGGGCCAGCGTGGTCGCTGCCTTCTACCCGCTGCAGTTCGTCGCCGAGCAGGTCGGCGGGGCGGAGGTGGACGTGCAGAACCTCACCCCCGCAGGTGCTGAGCCACACGACCTGGAGCTCACCACCCGGGACGTGCTCACGCTGGAGGAGGCGGACGTGGTGCTCACCCTGTCGGGGTTCCAACCGGCGCTGGACGACGCCCTGGCGGAGATCGACGGACCTCAGGTGGTGGACACTGTGGCCGAGGAGGACCCGCACCTGGCCGAGGACGACGAGACCCACCACGGCGCCGATGCTCACAGCGACGACGACCACGACGAGCACTCCCACGACCACGACGAGCACTCCCACGCCCACGACGACGGCCACGGCCACCTGGGCACCGACCCGCACTTCTGGCTCGACCCATCCCGTCTCGCCGCGGTCGCCGACCAGGTCGCCCACGCCCTGTCCGAGACCGACCCGGCGCACGCGGCTACCTACACCGCCAACGCGGAGACGCTGAAGGTCGAGCTGGGCGAGCTGGACACCGACTTCCACGACCAGCTGTCCACCTGCTCCCAGCACGTGATCGTGGTCAGCCACGAGGCGTTCGGCTACCTGGCCGCCCGGTACGGCTTCGAGCAGGTCGGCATCGCCGGACTGGATCCGGAGAACGAGCCGTCCCCGGCCCGGCTGCAGCAGATCGCCCAGGTGATCCGCGCCGAGGGTGTGCGCACGATCTTCACCGAGACGCTGCTCAGCCCGGACGTCGCCGAGGCGCTGGCCGACGAGCTCGGCATCACCGTGCAGCGGCTGGACCCGCTGGAGAGCCTTGCCGACCCCAGCGCCGACTACCTCAGCGTGATGCGCGCCAACCTGTCCGTTCTCACCGCCGCCCTGGAGTGCGCATGAACGACCCGAACGCCCCCGCCCACCCGGTCCCAGGAATCCCGGTGATCCAGGCCGAGGGCCTGTCCGTGGCCTACGACTCCGCCCGGGTGCTGGCCGACGTGGACCTGACCGTCCGCTCCGGGGAGGCGGTGGCACTGCTCGGGGCGAACGGATCGGGCAAGTCCACCCTGATGCGCGCCCTGCTGGGCATCGTGCCCGTCACCGCCGGTCAGGCGCGGCTGTTCGGCACGCCGGTCACCGCCCGCCGCGCCGTGCCGTGGGAGCGGATCGGATACGTGCCGCAACGGGTGGCTGCCCCCTCCGGAGTGCCCGCCACCGCCCTGGAGGTAGTGCTCACCGGGCTGCTGAACCGCCGCACGCTCCGCCTGCACCGGGGTGCCCGCACCCGCGCGCTGGCCGCACTGGAGGCCGTGGCCCTGGCTGACCGCGCACACGTCTCGGTGCAGCACCTCTCCGGTGGCCAGCAACAACGGGTGGCGATCGCCCGCGCCCTGGCGCGTCGGCCGGACCTGCTGCTGCTGGACGAGCCGATGGCCGGGGTGGACACCCCCACCCAGGACACGTTGGTGGCGCTGCTGGGCCGGCTGCACCGTGCCGGCATGACCATCGTGGTGGTGCTGCACGAGGTCGCCGGGATGTCGGCGATCCTGCAACGCGCCGTGGTGCTGCGGCACGGCCGCATCGTGCACGACGGCGCCCCTCCCCTGGCCGTGGGCGCTCACGCAGTCCATGGTCACCAGCACCTGCACGACGACCACGGCGAGGAGCAGACCCCCACCGAGGAACCCCTGATGCAACGGAGCCTGCCATGACCGCCTGGTGGGAGCTGATGACCACCGCTCTGTCCTCCCCGCTGCTGCAACGCAGCCTGCTGACCGCGCTGGTCGTGGGTGTGAGCGCCCCGGTCGTGGGCACCTA
>DATGRZ010000315.1:0-46956 GCA_035303065.1 Ruania sp.
TAGCACAAATGTAGTCTGAGACCACGCAGAGAACCTGAATGCGTTCTCCGCCGGTGCGTGTCTGTGTCCACGAGGTTGAGGACTCCGGACATCGGAGTCTTCAGAGTGGCGACGATGGCCGCAGCGTCGCGGGCTGAACGAGAAGGTGGCGGTGCCGCCGCCGACGATCGGCACCTGCCGTGCTGCGTGCCTTCCGGACGCAGAAGACCTACGCAGCTACGTGCCTACCGCGATAGCAGAGCACCTCTACCCTGCTTCCGTCTAGATCAGGGGCCGTCGCTGCAAAGCGTCGAAGTATAGGTCATAGCCAGCGCTCATCCGGAGAGCCCGATGTGCAGCAACATCTCCACCGAAGCGCTGTTCCTGAGCGAACAATGTCGAGCCTTGACACCCAGGAAGACCGCTCGTAGCATCGATACCTCTTGCAAGCGGTTGCAATAGCTGTGCTGGTCGTAGGTGTCCACCAGACGCAGGAGCGAACGAAGAGCGCAGCGAGGTAGTAGCAGGTCCACTGGAGGAAGTTGCAATGACGCAGAATGGCACTGGGCCCGGACGACGGCTCTTCCTTGGCGCCAGCCTGGGAGCGGTGGTCCTCGGGACGGCGGCTTGCCGGACAGAGGGTGCTGAGCGCACCTCAGTAGAGGCCGGAGAGGGTCTCGCTCCAGCGCATCAACCATTCGCGGGGGTCGAACCGGACCTGGAACCCACTGAGCACGTGCCAGCGGGATATTTCAGCTATCCACAGAACCCGGAATCGATCCTGGCCAACAATCCAGGTCACGACTTGGAGCCGATCACGGCTCTGCTGCAGGGCCCGTCCATGCCTGCCCCCCGGGAGCAGAATCCCTGGACCCAGTTGATCGAGGAGCACATCGGCGGTGAGCTGCACATCACCGGGATCCCTTCCGGCGACTATGGGGACCGCTTGAATGTTGCCATCGCTGGCGATGAGCTGCCGGACCTCGTTCAGATTGTGACGAGTACACCCGACCTCCCAGAAGTTCTCGATGCCTATTGTGTGGACCTGGGTGAGTACCTGTCCGGTGATCGAGTGAAGGACTACCCGGCACTCGCCGCGCTGCCGGAGAGTGCCTGGCGGGCGGGTATGGTCAACGGGCGGCTGTATGGGGTGGCTCAGCCCCGCTCCCGTGCGCGGATGACGTGGATGATGCGCACGGACATGGTCGACGAGATGGGGTTGTCGTTCGACGATGTCACGGATGGGGAGAGCTTCGTTGACTTCTTCCGGGAGGTGACCAACCCCGATGAAGGCCGCTGGGCATTTGGGCAAGACCCGTATCCGCGCCTTGTCGACAGCATCTACGAGATGCTGGGCGGCCTGAACAACTGGGGGATTGTCGACGGCGAATTCATCAGCAAGATCGAGACTCCTGAGTACGAGGAGGCTCTGGAGATCACGCGACAGATCTGGGAAGGGGGCATGATCCACCCCGACTCCTTCTCAGCACCCGCATTCGACTGGTGGACCGGCGGGAACCTCGTTTTCTACCGAAATGCGTTCGAGGAGTGGACCCGGGGAAAGATCGATCACCCCGAGAATGAGATGAAAGCAGTAGCCTCCCCGAACTGGGACGGTGGCGGTGTGGCACCTATGCACCTGGGAATTGGCAGCTATCCGTCCTTTGTCGCACTGGCGAAGACGGACGACGAAAGTCGTATCGAAGGTCTGCTGTGGGCTATGAATGTGCTGGCCGTTCCATTTGGCTCTCAAGAATACCTAGATGTGAGCTTCGGAGTCGAGGGTGAGCACTACAACCTCGAGGGTTCTGATCCTGTCCCCACGGGTGATGCCCTCACGTACAAGAGCCACAGTCTCCTTTATGTAGGTGGTGCAGAGTTCACTGTTCTCTATAGTCCAGGTGAGGAGGAGATGGTGCGTAGTCAGCATCAGTTTCTCAGCGAGACTATTCCGAATGGGATCGAGGACCCCACTGTGGGTCTTTATTCGCCAACCAACTCGGCGCGCGGTCAGATCGAGGGCCAGCGTCTCTCGGACCTGCAGAGGGAGATCATCCAGGGTCGAGAGCCGGTCTCAGCTTTCGCTGACGCGGTGGAGCAGTGGCGCACCTCCGTAGGTGAGGAGATCCGCGACGAGTTTGCCGAAGCCGCAGCCGAAGCTGAGGAGTAGGTCCGCCGGTGGTAGCAGTAGATCAGCGCAGGCGCGGCGATACACCTGGACGCGCCACCGAGGAGACCCCTGCTGACCCTGGCAGGAAGAACGTCAGGCGAGGGACGCTTCTGTCCCGGTTGCGTCGGGATCATCCGCTGCTGCTGCTCGCTGTGCCCGGGCTGGCCATTCTCCTGCTGTTCCAGTACATCCCGTTGCTTGGCCATGTCATCGCCTTCAAGGACTACCGGCCTTACATCGGGATCATGGACTCGCCCTGGATCGCCTTCGATAATTTTGACGTGATCCTCAACGGCGACCCGTTGTTCCTCAACGCGCTGGTGAACACGCTGATCATCTCCTTTGTTCAGATCATCTTCGTGTTCCCGATACCGATCGCATTGGCGCTGCTGATGAATTCGCTGATGTCAGAGCGACTGAAGCGAATCGTGCAGAGCATCCTGTACCTGCCCCACTTCATGTCCTGGGTGATCGTAGTGGCGATCTTCCAGCACATGCTGGGAGGGGCAGGTCTGGTCAACACCTGGCTCTCCCAGGTCGGCGCCGAGGGAATGAGTATCATCGGCAATCCCGATGCCTTCATCGCATTGATCACCGCGCAGGTGAACTGGAAGGACGCTGGTTGGGGCACGATCATCTTTCTCGCAGCACTCTCTCGTATCGATACCGAGTTGTACGAGGCATCGGCTGTTGATGGTGCAGGTCGTCTCCGGCAGACCTGGAGTATCACACTGCCGGGCATCATGCCGGTGGCCGTGCTGCTGCTGATCCTCAAAGTAGGTGACGTCCTGACAGTCGGCTTCGAACAACTGATCCTGCAACGACCAGCAGTAGGGCCACAGGCCGCCGAGGTCTTGGACACCTACGTCTATGTCAACGGGATCGTCGGTGGTGATTGGGGACCCTCAGCAGCAGTGGGCCTGGTGAAAGGCCTCGTCGGCATCATGCTCGTGCTCGGCGCGAACAAGCTTGCGCACCTGTTCGGTCAGCCAGGGATCTATTCGAAATGAACGCGAACCTCACCACCCAGCACCGGCCCGAAGACGCTCGGCCCAGCCAACCTGCCCGGCGGAAGAAGAAGCAGCGCACCATCGCGGGGGTCGCCCCGCCCCACCCGGTGATGCGTGCCCTCAAGGGCGTGCTGCTGACTGCCTGTTGTCTGGTCGTGCTGCTGCCCCTGCTGTCTGTGATCTCCACGAGCCTGGCTGGCCAGGAGGAGATCAGCGAAGCGGGGGGCTACGTGCTGTGGCCCAAGGACCCCACTCTGGACGCGTACCGGTCGATCCTCTCCGGTGGGGTGGTGCTGCAGTCGGTCCTTGTCTCGATCTTGGTCACCGCCGTGGGCACAGCGATCGCCCTGGTCCTGACGTGCACGCTGGCCTATTCCCTGAGTCGGCCCGGAAGCCTGGGGCACAAGGTGATCCTGATGACAGTGCTGCTCACCTTCCTCTTCACACCGGGAATGATCCCGATGTACCTGTTGATCAAGGAGCTGGGGCTGCTGGACTCATACTGGAGCCTCATCCTGCCGACCACGGTGACGGCATTCAACGTGGTGATCATGCGAGCATTCTTCCTGGAGCTGCCCCGAGAACTGCTGGACTCGGCCCGGATCGACGGCGCCAGTGAGATCCGCACACTGGTATCGATCGTCCTGCCGTTGTCCAAAGCGGTGATCGCCGTCATCGGCCTCTTCCAGGCGGTGTCCTACTGGAACAACTTCTTCAACGCGCTGCTGTACATGAGCACTCCGAGCAAGTACCCACTGCAACTGGTGCTGCGCACCTACGTGGTGGACAACACCGAGATCAACCCCGGGGACATCGACACAGTGGGCACTGTGCCACCGCAGACGGCGCTGCAGATGGCGATCCTGGTGATCTCTGTTGCCGCGATTGCGCTGGTCTACCCGTTCATCCAGAGGCATTTCGCCAAGGGCATCCTGATCGGTGCGGTGAAGGGGTAGCAGCGGGCTCCGCGCCGGTTGCACGGTACGACTGTAGCCGGAGATATCCACAATCCACCCCCGTGGACCGTGTCCGTCCGCTACCTTGGGGTGCACTCACCGCACCGGGGCGGACGGTGCAGACTGCAACCACTGGGGCACAGCATGGCTGACGGCGTAGCACTGCTCGAGGGAGAGGTGCGTGAGCTCATCCGCCGCCGCGGCCTGGACCCAGGCCGAGACCCCGGTGACGTACAGACCTTGATCAGGGACGCCGTCGCCGACTACGACGACCGCTCCCTGCAGGGTCTGGTGCCGCGCCTGGACGATCTGGACCAGGCGATCAAGGCGGTGCGCGATGCCATCGTGGGCCTGGGTGCGTTGCAGCAGCATTTGGACGACCCCGAGGTGGAGGAGATCTGGATCAACGCTCCGGGCAAAGTATTCGTCGCCCGCCACGGCCGCCCGGAGCTGACCACCACGATGCTCACCGAGGCGGAGGTGCACGAGCTGGTGGAACGTATGCTGCGCACCTCGGGCCGGCGCCTGGACCTGAGCACCCCGTTCGTGGACGCAACCTTACCCACCGGTGAACGACTGCACGTAGTGATCCCGGATGTCACCCGCAGGCACTGGGCGGTGAACATCCGCAAGTTCCTGGTCCGCTCGCGCAACCTGGCCGGTCTGGTCGCCCTCGGGTCGCTCACCGAGCAGGCCGCCGTGTTCCTGCACGCGGCGGTGGCCAGCGGGCTGAACATCCTCGTCTCTGGAGCTACCCAGGCTGGTAAGACCACGATGGTCAACTCCCTCGCCGGCTCGATCCCCGCTCATCAGCACGTGGTGACCTGCGAAGAGGTCTTCGAGCTCCAGCTCGAGTGCCGCGACTGGGTGGCGATGCAGTGCCGGCAACCGAACCTCGAGGGTACCGGTGAGATCCCGCTGCGTCGACTGGTCAAGGAAGCCCTGCGGATGCGACCGGACCGGTTGATCATCGGCGAGGTGCGCGAGGCAGAAGCCCTCGACATGCTGATCGCGCTCAACGCCGGAATCCCGGGCGCCTGCACGGTGCACGCCAACTCCGCCCGCGACGCCGTCACCAAGATGACCACCCTGCCGCTGCTCGCCGGGGAGAACGTCTCCGCCCAGTTCGTGGTGCCCACTGTGGCTGCAGCGTTCGACCTGGTGGTGCACCTGGATCTGCGTGGTGACGGACGTCGCCAGGTCGCCGAGATCGTGGCCCTCTCCGGCCGGGTCGAAGGGGGAGTGGTGGAGATCTCGCCGCTGTTCGTGCGCGACGGTGACGGTGAGCTGGTGCGCACCGACGGCTTTCCACCGCACCCGGAGCGGTTCGAGCGCGCCGGATTCGCCCTGCCGGACCTGCTGGCCAGGAGCTGAGTGGTGGGTGCCGTCGCGGGGCTGCTGCTCGGGGCCGGACTGGTGTGCCTCTGGTGGTCCTGCTGGCCGCTCACCCCGCGGAGCCCGCGCCGAGACCGCCGCAGGGGCCGCCTGCACGACCTGCTCGTCCAGGCCGGGATGCCCAGCATCACGCCGACGGCGGTGCTCACCACGTCTGTGGCCGTCGGCCTGGTCGTGGGGTTGATGGTGCTCGGACTGTCCTCCTCGGCCACGATCGCAGGCGCGTTCGCCGTGCTCGCCATGCTGGCGCCGCAGGCGTACATCCGGGTGCGGGCGCGCCGGCGCCGGGTGGCGCTGCGAGAGCTGTGGCCCGATGCCGTCGACGACCTGGCCTCGGCGATCCGGGCCGGGATGTCCCTGCCCGAGGCGCTGGGCAGCCTCGCCGAGCGTGGTCCGGGACCGTTGCGACCGGCGTTCGCGGAGTTCGCTGAGGACTACCGGGCCACCGGCCGGTTCATCGACGCCCTGGACCGGCTCAAGGCTCGTCTCGCCGACCCGGTGGCGGACCGGATCTTCGAGGCCCTCCGGCTCACCCGGGAGGTCGGTGGCACCGATCTGGGCACTCTGTTGCGCACGCTCTCCCAGTTCCTCCGCCAGGACCTGCGCGCCCGCGGCGAGCTCGAGGCGCGGCAGTCCTGGACCGTGAACGGCGCCCGGCTGGCCGCCGCCGCACCCTGGCTGATCCTGGCGATGCTGAGCACCCGGCCGCAGACGGTGGAGGCGTTCAACAGCCCGGCCGGAGCGGTGGTGCTGCTTCTCGGCGGGATCGCCTCGATCGGTGCCTACCTGCTCATGGTGCGGATCGGCCGGCTGCCCGAGGACGAGCGGGTGCTGCGCTGATGGTCACCACGCCCGCGATCACCGGTGCCGCCCTGGGCCTGGCCTTCGGACTGGGCCTGGTGCTCATCGGTTGGCGAGTCAGTGCGCGCCGGGTCCGGTTGATCGACCGGGTCTCGCCCTACCTGCGGGAACGGCCGAGCACCTCCCGGTTGCTGCGCAGCCGACCGGCGCACACCCCGTTCCCCACGCTGGAACGGATGCTGCAGCCGGTGCTCGGCGACCTGGTGACCGCCTTCGAACGGCTCGGTAGCCCGGCCGCCGGGGTGCAGCGGCGCCTCACCCGCGCCGGATCGTCGCTGACCGTGGAGCACTTCCGGGTGGAGCAGGTCATCTGGGCGGCGCTCGGACTCGCCGGCGGGCTGGTCGTGGCGCTGCTGCTGGGTACGCTGCGGGATGCGCCGCTGCCGGCACTGGTGGTGCTCGTGCTGCTCGCCGGTATCGGGGGTGCGCTGTCTCGCGAGCAGTACCTCAGCCACCAGGCGGCGGCGCGGGAGAAGCGGATCGTGGCCGAGTTCCCGACCGTCGCCGAGCTGCTCGCCCTTGCCGTCGGGGCCGGGGAGTCCCCGGTCGCGGCACTGGAACGGGTGGCGCGCAGCACCCGCGGCGAGCTGTCCGCCGAGCTGGAGCTCACCCTGGCGGACGTACGTTCCGGGCTTCCGCTCACCCAGGCGCTGGACCGGATGGCGGCACGGACAGACGTGTCGGCCGTCGCACGGTTCACCGACGGAGTGGCCACCGCAGTCGACCGAGGAACACCGCTGGGGGACGTGCTCCGGGCGCAGGCGCAGGACGCCCGCGAGGTGGCTAGGCGGGCGCTGATGGAGGAGGGCGGACGCCGGGAGATCGTCATGATGGTCCCGGTCGTGTTCGTGATCTTGCCGATCTCGATCCTGTTCGCGATCTTCCCGGGGCTGGTGGTGTTGCGCATCGGATGAGCAGCACCGAAGGCGTGGGGGAGCACGTCGCGCAGAGAGACGCAGGCCCGGCAGCAGCCGAGCCCCGGAGCAAGGGAGCAGGACGATGAAGCCGATACGAGACGCCATGCGGAGCTGGTGGCAGCGCAGGATCGAGAACATACGCGCCGAACCCGAGCGCGGAGACGTGCCCGGCTGGGTGATGGTGACGTTGATGACCGCAGGACTCGTGGTGCTCATCTGGGCACTGGCCGGTGAGGCGCTCAGCCAGGTATTCCAGACCGCCATGGACCGTGTCCTCGGAGCCTGAGGGACCCGGCCGGGAGAGCGGTTCGGCACTGGTCGACTTCCTGCTGGTCGCGGTGCTGGTGACCGTGCTGGTGCTCGGTGTGGTCCAGCTCGCCCTCATCCTGCACGTGCGCACGGTGCTCGTCGACAGCGCTGCCGAAGGCGCACGCCACGCCGCCCTGGACGGCAGCACCCTCGCTGACGGCGCAACCCGTACTCGATGGCTGATCGCCTCCACCTTGCCGGCGGCGTACGCCGACCAGGTCCAGGTCGGCCGGGCCGGCTACCGCGGTGTTGACGTGGTGGAGGTCCGCATCACCGCACCGGTCCCGGTGCTCGGGCTGCTCGGGCCGTCCGGGATGATCGACGTGACCGGTCGCGCCGTGGACGAGCAGTCATGAGGATCGCCTGCTGGCTGCGCCGCCGTCTCGTCCAGCACGGATCGGGGGAGAGCGGCAGCGCCGTGGTCGAGTTCCTCGGGGTGGCCCTGGTGCTGCTGGTCCCGATCGTGTACCTGATCATCACCCTCGGCCGGGTGGAGGCGGCCACGTTCGCCGCCGACGGTGCCGCGCGGGACGCCGGCCGGCTGATCGCGCAGGCGGACACGTTCGAGGACGGCGTGGCGCAGGCGGCCGTCGCGGTCGAGCTCGCCTTCGCCGACCAGGGGATGGACGTCGACGGCGCCAGCGCGCTCCAGGTGACCTGCGAGGAGGACCCGTGCCTCTCGCCCGGCGCCTACCTGCACCTGCAGGTCGCCACCGAGGTGCCGCTACCGCTCACCCCGGCGTTCCTCGACGAGACGCTCGGCACCACAGTGCGCGTCGAGGCCCAGGCGATGACCGCCGTCGACGACTTCCGGGAAGCGCCGTGAGGCGCCGGTGGCCAGCCGGCGTGACCAGGTGGTGGCGGGCCAGGTGGGCCCGCGCGAGACGTCGAGGTGAGGACGAGGGCCAGATCCTGCTGCTCTCCCTGGTCTTCGGCGTGATCACCCTCGCGCTGGTGCTCGTGATCGCTTCGGTCTCCGCGATCTACCTGGAGCGCAAGGAGCTGCTCGCTCTCGCCGACGCGCTCGCGGCCGATGCGGCCGACGCTGTGGATGCGCACACGTACTACACCGACGCGGATGTCGAGGAGCTGCCGCTCACCGACGCCTCCGTGCAGGCTGCCGTACAGGAGTACCTGGCCGCCGCACCGGCCGCCGTCACCGGTGAGTTCGAGGACTTCGCGGTCGGCGCACCCACCGGCACCCCGGACGGGCACCTGGCGGAGGTGACCCTGACTGCGCGGGCCCGCCCACCGGTGCTGCCCTGGGTGCTGATGCCCTGGGCGGACGGGTTCCCGATCGAGGTCACTGCCCGCGGGGTGGCCCGGTGAGCTGATCGTCGGCGGCACCCACCACCGCCGACAATCGCAGTGCCTCCTCCACCAAGCGCTCCAGCGATCCAGGGGCGAACGGGCCAGGCATCCCGTAGTACCGGTGCGCATCGCACACCTCATAGCCACCGAACGGGTACTCCGCAGCGCTGGGCAGATAGCCCGGACAGCCGTCGGTGTAGCCCAGGACGAACACGGCGGCGGCCCCCTGGATGTGCGCTCGCAGCTCGAGTCCTGCCTGGCAGAACGGTTCGCCCGGCAGCGTGAGGAGCACCGCTGGGCCCCAACGCACCGCATTCACCCGGCCCTGCCAGCGGGTCTGTTGCTCCGCACCGTCTGCCAGGGCGTCCGTTCGTGTCTCAGCGGCCCAGGTGCGCCACGCGTCGTAGAGCGCTGTTCTGCCGGTGCTGGCAGCGGCCTTGGCGGCCTTGGCAGCCCAGTGCTCCTCCTCCTGCCGTAGCTCGGCTGCGGTGAGCGGGTCGAGATCCAGCTCGACCGCGGTGCTCGCGGCGGCGACATCGCCGGTACCGCTGCGCAGCTCGGCCTTCTGCGCAGCGGCAGCGATCAGGTCGGCCACCTGCGCACAGCGGGCGAAGGTGCGGTCGGCCGGGTCGTACGGTGTCCCGCCGCCGACCGTATGGCCGGTGTTCTGGTCACCGGCACAGCCGGTGGCGAACAGCACGGTCCCGCCGCCGTGCTGCTCCAGCAGCCGGCGCACACCGCCCGGGTAGTCCGCGGTGATCTGGTGGTTGTCCGGGCCGAGGACCACCGGGTGACAGGCATAGGAGACCAAGGTCGCCAACGTGCTGCCATCGGCGCGGACCAGCCGGAGCACCGGCAGCGCCGGGTCCTTCGGACCGTCGGGGCGGCGCCGGTTGCTCGCCACACCCGGATCCGGGCCGTAGCCGGTCAGCACCGTGACCTCCTGCTGCGTGCTGCTGGCCTCGGCGACGGCGTCCCGACACGCCTCCACCACCGCCTGCAACCAGCTCTCCACCAGCCCTGCGCCAAGCCGGCCAGGCATGCTCACCGGCCCGCCGTGGGTATGGGTCGCGTGCACCAGGACGTGCTCGGCCCACGGTCGGCATGCGACCCGCACCTGAGCGCAGGTGTCCTCGTGCAGACCGACAGCATCCACGGTCACCAGCGCAGTGCGTTGCACCACGAGCGCGCGCACGGTCAGCGGGTCGTGCACACCGGCCGAGGGTGCCGTCCGGGCGGCGTAACCGGACATCAGGACCTCCTGAGCAGGGGTGATGTCCCGGACTGCTGCCCCTGCGCGCACTGTCTGCTCCTCTCTGTGCTCAGCCATGGGTCGCTGCGTGCACCTTCTGCACCCCGGCGGCGATGTCAGCCACGTCGTCAGCGGTGTACTGCTCGTTCCACGGAATCACCAACAGCCGCCCGTTGATCAGCGACTCGGTCACCGGGCACAGTCCGGCGGCGTACTTCTGCCTCGCCTCGGTCAGTGGATATCCCGAGCTGCCATAGGTTTGTGCGTCGGTGAGCGCCGGGGTCAAGTACAACGGTCGGGTGATGTAGCCACCGGTGGCGGGAATGCCCTCGGCGGTCAGCGCCTCGGCGTACCAGAATGCATCACCGCCGGCCGAGGTCTCGTCCACGAACACGGGGAACTGCCAGTAGGTGTGTCCGTGGGTGGGAGCCGGGTCGAGGCCGGAGAGCTCGGACAGCGCCGCGGAGAGCTCGTGCCCGGTCCGTTGCCTCCGCTGCACCACCTCGCCGAGCCGGGTCAGCTGGATCCGGGCGATCGCCGACTGCAGCTCGGTCATCCGGTAGTTCAACCCGAGGAACAGGTGGGTGCGCTCACCGGTGTCCCGCGGCCATGCCTTGTCCGCGAACAAGCGTGCCCGCCGGGCGAGGTGGTCGTCGTCAGTGATGGTCAGCCCACCGTCGCCAGCCGTGATGTGCTTGGACTGCTGCAGCGAGAAGCAGCCGATGTGCCCGACGGTACCGGCGAGGGCACCTGCCGGCTCCGTCCTGGTCAGGTAGGCCTGCGCCGCGTCCTCGATCAGGGTGATGCCATGGGCGTCCGCGAGCTGGCGCAGCTCGGTCACCGGCGCCGGGCAGCCGAACAAGTGCACGGCAATGATGGCGCAGGTGCGTGGCGAGATGAGCTCCCGCACCGACGCCACGTCGAGGTTGCCGGTGCGCTGGTCGACATCGGCGAACACCGGGACGGCATTCTGCGCCAGGATCGGCATGATGGTGCCGGCGTCGGAGATGCCGGTGGTGATGATCTCGGCTCCCGGTTCCGGGTTCACTGCTGCTACGGCGAGGTGGATCGCCGCGGTCCCGGAGCTGGAGGCCACAGTGTGCTTCGTGCCGTAGTAGTCGGCGAACTCGCGCTCCAGGGCGCGGGTCTGCTCACCGACGGTGAGATTCAGTCGGCCGCTGCGTACGACGGCGGCCGCAGCCTCTGCCTCCTCCTCACCCAGGGTGCGTCCCGAGGCATCGCCGACGTGGGGGAACGGTCTGGTGCGGATCGGGGGCCCACCGTCGAGGGCCAGCTGGTCAGACATAGCAGAGTTCTCGCCTTTCCGGATGCGGTCGTTCCGCACACGCTATCGACTATGTCTAATTTTGTCGCTACTGTGGATCGCATAAAGGGATGACCGTAATTCGAAGGAGATTGTCCATGTCGGCTCTCGCCCTCCATGGCGGCCCGCCTGCTCTGCAGGATCTGGGTGACTTCCCCGCCTGGCCCCAACCGGATGACGCCGGTGAGGCCGCACTCCTGGAGGTGTACCGCTCGGGGAAATGGGGGAGCACCGCTGGCCCGGTGGTGGCGGACTTCGAGCAGGAGTTCGCCCAGTACCAGGACTCGACGTACGGTACTGCTCTGGTGAACGGCACCCTGGCGATCGTCGCCGCGCTGCGAGCCTGCGGCGTGGGTCTGGGGGACGAGGTGATCGTGCCGCCGTACACGTTCATCGCCACTGCTTCCGCCGCGCTCTTCATCGGTGCGATCCCGGTGTTCGCTGATGTGGACCCGCAGACGCACCTGCTGGATCCGGAGGCCAGTGCCGCGGCGATCACCGAGCGCACCCGGGCGATCATCCCGGTGCACCTGGCCGGCCGTGCTGCTGATATGGACGCCTTCCGCGAGCTGGGCCGCTCCCGCGGTATCGCGGTGGTCGAGGACTGTGCCCAGGCGATCGGCACTCGCTTCCGGGGGCGCGCCGTCGGCTCACTAGGAGATGTGGGCACGTTCAGCTTCCAGAGCAGCAAGAACATCACCGCAGGTGAGGGCGGTCTCGTCACCACCTCAGATCCTGCACTGGCCGAGGCGCTGTACTCGCAGGTGAACGTCGGCCGGGTACGTGGCGGGGGCTGGTACCAGCATCAGCATGTGGGCTACAACCTCCGACTTACCGAGTTCCAGGCCGCGGTGCTGCGCACCCAGCTGCGTCGTCACCCTGCCGACCAGGAGCTCCGGGAGCATCGCAGCCAGCTGCTGCGCGCTGAGCTCGACCAGGTTGAGGGCGTCCAGCTCGCACCGTCCGACCCGAACCTGACCAGCCACGGGCACCACCTGTTCCTCCTGCGCCTGCCGGAGCTGGGGCGGCTCGGGCTACGGGATGCTGCAGTGAAGGCGCTCGCGGCCGAAGGCGTCGCCGCGTCTCCGGGATATGTGCCACTGCACCGGAACGAGGCGGTGGTCGCCGAGGCGCGAGCGCTGACCAGCCGGCTCGGACAGCCCTACGCACAGACTCCGTGCCCGCAGGCCGACCTGGTCTCCACCGATACCATCTGGCTGCCGCACCGCTACCTCTCCGGTACCGAGGAACAGACGCGAGCTGTGGCGGCAGCGATCGCCAAGGTCGCCGGCGCCGCCGGGGAGCTGGACGGTGGCACGCCCGCCCAGACCTAGTATCACCATGGACGACCTGGCAAACCCCGAGCAGGGCAGCGACGGGGCCTCGTGGACCGACCGGCTCCTCGCCGTGATGCCATTCGGCTCGAGCACAGCCACCAAGGCGCCGCGGCTGCCGCCCGAGGAGCCCGAAGTCATCGTCCGGGGCGACGGTTGCCGAGTCTGGGACGAACGGGGCCGGGAGCTCATCGACTACCGCAACTCCCTCGGGCCGGTCAGTCTGGGCTACCGGTTCCCGGCCGTGGACGCGGCGATCCGCATGCAGCTGGACCAGGGCATCGTCTTCGGTCATCCGACGCCGTTGGAGGCTGAGGTCGCCGAACGGTTGTGTCAGCAGCTGCCCGGGATGGAGCAGGTGCGCTTCCTGAAGACCGGCGGTGAGGCGATCGCCGCCGCGATCCGGATCGCCCGCGGTCACACCGGACGTGACCACGTCATCCAGATCGGCTACAACGGCTGGCTCAACGCGCTCGGCGCGGGCGCGAACGCGCTGCCCG
Organism: Ruania sp.; assembly: GCA_035303065.1. Classification (GTDB taxonomy): domain Bacteria; phylum Actinomycetota; class Actinomycetes; order Actinomycetales; family Beutenbergiaceae; genus Ruania. The sequence goes on from DATGRZ010000315.1 coordinate 13,319, forward strand.
GTCAGCCGCAACCGGTGCCCGCCGGGGTGCCGGCTGCCTTGGCGGCCCTGCATCACCCGGTGCCCTGGAACGACCTGGCAGCCGTCGAGCAGGTCCTGATGAGCCATCCCGGTCAGGTTGCTGCCGTAGTCGTCGCAGCGAACTATGCCAACATGGCCGACGGCAGGACGTTCTACCCACGGCTCAGGGCCTTGCTCGACCAGCACGGCACGTTGCTGATCACGGACGAGATCGTCACCGGGTTCCGACTCGCGCTCGGCGGCACCAACGAATACTTCGACGTGGGCGCGGACCTGGCTGTCTACGGCAAGGGCATGGCCAACGGTATGCCGATCGCCGTCTACGCCGGTCGCCGGGAGGTGATGGCGGCCTGCGGGCCCGGTCGGGTGGTGGTCTCCTCGACCTTCGGCGGTGAGACATTGTCCCTCGCGGCAGCCGCTGCGTGCCTGGACACCTACACCAATGCTGATGTGGTCGGCCACCTGTGGCGCCAGGGCACAGCGTTGCAGGACGGCCTCAACTCGATCTTCCGGGATCGAGGAGTTCCGCTCGCGCTCACCGGACTGCCACCTTGTCCGGCGTTCACCAGCACCGGTGAACAGCCCGACTTGCTCGACCTGTTCTTCCGCGCCTCCTATCGGTACGGTGTGTCGCTCGGCCAGGTCCCGTACGTCAACTACTCCCACACGGAGGCGGACATCACCGAGACGCTGCAGCGGTTGGACCGGGCCAGCGCCGACGTCGCCGCCCAGGTGGCCGAGCGGTGATCATCGACGCCCATGCCCACCTGCAGGGAGCCACGCTGCATCCCCAGGTGCTCGAGGAGTGCGCCGTCCATCGGGTCGACCGAGTCCTGGTCTCCTCGATTGCCGGCTACCGGCACTACCCAACCCTGGACCAGGTGCAGCAGGCCAACCGGGACCTGGGTGCGGTGCACCGCGAGCACCCGGACCTGGTCGCCTGCTACTGCTACGTCAATCCTCGTCACGGCAGCGCCGCCATCGAGGACCTGCGGCGCAACGTCGAGGAGCGTGGCATGGTCGGCATCAAGCTGTGGGTCGCCACGACGGCCGACGACCCCAGAGTGTTTCCCGTCGTGGAACAGGCGATCGCGTACCGGGTGCCGATCCTCGTCCACGCGTGGCGCAAGACCACCGACCAGCTGCCGTATGAGTCGACTGCGGAGCATGTCGCCTCCCTCGCCGGCCGATACCCGGAGGCGCGAATCCTCATGGCGCACCTGGGTGGGCAGGTCGAGAGCGCGATGAACACCATCGCTCCGTTCGCCAACGTCTACACGGACACGTCCGGCACATTGATCAACACTGGAGCCGTGCGCACCGCGGTGGACCGGCTCGGACCCGAGCGGGTGGTGTTCGGCTCGGACATGCACGGTGTCTGCTTGGGGCACAGCATCGGCAAGGTGGTGGCCGCCGACCTGCCACCAGCGCAGCACGAGATGGTGATGGGCGGCACGATGGCACGGCTGCTGGCGGAGGTGCGCCGATGACGGCTCCGCTCAGATCGTTCGCTGCCTTGCAGGCGGTGGACGTCACCGCATTCGTCGGCCAGTTCCCCTGGCGGCTCGCGGCGCGTACGGATCCCCGGGCCCTGGCCCGGCACGCAGATCGGCTGGGGCTCTCCGGGCTGTGCCTGAGCCACCTCGCTTCCGTGTTCGGCTACGACACCCGCAGCGGCAACGAGGAGCTGCTGCACGCTGTGCAGCAGGAACCGCGCTTCTGGTTCACACCGATCCTCAACCCGACGGAGCCGGGCTGGCAGGCCGAGCTGGGATGGGCGGCCAGCCATCGGGCCCGGGGGATCCGGATCGTCCCGGGCTATCACGGCTACGCACTGCAGCACCCGGCTGTCAGCGAGCTGGTTGCCGCCGTCGGGGAGGCCGGCATTGCCCTGCACCTTTCGGCAGCGCTGGAGGATCCACGGGAGCACCACCCCCGGTACAACGTGCAGGAATGCGGCACCAGTGCGATCGCGGACCTCCTGCGCGCGGCGGACCGTCTGCCGGTGGTGATCAGCGGCTTGCGCGCTCAGGACTGGGCCGAGGTGCAGGCCCACCTGGACCGCGGTCATCGCCTGGACCGGGTGCTGGTGGACATCTGGCGGATGAACGGGCCGGTCGGAGTGCTCGCCAGCATGTGCGCGGCCGGGGTGACCCCGATGCTCGCCTACGGCACCTGCCAACCCGTGCAGGAGCCGGTGGCCAGTGCCTATCAGCTGGCCACCGCCTCGATCGATGTCGCGGACCGGCAGGCACTGGCCGCGCAGAACGCCCGCCGGGTGCTGCCGGGAGTACCTGTGAGCGCTAGCGATGACCGGCGGCCGACGGCCGGCGAGCGCAGACCCTACAGCTGACCACGCCGCCCGATCGCATGCTTTCAATTATGGCGTGCATGTAATAGGTTTAGAGTATGGACGTAATGAAGCGTCGGGGGCTGATCCGCCGACTGACCGGAAGTGTCCTCATCGGGTTGCTGGCAGCGACATTGGCAGATCTGGGAGCAGCTCCCGCGGCTCGAGCCGATGCTGAGGAACGAGAATCGGACGCTGTCGTGGCCCAAGGCGATGCCTTGGTGACCAACTACAGCTTCGAAGCCGGGCTCGATGGGTGGTCAGCCACTGATGGTCAGGGCGGGAAGGACGAGGCCTGCAACGCCGCGCTCTCGGTCAGCGAGGATTGGTCCAGCCACGGGGGAGCCGCTCTGCTGATCGATCCCGAGCGCGGCTGTCACCAGGCGGGAGCCATCAGCGAGATCACGCCGATCGAGCCGGAGCAGACCTACACCGCTTGGGCCGATGTCGGTATCGAGCAGATCGCTCGGCTGGGCCTGCAGTGGGTCGATGACGACGGCGAGGTCGTCGACACCGAGCACACCCGCCGCGAAGTGCGCAGCGACCGCCTGGAGCTGAGCGCTGAGGCCCCGCAGGGTGCAACCGGGGTGCAGGTGGAGATCGCTGCCGTCGGCGCGCTGCAGGTGGACAACGTCCTGCTCAGTGCGCAGTACACAGCCCTGGAGTCACAGGTGGACCGCCAGCCCCAGATCCTGTCCAGCGACGCTGGCGTGGACGAGAACGGCCGGGACGTGGTCTGGGCGATGGCCACCGGCAGCGAGGACGATCCGGGCATCCTGACCGCCACAGATGTGCTGACCGGGGAGGTCACCCGCACAGTGCGCCTACCGGGGGCCACCGGCGGCTGGGAAGTGGCGCAGAACCCGGTGACCAGCACGGTCTACGTCGGCACCTACGGTGAAGCGGCACTATGGCTGTACACCCCGGGTGAGGAGGAGGCTGTCAACGCCGGCAAACCCGACATCCCGCACTGGGACTTCGCTTACGACATCACGTTCGATGAGGACGGCAACGCCTACGGCGGCGGCTGGGGCGAACCGACGGACGGCTATCCGGGAGCCTCTGTGTACACCTTCACCGAGGGTGAGGGCTTCACCGGAGTGCTCGGTGAGCTGCCACTGACCGAAGAGGCGAACTACACGCGTGCTGTGGGCTACGACGAGGCCAGCCGCACCGTGTTCGTCGGTACAGGGAACCAGGTGAACCTGTTCGCCTGCAGCATCGACACCGACGAGTGCGAGAACCTCGCACCGTTGCTGGACGAGGAGATCCAGGATTCTAGCGAGGTGCGTTCCGTGGAGATCAGCGACGGGCACGTGCTGGCCTGGGCCGGGGACGGGGGAAGTGTCGGTGATGACTGGCTCGTCGTGCTGGACGTCGAGCGTGACCAGGATGGCGAGCTGCGCGCGGAGGTCCTCGACGAGATCCGCGGTGTGGCCTACCCGGGTTCTAGTCCGATTGTCGGCGGTGACATCTACTACACGAAGGCCGGTTTCGACGATTGGCCGCTGTTCCGCTATCAGATCGCCACCGGAGAGGAGACTCAGCTACCGCAGGACGTGGTCATCCTGGCCCGGCAGTGGGACGTGCTGGAGCTGGCGGACCCGCAGTGGCCGGGAGCGACGCTAGTGGGGCTGAACTCCTATGGCTTTCTGACTCGGTACAACATCGAGACTGAGACGATCAGCGTCGAGGAGATCGAAGGGCTCCCGGACGTATCGGTGCGAGTGAACAGTCTGGCCACTGGTCCGGACGGTTCGATCTGGAGCTCCGGTTTCCTGCAGGGCGGTATCGGCCGGTACACGCCGATGCGCGGAGACGAGCAGGAGTCCTTCGAGCTCGGCGGCCAGGCCGAGGAGATGCTCAGCCATGACGGGCGCATCTTCCAGGGCACCTATCCACGTGGTGCGATCACGTCCTTCACCCCGGAGCAGCTGTATGCGGACGTGGAGCCCACTGTGGAGTGCGAGATCGGCGCCGGGCAGAACCGTCCGTATGCGCTGTACAGCTCCGGCGACCGGCTCTACTACGGAAGCCAGGCGGGCACCTCTGGTCAGGACACGGGCGCCTTCGGCTGGTTCGACGCTGGCACCGGGGAGTGCCACACCATCGAAGGGCCGATCGGCCACCAGTCGGTAGACTCCCTCACCGGGAGTGGGGACCGGATCGTCGGCGGTGGGAACATCTTCTACGGCTACACCGAGCTGCCCCAGCAGGATGAAGCCAGTGTCCTGGTATTCGACGAGCGCACCGAGGAGCTCGAGGAGGTCGCTCTTCCGGTCCCGGACCTGCGCGCGGTCAGCGCGGTGACCACCGCTGACGACGGCATCGTGTGGTGCTACGCGGAAGGCTGGCTCCTCGGGCTGGACCCGGAGACGCTGACGTGGGTGCACACTGAGGAGATCTTCCCCGACCTCGATGCCGGTAAGCGGATCGGGGGCAGTTACGCGCAGCTGGTCACGGCAGAGAGCGGGTTGGTCTACGGCAACGTGGAGGGGCGCGTCTTCGAGTTCGATCCGCACCAGACGATGCGCACCGGCGACGCCGACGAGAGCCTCGAGGTCCTCTACTCTGATGCCGGTCCCTATCTCACTCTGGACGGATACGGGAACCTGTATACGCGCAACGGTGCCACCGGACTGCTGCGGATCGTGCCCGAAGAAGATCGATAGTGGCCACACTGCCGGCAGCAGCGAGCGCTAGTAGCCACACCGGCGTCGGTCCTACGGCAGCGGAGAGGAGCAGCACCGATGCCCAACATCTCCCGCCTCGAACAGCTCCGGGAGCAGATGGAGAAGGTCACCGGTCCGTTCCTGCTGCAGCGACGCCCGAGAACTCTGGCGCCCCGAGTGGTGTCGGACGTCGAGGAGGACGGATACCTGCGCCGGCTGCTCCGTTACCAGTCGGACGAAGGTCAGTGGACTCCCGCATACCTGCTCGTGCCCAGACCTGTCCTCGAGGGTCGGACCACCGCTCCAGGGGTGCTGGCCCTCCATCCGACCGACCACACGTTCGGCCACCGGGTCGTCGTCGGTCTGGGCGGCCGGGCGGGCCGGGACTATGCTCGGCGGCTCGTCCGGGCCGGCTATGTGGTGCTCGCCCCGGCCTACCCGCTGCTGGCCGACTATCACCCGGACCTTGCCGGCCTGGGATACGTCAGCGGCACGATGAAAGCGGTCTGGGACAACGTCCGGGGCATCGACCTGCTGGAGTCGCTGCCCTACGTGCGCCCCGGTGGCGTGGGTGCCGTGGGCCATTCCCTGGGCGGTCACAACGCTCTGTACACCGCTGTATTCGACACCCGGATTCGCGCTGTCGTCACCAGCTGCGGCTTCGACTCCTTCGAGGACTATGCCGGCGGCGACCTGTCCGGATGGCAGCAGCGGCGCTACATGCCGCTGCTCGGCGGTGAGCACGGGGTCCCGTTCGACTTCGACCAGCTGCTGGCGGCGCTGGCACCTCGCACCGTGCTGATCAGTGCCCCGCGTCAGGACGACAACTTCAGCTGTGCCAGTGTGCGGGCCCTGGTGGACCGGGCCCGCCCCGCCTACGCGGCAGCGGGCGCCTCGGACGAGCTGGTGGCCCACTATCCCGACTGCGGCCACGAGTTCCCGCCGAACATCCAGGGCATGGCCGTCGAGATGCTGCAGCGGGTGCTTCAGGCGGTGTAGTTCAGGTATGCGATCCCCAGGGCGTGCGACCCCTGGCTGGGCACGAGCGCCTCGGCCCGGAAGACGCGCACCACCTGTTCCCGGATCGCCGGCTCGATGTCGTCCAGCATCAGCCAGCGCGCCGACTGCACAGCGGTCTCCGTAGTGGTGTCCGTGGTGCCGTCGATCCGGTACCAGACCTCGTCCTCGCCGCGGACCACGTAGTCAGTGAACGTAGCGGCGAAGCGTCTGCGGTCGGCGCTCATGTCCTCGATCCCAGATTCGTGCACCGACTGGATGAACTCCAGGGTGATCGCCGCGTGGCTGATGTCCTCCCACTGGGGGTTCGGTGTGTAGGACGGGGTGTAGCTGGACACGCCATCCTCGATCTCGTACCCCTGGAACAGTTCGGAGTGCACGGGCCAGTACGGCCACTGGTAGGCACGGTCGTGGTTCTGCAGAGATAGCCGCAGACCCTTGACCAGGGCCTCGACCTTGGTGCGGTAGCGCTGGCTGCCGGTGAGGGCGTACATCTCGGCGAACGCCGCGCCGAGGGCGTGGGACTGATTCAGTGGCTGGATAGCTCCGTCGAAGGGGACGGGGGCGCCCTGCGGTGTGCGGAAGTCGGCGATACCGTTCTCGTCGACGTGGACCTCGTCGCGGTGATAGCGCATGCAGCCGCGGATCGCGCGGAGCACACGGGCAGCGTTGCTGGTTCGGGCGGACAGCTCCGGCGTGCTGCGCACCAGACGTACGTAGCGGCACATCGGCAGGGCCAGCATGCCGGTGTGCACCGGGAATGCATAGAACTGCGGCTCAAAGGCGACTGTGTCCTCAGCCAGCTCGTCAGCGCTGCCGTGCTCTGTGCGGCGGTCGATCGCCGTCCACCGTTCCCAGGGTGTGTAGGCCTCGGTGACCGCGTCGACGACGTAGCTCTCGTCGGTCGGGTCCAGGCTCAGGTCGGTCAGGCTGAGGGTGGCTGAGGCGGGGTGGGAGAGCACAAGGTCGAAGGTGCCCTGACCGGTGCGGGTCACTTGCGCGGTGGCGTCGCCGGGGGTGGACCCGGCCCAACGCAGCTGGATACCTGGGGAGTGGTCGCTGAGTAGCAGCTCACCGTGGCCGGCGGTGTAGTTGCCGGCCCGCCAGCACGGGCCGGAGCGCCCGGAGTAGTCGCTGACACCGCGAGCGGCGTCGGTGCTGGCCAGGATGTGGTCGATGCGTGCCTCGAGCTTGTCCAGGTACGTTTCGTCGCCGTGCGCTCGGTACATCAGCAGGAGCCCGTTCAGGTAGTAGGACTCGCCCCAGGCGTACTGGCTGTCTTCGTTGTCCTCCACACCTAGGTCCAGATAGGCCTGCTCGGCTACTGCGAAGGCTTCGGGTGAGGTGTAGTCCAGGTCTTCGGGGCTCCCGGCACGACCGGATGTCGCGGCGGCCGGACTGCGGCCGGCCAGGGCTGCGACGGCTCCGGCGCCGCTGACCAGCAGTGCGCGACGGGAGAGGGTGGTGACGGACATCGGTGGCCTTTCGGTCGTCGTCGGTGGCTGACTGCCCTGCTGGGCAGCTGTTCAGGCGGCGGCCGCACGAACTGGCAGGATCGCGTCGAGGAGCTCGTGGGTGTAGGGGTGCTGGGGGCGGGTGAAGATCTCGTCCCGGTCGCCGTGCTCGACGATCTGGCCCTGACGCATGACCGCGACGGTGTCGGACATCTTCTCCACCACGGCGAGGTTGTGCGAGATGAGGAGGTAGGCCACGCCGAGCCGCGTCTGGATCTGCTCCAGGAGGTCGAGGATCTGCGCCTGGATGGAGACGTCCAGCGACGAGGTCGGCTCGTCGCAGATGAGCACCTCCGGTTCGGGAGCCAGTGCCCTGGCGATCGCGATGCGCTGTTGCTGGCCACCGCTGAACTGTTGTGGGTAGCGCTCGGCGTCGTCGGGGGACAGTCCTACCAACCGCAACAGCTCCGCCGCACGTTCGACCCGTTCGGCCTTGGTGCCGATCTTCTGCAACCGCAACGCCTCGGTGATGTTGGCCCCGGCGGTGTACTGGGGGATGAGCGAGCCGTGTGGGTTCTGAAAGACCATCTGCATACGGGTCCGGTGGTCGTGGGCGTCCTTGGAGTGCACGTTCACACCATCTAGGCGCACGCTGCCGTGGTCCGGGTCATAGAGGCCCATGACGATCCGGGCAACGGTGGATTTCCCGCTGCCACTCTCCCCGACCAGCCCGAGCGTGCTGCCCGGCTTGATCTGCAGGCTCACGTCCTGCACTGCTGGGACTCTTCCGGCAGCGCTGCGGAAAGTCTTGTGCAGATGCTCAGCGACGATGATCGGCGCTGTCGTCCCCTGCCGCTCCGGAGTCCCCGGAGCCTCCGGAGTCGTCTCCCGGCTGCTGGCACTCTTCTGCTGGCGGCCGGCCAGCTGCTGGTCGGCTTCGGGGACCATCTGGATCGCCGCACCACGTCTCGTCCGGCCGGTCTCCAACGTGGCAGACAGGAGCATCTGGGTGTAAGGGTCCTGCGGGTGGTCCAGGACGTCGTCGATCGTCCCGGACTCGACCACCTTGCTCTGGTGCATCACGATCACGTCGTCGCAGAATCGTCGGGCCACACCGAGGTCGTGGGTCACCATGATCATGCCGGTGCCCTGCTCCTTGATCCGCGCGAGCAGATCGAGCACCTGGGCCTGGACGGTGACATCGAGCGCGGTGGTCGGCTCGTCGGCGATCACCAGCTTTGGTGCGCTGATGATCGCCATCGCGATCATCGCACGTTGTCGCATTCCGCCGGAGAACTGGAACGGGTACATCGTGGCGCGCTGCTCAGCATCAGGGATGCCGACGTCCTGCAGCACCTCCACGGCCCGCTTGCGGGCTTCGCGCCGGGAGCAGAGGTCGTGCCACGTGAGGGCTTCGGAGAGCTGCTTGATGACCGGGATGGTCGGGTTGAGCGCTTCCATCGCATTCTGGAAGACCATGCCGATCTGCTGACCGCGGATCTTGCGGAGCCGGTTCGGGGAGAGGGTGACCAGGTCCTCGTCGCGGTAACGGACCTCGCCGCTGAGGATGGAGCCGGTCTTCGGGAGCAGGCGCAGGATCGAACGGACGGTGACCGACTTTCCGCTGCCGGACTCGCCCACGATCGCCAGGGCGCGGCCCTCGTGCAGCGTGAAGCTGACGTCGTCGGCGGCGACGAAGCGGCTGCCATCTGACCGGCGGAACCCGGTTCGCAGGCCGCGCACCTGCAGCAACGGGCTAGTGGCCGGTGTGGTGCTCTGGGGTTGCTGTGGGGTCATCCTTCCTCCTGGGTGACATCGAAGGCGTCGCGTATCCCGTCACCGATCCAGGTGAAGGCCAGCAGGGTGACGGCGAAGGCGAGGGCAGGGGAGATGACCATGTGCGGCATCGAGGTGGCGTACCGGACCCCTTCGTTGATCATCGCGCCCCAGGAGGGCATGTCAGCGATGCCCATGCCGAGCAGGGAGAGCCCGGCTTCGGTGGTGATGGCTGCCGGGACGGCAAAGCTGGTGGTGACCAGCAAGGGACCGAGGGCGTTGGGCAGGATGTACCGGGTGGCGATCGTGGGGCCCTTGGCGCCCATGCCCTTGGCCGCCTCCACGAACTCGCGCTTCTTGATCGTCATCACTTGTGCGCGCATCAGCCTGGCTTGGGTGACCCAGCCGGCGATCGCGATCGCGATCATCACCGACCAGAAGCTGCGGCCGAAGACGGTCACCAGCAGGACAGCGAACAGATAGCCAGGGAAGGCATACATCACATCGGTGATCGCCATCAGGAAGGACTCGACCCTTCCGCCGCGATACCCGGCCGTCAGGCCGACCAGGAGTGCGAACAGCACAGAGAGCGCCTCGGCCACCACGGCGACCAGCAGCGCGGTGCGGAACCCGAAGATCATCCGGGACAACATGTCCCGGCCCAGGACATCGGTGCCGAGGACGTGCCCTGGGGTGCCGAGCGGTGCCAGGGTCTGGTCGTAGTTGGTCTCCGCGTGCCCGTAGGGAGCGAGCACCGGGGCGAAGATTGCGACCAGCGCCAGTACCACCACGAGGCCCAGGCTGATCAGGGCGATTCGGTTCTGTCGGAACCTAGTCCACGCTCGGGACCACGGTCCGACGGCCTTCTTCTGGGAGGTCTGCCCGCTCGGAGAGCGCGGGGTCGTTGCGGTGTCGAGTGTCACGAGGCTTCCGCCCACTTTCTGCGCGCACGCGCGGATCGAGAAGGCCGTACAGGAGGTCGACGATCAGGTTGGTCACCATCAGGATGGCGGCGAAGAACAGGGTGGTCCCCATCAGCAGTGGCATGTCCCTGCTGGTGGCGGCCTGTACGAAGGCCAGACCCAGGCCGGGAATGCGGAACAGTGTCTCGATGAAGACGGTGCCGGTCATCAGGGCAGCCAGCATCGGCCCGCTGACAGTGATCAGGGGGACGAGGGAGTTGCGTAGCACGTGCTTGATGATCACGACGTGGTACCGCCCGCCCTTGGCCAAGGCGGCGGTGACGTACTCCTCCCGGAGCGTCTCCAGCATCGCCGATCGCACATAGCGGGCCAGCACTGCCAACGGGCCGACGGCCAGCGCGATGACCGGGAGGACCAGGTTCTGCGGTCCGGACCAACCGGCAGCCGGCAGGATCCGGAGCGCCCCGGAGAAGATCAGCACCAGGAACACCCCGGTGAGGTAGTTCGGCAGCGCATGCCCGAGGGTGAGGATGAACATCGAGCCGGTGTCCCACAGGCTCTTCTGGCGCAACGCGGCCAGCGTCCCTACGGGGATCGCGATGGCGAGCGCCACGAGGACGGCCAGCACAGCCAGAGTGGCTGAGATGGGGAAGCCCTGGGCGATGAGGTCTTCGACGTTCTGTGCTGGGTACCGGTAGGAGGGACCGAGGTTCCAGGTCAGCGCCCCACGCATGAAGATGAGGTACTGCTTCCAGGCCGGGACGTCGTCGCCGTACCGGCTGGCGAACTCCCCAGCCACCGACTGCATGTCCGCACCAGCCATACCGGTGGACCCGGAGGTGGCACGTTGGATGTCAGCGAAGTCTCCCGGCGCCAGCTGCAAGAGCGTGAACGCCAGTATGGAGACCACGATCAGGCAGAGGATCATCCGCACCAGGCGACGTGCGACGAACGTGATCATCCGTGTCTCCTCTCCGGCACCGGTACGGAATCACTCCGTACCGTCCTGGACCCAGAGGTCCTTGAGGTAGTAGCGATCGGCCTGGGCACGCAGCTCGAGTCCCTGGACCCGTGGCTGAGCGACGATGACGGTGCCGTTCCACGTGACCGGAAGGAAGATCTCCGCCTGCTCGCGCGCGGCGACCGCCTCAGCCAGGATCTGGTGCTGCTCCTCTTCGACCACGGTCTCACCAGCCGCCTCGACGCCCTCGGCGTAGACCTGGGCGTTCGGGTCGGACTCTGTGGCCAGGATCTCTTCGAGCTGTTCGTTGCGCTCGGTGCCGCTGAGGTCCTCGTCCTGCCCGACGGCCAGGTATTCCTCGTAGCCGTCGGCGCTGAGCGCGAACTCGCGGGCGAACGTCGGGTCCCACAGCTGCTGGGCCTGGTAGGGCCAGGTGCTGACGCCGGAGAAGGACCCGTACCAGAAGCCGAGGTAGTCCTCGTCGTGCAGCTCAGCACGGCGCTCGACGTAGACGCCGACCTCGACGACGTCCTTCTCCACATCGATGCCCAAGTTGGTCTCCCAGGTATCGATGATGGCATCCAGCTCGGGCGTGTCAGCCCCGGCGAGCACACTGAGCGTGGGGAAGCCTTCCCCGTCGGGGTAGCCGGCATCGGCGAGCAGCTCCTGCGCCTCTGCGACGGCCTCCTCACCCCACATCTGCTCGTGCGCGGCGATGCTCTCGTCCCAGCCGGGCACCAGTGGCGAGACCAGCGTGGAGGCCGGCTGGGCGGTCTCGCTGATGCCGGCGATCTCCTCCCGGCCCAGCCCCAGGCTCAGCGCACTGCGGATCTGCGGGTCCTCCAGCAGCGTGTTCTCGCTGTGCAGTCGAGCCAGATACGTGGTGCCGGAGTTCTCCAGGATGTAGAGCTGGTCGCTCAGCTCCGGGTCGTTCATGAACCGGGCGACGTCGGCCGGTTCGTCCAGGCCCTGGATGTCCACCTCGCCGTTCTCGTACGGCACTGTGGTGGTGATCGAGCCCTGTTCGATCAACTGCACGTCGATGGTGTCCAAGGCGACGTTCTCCGCGTCCCAGTACTCCTCGTTGCGCTCCAGGCGCATGCTGGAGTTGGCCACCCAGTCGACCAGGTTGTAGGGGCCGTTGCCGACCCAGTTCTCCGGTTGCTGCCAGTCGTCGTCGCTCTCCACGGCGTCCGGGTACAGCGGCAGCATCGAGGGGTGCGTCAACCCCATCACGAACCCGGGGTTCGGCGCCTCTAGCGTGAACTCCAGGGTGGACTCGTCGACGGCCTCCACGCCGACCTCCTCGAAGTCCTCCACCGCTCCGGTGCTGTAGGCCTCGGCGTTCTCGATCCCCATCGTCGTCTGGTACGAGGACGCCTCCGTCGTGACACCGCCCGGTCCACGACCCGGATCCAGCAGCCGCTCGTAGGTCCACACGAAGTCGTCGGCTGTGACCGGCTCACCGTTGGACCAGGAGGCCTGCGGGTTGAGGTGGAAGGTGTAGGTCAACCCATCCTCGCTGGTGTCCCAGTCCTCGGCTACCCCAGGGCGCACATCGGTGCCGTCGGTGGTCTGCAGCACCAGGCCTTCGAGCAGGCCCTTCTGCACGAGCCACATCCCGAACGTGATCGACTGCGGGTCGATGTGCGCGAAGTTGGTGGCCTGGATGGTGATGTGCCCACCGCTGCTGCGCTCCTCGCCGCCTGACCCTTCGTCGGACGAGTCGTCTCCGAACAGGTTGCAGCTGGTCAGCACCAGTGCGGCCGCGACGCACAGAACGGCAGCCCGGCGCCGTCGCCGCGGAGCCGCGGGTTGGCTGGTCCTGAGGATCATCGAATTCCTCCTTGAATCGATCTCTGCATTTTAGGGCCGTCCGAAAATGCCGGTATTAGATCGACATTATGTGGCGATGTGGGTGCTCGTCAATGCTGGTGGACCATCGGCGGCATCGTGGGATCATCTGCGGACCGACCACGTGCTGGCACCGGCTGGAAGGTCGACGCCAAGCTCGACGAACGGGTGACCATGACGCTGCACAGTGCGTATGGTCGCTCCAGGGTCTTCTGGGGTGACGGAGGCCGGCAGGGCAAGGATCAGTGCCGCACCGGGCAGGGCCACCTCGCTGTGTGTGTTGATGCGCCAACCGTCGTGAACGGGTTCGATCTGCACGTGAACGCCGCGGCGGGCTCGTTCCCAGCTGTTGATCTGCTCGGCCGTCCACCATGGCATGCCGCGCCTGCGGGCCTCGTCGGCGACATCGATACACGCCTGGCGGGTCAACGGTCGCTTGTTCAGGTGGGGTCCGTGGAACAAGAAGTGCGCCACCCCGTGCTGGGCCTGGGCGCTGTCAAGGATGACGTCTCGGACCGAAGAGTGCCCAGCCCAGGCCAGGTCCTGCGTGTGCAGCGGGAGGTTCAGGACGTCGTAGAACTGCCGATCGTTCGCTGGGGGAGCCAGCGGGAAGGAGACGTGTGCAGTGCCGAAAGGGAATCCCACTGTCCCCTGTTTGCTCGGACCGCGAGAAGAGTCGATCTGCACGCCCACCCGCTCGCACCAGGTGTAGAACTCCGTCCAACCTTCCCATCGGGTGTAGTGGTTCTTGTTGGAGACGATCCGCTCGCGGCCGGTGACAGCCTGTGCCCAGGCGTACTGCGCTCGTAGCTGTGGCCAGCCCCAGAGGGCGAGGTCGGCATCTGCCATCGCGTTGTAGTGCAGCGCGTGCTCGTGGCCGGCGTCGGCGATCGCCTCGAAGAGTTCCGGGCCATAGCCGCCCGGGAAGACCTGGTGCCAGGTGACGGCGACGTCGGCAGCTGCGAACGCCGCCAGAGCGGCTCGACCGTCCTGTGGATCGTTGCCGTCCGCATCATGTGACATGTGCGCCACCGCATCGGTGCCGGCCGGCCAGTAGTCCAGCCAGGCGAACACCGAGCCGTGGTGCTCGAAGCATTGCCACAGCGCCTGCAGCAGCAGCGAACGCCACCAATCGGCATGGGGTTCAGCAAAGATGGGGACGGCTGCTGGCGGCGGATAGGTGTGGGTGTAGTCGGCTGGCAGCGGCGGCTGGCCGGGTGGCATGCGCCGGTCGGTCTCCACCTCCAGGGCCATCCCGTCCTCTGCCTTGAGCAGTCCGTCATCGATCGGTGCCGTGCCGTCTGTTGCCGGGGTGCCGTCGCCAGTGACCGGGTATCCCTGCTGGATGCGCACGATCGTGTACCACAGGTCGACGCCGAACGTCAGCACAAGACCGCGGCCCAAGGTTCGGCGCGTGATTGCTGCTGAGCCGTCTGCCCAGGCGGCCAGTACTTCGGTGCTCGCCTCAGGAGACAGTCTCTGACCGGCCAGTGCTCGTAGCGCAGTGGGCGGTCGGTGCGCCCAGCCCGCTGAACAGCTCACCAGTGCGGAGCCGACAGGAGGGCCGGTGGTGACACCCGCCAGAGTCGTCAGCTCAGCCCCGAGTCCGGCGTCGGCACCGGCGACGATCACGGCTGTGCCGCCCTCCTCGACCCACGCAGTGACGGCGCGACAGTCCTCTGCTTCGATGGCCGCGGTGAGCAGGAGCACACCTGCTGGCGGCAGGTTGGCGGAGTCGGTGGTGATCGTGTAACCGAGACCGCAATGGTCCAGGACCTCGGCGGCGTAGGCGGCCCAGTGGGGCTCACTGCCCCCGGGGGTGGAGGTCCACAGGGCGATGGAGGTCGCGTCGTTGATGGATGAAGCCGTCACGATCAGTAGCCTGCAGCACCGGACGCTATTTAGGCAAGGCCAGATTCTGAATTTCGGTCGACTCGATCAGCGGTTCGGATCCGTTCGTCCAAGAGCTGGTACCGCACCGCGGGGCGCCCCGCGCGCTGCTGCCGGACCGGTGGCATCGGCCAGGCGAGGCCCGCATCGACAAGGGTCCGCAGCGTTCTCCGGGCGGTGCGCAAGGTGACCCCTTGGACGTTGGCGACCCGCTCGGCGTCGACCACATAGTTGTGGTCCCCGTCCGCGCCCAGGGCCTCGATGATGTGGTGCAACGTCTCGATGTGCTGGGGCGGGATCTGTGGACCGAGCGCGGCCGGGCTGTGCGTGGGTGACGCCGGAAGCGAGAGCGGTCCGCCGTGCCCGCCGATGAGGTACGCGCGGTCCCCCGGCCGCTCGGCGGACAGGTTCACCGCGTCCTGTGCGTTCTCCTCAGCCTGCAGCGCGGTGCTTCCCAGCCCGATACCGACCTCGGTCTCGATGCCCAGGTCAGCGGAGATCCTGGCCAGGAACGGGGCGCGGCGCAGGTCGTCAGTACCGGTGCGAAGCGAACCCATCGTCGTGATCACCAGAAAGCTCTGCTCGTCGCGCTGGAGCACGGCGGCATCCATGCGACGCGCTTCGTGCAGGAGGGTCCGGTGGAGCGAGAGCTTGAGCTCTTGGAACCAGTAGTTGCTCGAGCTGGTGCGGTTCGGCAGGGCAGAGGCAGGGAGGCGGACGATCACGATGGCGATCCTGGAGTCATCCATCTTGGCCCCGCTGGCGAGCAACCGTGCAGTGTGCAGAGAGTTGCGCAGCGTCAGCGGTGCTGGAGCCATGGTCAGGTTCGGGATTCCTGCGTCGGTCAGCCGCTCGGCCACTTCCGGCACTGTGGTGATCGCGCCGGTGGTCCGCCCGGACCGGTAGTGCTCCACGTGGAAGTCGAAGAACTCCTCCAGCGAGATCGACTCCCGGTACTCGATGACGTGCACCGAGTCCATCGCCAGGTCGAGCTCTGCGTAGATCTCCTGCACCTCGCGCGTGCTCACCGAGTCGATGCTGATGCGCGTGGTCTCGATCGTGTTGGTCAGCGCACCACGCAGCAGCGCGGTCGGCAGCGCGACCCCGCCAAGGGGAACGAAGGTGGCCGGTACCGGCAGCGACTCACCGGCCATCGCCACGTCATAGGGGAGCGGTCCGGAGTAGAGCAGGACATCAACGTCCTTGGCGATACGCAGCGCCTGTCCGTAGGCGCCACGGGCCCCGGCGTCCGACGCGGTGACGAGCCGGTACGGCGCGCGCACCTCCGTGCGAGCAGCCTCGGCGACCCGGTGCAGGAAGGCGTCTGCGCCGACTACCCCGACTGTGACATCTTCCAGTGCGGGCGCATTGCGTTGCCTGGTCATCTACCCTCCTGGCGCTGTCAAAGAGATGAGTCTAGCGGCGGACCCAGAGGCCGGGCAGCGTGCCCGCGACCGATGCTGCAGCAGCGTCCACGCGATGGTGCGCCGGACCACTGACGTCCTCACTTACCATGGACCCGGCAACGATCGCATCGGCGAAGGGTTCATCGGTGGCACGTAAGTCTCGACCGCTGGGTATCGCGGCGTCCCTGGTGGCGGCCGGGCTCGCCCTGACCGCCTGCTCCGCGCAGCCCGGTGCTGCCGCTGTGGTGGACGGTCAGCGGATCTCCGAGCAGTCCCTGTCCGAGTCCAGCCAGGCGCTGCAGCCGTTCCTGCAGACCCAGCTGGCACCGGCCACGATGCTCAGCTCGATGATCCAGGCGCAGGTGACCCTCGAGGTTGCCGCCAACCACGGGTTCGCCGCTTCCGCAGAGGACGCGGAGGCCTACCTGGACTCGATCGCCGAGCAGTCCAACGTGGACGCCCCGGAGACCTTCCCGGAGGGAACTCTGGAGGTGACCCGGATGTTGATGGTCACCGAGATGTACACCAGCAGCGAGGCGGACGCAGAGGGCATCCAGGCGGAGATCACCGAGGAGCTCGCTGACCTGGACGTGACCATCAACCCCCGCTACGGCGAGTGGGACCCCTCCTCGACGAGCGGACTGTTCATCGCCCAGACCAGCCCGGACTGGTTGATCGACACCTCGGACGACGACCAGGCGGTCGGCTGACCCCGTGACCGACGAGGCACTGCCCGAGCAGCCCACCACCCCGGGTGCGGCGGCCGGGCACGCCCTGCTGCACGCCGTCGCCGTGATGGACCGGCTCCGCTCCCCGGGCGGCTGCCCATGGGACGCGGAGCAGACCCACGCCTCCCTCGCCCCGTATGCGGTGGAGGAGGCGTACGAGCTGGCCGAGGCCGCCGAGACCGGTGACCGGGACGCCCTGGTCGAAGAGCTCGGCGACCTGCTGCTGCAGGTGCTGTTCCATGCGCGGGTGGGCACCGAAGGCAGCATCGGTGCCCCGTTCGACATCGACGACGTCGCCATCGGCCTCATCGCCAAGCTGGTCCGCCGGCACCCGCACGTGTTCTCCGGAGGCGACGCCAGCACCCCCGAGCAGGTGAACCAGCGCTGGGAGGAGATCAAGGCCACCGAGAAGCCACGCAGCTCCGTGCTCGAGGGCATCCCCGCCTCGCTGCCGGCCCTGGCCCGGGCACAGAAGGTGCTCTCCCGCGCCGAGCGGGCCGGCATCGACCTGGACCCGCCCGCCGACACAACCATGGGCACCGTCCCGGAGGCCGCCACCACGGACCCCGCCACCACAGGTCCCGCCAGCACAGGCCCCGCCACCACGGTGGCCGATGACCTGCTCACCGCCGTGCACCGCGCCCGCGCCGAGGGCATCGACGCCGAGGCCGCGCTGCGGTCACGGGTGCGCGAGCTGGAGGCAGCGATCTACGCAGCGGAGGCCGACCGCTCCTGACGCTGGCCGGTCAACCTCTGCCGGCAGCCACCGAAAGCCCTGGGCAGCCCCGGGCTCGTGCCGTGATCGGCAAAGGACGGTGGCGACTACAGTAGAGCGCGAAAACCTCAAGCTGAACTCGTCAATAAGGAGTCAATGTGGCCAGTATCGAGGCCGTCGGTGCACGCGAGATCCTCGACTCTCGCGGCAACCCGACCGTGGAGGTGGAGCTCGCCCTGGATGACGGATCGTTCGCCCGGGCAGCCGTTCCCTCCGGTGCATCCACCGGTGCGTTCGAGGCAGTCGAGCGCCGCGACGGTGACAAGTCGCGCTACCTCGGCAAGGGCGTGGAGAACGCCGTCGCAGCCATCACCGAGACCATCGCCCCGGAGATCCTCGGCCTGGACGCCGCCGACCAGCGGCACCTGGACCAGACCCTGATCGACCTGGACGGCAGCCCGAACAAGGGCAAGCTCGGCGCCAACGCCATCCTCGGCGTCTCCCTGGCCGCGGCCCGCGCCGCTGCCGAGAGCGCCGACCTGTCCCTGTTCCGCTACGTCGGCGGCCCGAACGCGCACCTGCTGCCGGTGCCGATGATGAACATCCTCAACGGCGGCTCGCACGCCGACTCCAACGTGGACATCCAGGAGTTCATGATCGCCCCCGTCGGCGCCAAGTCCTTCAAGGAGGCGCTGCGCTGGGGCACCGAGGTGTACCACGCGCTCAAGGGCGTGCTCAAGGAGCGGGGGCTGGCCACCGGGCTCGGCGACGAGGGCGGCTTCGCACCGAACCTGGACTCCAACCGCGCCGCACTGGACCTGATCGTGGAGTCCATCGAGAAGGCCGGCTACACCCCCGGTGAGCAGGTCGCCCTGGCCCTGGACGTGGCCGCCACCGAGTTCTTCTCCGACGGCGCCTACTCCTTCGAGGGCAAGGCCACCTCCCCGGCGGAGATGATCGCCTACTACGAGTCGCTGGTGGCCGACTACCCGCTGGTCTCCATCGAGGACCCGCTGAGCGAGGACGAGTGGGACTCCTGGGCCGAGCTGGTCAGCAAGATCGGCGACAAGGTGCAGATCGTGGGCGACGACCTGTTCGTCACCAACCCGGAGCGGCTGGCCAAGGGCATCGAGCTCGGGTCGGCGAACTCGCTGCTGGTCAAGCTGAACCAGATCGGCACCCTGACCGAGACCCTCGAGGCAGTCACCATGGCCCAGCGTGCCGGGTTCACCGCGATGGTCTCCCACCGTTCCGGTGAGACCGAGGACACCACTATCGCCGACCTGTCCGTGGCGGTGAACGCCGGGCAGATCAAGACCGGTGCCCCCGCCCGCGGTGAGCGGATCAACAAGTACAACCAGCTGCTGCGCATCGAGGACGAGCTGGACGAGGCCGCCCGGTACGCCGGCCGCGCCGCGTTCCCGCGGTACAAGGACTGACCGGCTGACCGGTTGACCGGTTGACCGGTTGACCGGTTGATCGACTGACTGTCTGATCGGCCCACGCCTGCGTGCCGCAGTCCCAGTCAGTATGTACGACATGTACGACGGCGGAGCTCACCCTGCCAGGGCGGGCTCCGCCGTCGTCGTGGTTCAGGTGAGCATCCTGGGGATGGGGAGTGCTGCCCTGCGACTCGCGCCCCCGCATTCCCGACCAATCGGCGCACGCTGCGAGAACATGAGGACGTGACCACGCGACGCCCACCCACGCCGCGCAGCCGTTCCCGGGCTGCGGGCAGCGGGGTGTCCACTCGCAGGGGCCCGGCCAGCACCAGTGCCCGCAAGTCCGCCGCCAGGGGCCGCCCGGGCAGCACCCGCACCACCAGCAAGGTCAGCGCTCGGGCCAGCTCGGCCGGTACCCGCAGGACGCCACCGGCAGTGCCGCCGCGCCCCCGCGGCAAACCGACCGGTTCCACTGCCCGCAAGGCGTCCGCCGCCCGCAAGGCTCCGGTGACCGCCGAGACCCCGAACGAGCCCCGGCAGATCAGCATGCGCGCGCTGGTGCTGTTCGTGGTGGTGCTGATGGCCTTCATCGTGCTCGCCCCGACGCTGCGCGCCTACGTCTCCCAGCAGGAGCAGACCCGGAGCCTGGCCGCCCAGATCGAGGCCAGCGAGGACCGCGCCGCCATGCTGGAGGGCGAGATCGAGAAGTGGGACGACCCCGCGTTCGCGCAGGCCCGTGCGCGCGAGCGGCTCGGGTATGTGATGCCGGGGGAGACCCCCTACCGGGTGGTCGACCCGCAGACCGTGACCGGCGAAGAGGTACCCACCGACGATCAGGACCAGGACGGGCCGGTGGCAGTGCCGCAGGACGGCCCGTGGTACCTCACCGTGTGGGACTCCGTGCAGGTAGCCGGCGAGCTCGGCGAGTGAGCACTGAGGAGCTGCGCACCGACGACCTCGAGGTGATCGCCGAACAGCTCGGCCGGCCGGCACGCGGCGTGGTCGGCGTCGCCGCCCGGTGCGTGTGCGGCCGGCCGCAGGTGGTGCGCACCGCCCCCCGCTTGGAGGACGGTACCCCGTTCCCTACCACGTTCTACCTCACCAGCCCGGGTGCGGTGAAGGCGGTCGGCACCCTGGAGGCCGAGGGCGTGATGCGGCAGATGACCGAACGCCTGGCCACTGACGAGGATCTCGCTGCCGCTTACCAGCGGGCACACACCGACTACTTGCGCCGGCGCGCCGAGCTCGGCCAGGTGCCGGAGATCGAAGGCATCTCCGCCGGCGGCATGCCCACCCGGGTGAAGTGCCTGCACGTGCTGGTGGCACACTCCCTGGCCGTGGGGCCCGGGATCAACCCGCTCGGTGACGAGGCGCTGGAGATGATCGCGCCGGTCTGGCGTCCGGACCGCTGCACCTGCTGACTCCTGTCGGCTGCGTGCGGTGCGGCCCGGGTCGCCCGGCTGGGGTCCAGCGGCGGCCGGCTTGGGTCCAGCGGCGGCCGGCTGGACCGGCAAGGGGGTCGGTAAGACCGGATGCTCGGCGCCGCACTAGGATGAACGGGACCATCGCGGCACGTGCAGAAGGACTCTGATGGGCGCTGAAGACCTGGAGCGTGCCGCACGGGACGCAGGCCGCGAGGCCGAGGAGAGCACCATGCTCGACCATGCGGTGCGGGTGGGCCTGGTCTCCTACGGAGTGGTGCACCTGCTGCTCGCCTGGCTGGTGCTGCAGCTGGCGCTGGGCTCCCGCAGCGCTGACGTGAGCACGTCTGGTGCGCTGCACGAGCTCGCTGGTGACGCTCTGGGCCGGGTGCTGCTGGTGGTGCTGGCCGCCGGGTTCGCAGCGCTCGTGCTCTGGCAGCTGCTGGACGCACTGGTCGGGCACCGTGGGGCGCGCGGGATGTGGCGTCCGGTTCGCCGAGCGGTCTCGCTGGGGCGGGCGGTCATCTACGGTGCTCTGGCGGTGAGCGCCGCGAAGGTCGCTCTCGGTGCCGGCTCCACCGGGCACGAGACCCAGCCGGGGACCGTGACCGCCCGGCTGATGGAGGTGCCCTACGGGCGGGTGCTGGTGGCCGCCGTCGGGCTGGCGGCGATCGGCTACGCGGTGGGCACCGTCTACTGGGCGCTGTCCAGCCGGTTCGAGAAGAACCTGGCCAGCAGAGGTGTGCACGGCGCGCGCGGAACGGCGATCGGGGTGTTCGCGAAGGTCGGCTACACCGCCCGGGCGGTGGCCTTCCTGCTGGTCGGTCTGCTGTTCGTGTGGGCCGCGGCGACCCGGGACCCGGAGCACTCCGGCGGTCTGGACGAGGCGCTCGGTCGCCTGCTCGGGGAGCCGTTCGGGCCGGCAGCACTGGTCGCGATGGCCGCCGGGTTCGCCTGCTTCGGTCTGTATGCCTTCGCCTGGGCCTGGCACCTGCCGCGGCACCTGTCCCGCTGACCGGGGTGCACGAATCGGTTCTGGGACGTGGCAGGCTGTCCCCGTGACTCGTGTGGCAGCCATCGACTGTGGGACCAACTCCATCCGCCTGCTGATCGCCGACCGGTCCGCCGACGGCACGCTCACCGACCTCGTCCGCCGGATGGAGATCGTCCGCCTCGGGCAGGGCGTGGACCGCACTGGGCGGCTGGACCCGACCGCGCTCGCGCGTACCCTGGCCGCCACCCAGGACTACGCCACCCAGTGCCGCGCCCACGGCGTGCAGGCACTCCGGTTCGTGGCCACCTCTGCCACCCGGGACGCGGAGAACCGGGATGAGTTCTTCGTCGGGGTGCGTGAGGCACTCGGCGTGGATGTGGAGGTGATCACCGGCCCCCAGGAAGCGGCACTGTCCTTCGCCGGAGCGGTGAGCATCCTCGGCAGCGAGGACCCGGCCCCGAACCTGGTCGTGGACATCGGCGGCGGCTCCACCGAGCTGGTGCTCGGCGACCGAGCGGCCGGCCGCGCGATCTCGCTGGACATCGGCTCAGTGCGGATGACCGAACGGCACATCCGTTCCGACCCGCCGAACGAGGAGGAGGTAGCCGCTGCCCGCGCAGACATCAGCGCCGCCTTGGACCGGGCCGCGATCGAGCTGGACCTGGCTCAGGTCCGCACTCTGGTGGGCGTTGCCGGATCGGTGACCACTCTGACTGCACTGGCCCTCGGTCTGGACGCCTACCGCCCGGAACGGATCAACGCCGCCCGGCTGAGCGTGGCTGAGGTGCACGCCGCTGCCGAGGCGGTGCTGACCATGCCGCGCGACGCGCGAGCAGCACTGGGCTTCATGCACCCGGGCCGGGTGGATGTGATCGGGGCGGGGGCACTGATCTGGGCCGAGGTGGTCGACCGGGTCGCCCAGGCGGTCGCCGACGGCGGAGGTCACCTGGATCAGGTCATCACCAGTGAGCACGACATCCTCGACGGTATCGCGCTCTCGGTGTGCTGCTGAGACCAGTTGCCGTTTCGGGAGCCGCTGTGGGATCTCATGCGTCCCGGTAGCCGAACGCGACAGCGGCGATCAGCCCGGTCACCGCGATCCAGGCCAGCAGTACGAGGGTGCCGGTCACCGGTGTGAGCACAGCGTCTGTGCCGGACTGATAGAGCATGCTCCCGGCCTCGTCCGGGAGCCATCGGGCGTGTTCGGTCGAGCTGGACAGCAGGGGAGAGACGATGAGCACGAGGGTGAGCATGGCGACCAGGGGCGGGATGAGAGAGCGCAGCAGGATGGTCAGGGTGAAAGCCACCAGCCCGATCAGCACCAGGTAGACCATCGCCCCGACTGCGGACCACACATCGCTCTCCTGCAACGGGTGGATGCCGCGCACGGTCAGGACGATCTGTGCCGCCGCCCACCCGGCACCGACCGTGGCGACGCTGCTGCTGGCACTGACGAGCAGGTGGGCCACGAACTTGCCGGCGAGCAGGACGGGCCGGTGTGGGGTCGCGAGCAACGTGGTGGCGATCTGCCGACGGGCGTACTCGTGGGCAACGCTGAGCACGCCGATCAGGATGAGACCGACCTGCACGAACGGGATGACGCGGGCGAGGATCTGCACGGCGTCCGCCGCTGCCGGGTCCGATGCGGCAAGGCCGGCCGCGAGGGCGACAGCGGCGACCACGGTCCCGGTCGCGGAGGCGAAGATGGCCGGCAGCCCGCGCAGCTTGATCAGCTCGGCGGAGATCGTGCGGGCGAGGATGCAGCTCATGCGTCGCGGCGAGTGAAGGAGACGGCGGCCACGCCAAGCAGCCCGAGCGTCCAGGCGGTCATCACGAGCCCGCCGGTGAGCGGGTCCAGAGCGTCATCGACCGCGCTGAACGTCTCCCGTGCGAACAGTGGTGTGCCCGCGATATCAGGCAGGTAGTAGGCCAGCGGCGTGAGGTTGGTGAGCAGGAGGGAGACGGAGACCAGGGAGCTGTTCGTGACGAGGACGAGGAGCGGGACGACTCCGCTGCGGGTGAGGGCGGTGATCGCGAGCGCGATCAGCGCGGTCAGCGCCCAGTAGAGCGCAGCGCCCAGTGCCCGGGCGATCACCTCCGGGAGGTCGTCAGAGGCGGTGGCGTCTCCGACGACCAGGTGAGCGACGGCGAGGCAGGCAGGGATGGTGGCTGCGGCGATGGCGAACATGAGCAGCGTGACCGAACAGGCTTTCGCGGTGAGCAGCCTGAGCCGGCGTGGCGTCGCAATGAGGGTCGTGGTGACCTGGCGGCCGCCGCCGGCATCGGAGCTGTTTGGGGAGTACTCGCTGCTCATCGCGACGACGCCGAGGATGACCGCGCCTACGGTACCGAGCGGAACAGCAGCAAAGGCTGCCTCGGCCGGGGAGGTGTAGGCCACCGTGTCGAGCTGCCCGTTCTTGATGGCCTCGCGCACACCGAACGCGTTCAGACCGGTGATCGCGAGCGAACCGAGCGCGGCGACGGCGACTGCGGCGAGACTGGCCGGAAGGGTGACAGTCTTGCGGAGCTCTGCAGCGATAGCACGCAGAAGTGTCATCGCCGGCGCTCCGCGGCTGCGGTGCGGGTCAGCGTGAAGAAGGCGTCCTCGAGCGTGGCGTACCCGGCGGTGACCTCCTCGAGCGGCCCCGAACCGACGACCCGGCCCCCGGCGATGACTACGAGATCGTCGGCGATCTCGGCGACCTCGCTCATCAGGTGACTGGAGAGCAGGACGGTCCCACCTGCGCCGGCGTGCTCGCGCAGCAGGCTGCGCATCCACCGGATGCCTCCCGGGTCGAGCCCGTTGACCGGTTCATCGAGAACAAGAGTGGCCGGCTGGCCCAGGAGCGCGGCCGCCAGGCCGAGTCGCTGACCCATGCCCAGAGAGAAGGTACCGACGCGCGTGCGGGACACCTCGGACAGGCCCGTCTGTTCGAGGACCTCAGGTATCCGGCGCTTGGGAATTCCGCCTGCTCGGGCCACCCAGGCCAGGTGGTTCCGTGCGGTACGCGAACGGTGCGCACCGGAGCCGTCGAGCATCGACCCGACCGTGCCGATCGGGTCACGGAGATCCCGGTACGCCTGCCCGCCGATCAGCGCGGTACCCGAGGAGGGCCGGTCCAGGCCGAGCAGGATACGAAGCGTGGAGGACTTGCCTGCACCGTTCGGCCCAAGGAATCCGGTCACCCGGCCCGGAAGTGCCTGGAACGTCACGCCGGAGAGCACAGTGCGTGCCCCGTGCCGTTTGTCGAGGTCGTTGATCTGGAGCATGCCACCATCGCAGCAGGCAGTGGTGTCGTTGTGATCGGACCCGGGTCCGGACCCGGGTCCGCCGATCCACCCCAGGTCCCTCCGACCTGGGTCCGATCCCGATCAGCAGGTCGAAATCTAGACTGGGGAGGATGCAGACAGATCGACCGGTGTGGCGGTCGCGCGCGTGGAGCGCGGCTCTCGTGCTGCTGGTGGTTCTCGCTCTCGTGCTGATGGTCATGGGTTTCAGCGGCTTCGACGCCGTTCGCACCGCGCTCGCCGGGACGACTGTGACCGCGGTGCTGGTGATCCTCTGGGCAGTCCTGAGCACCCGTGCGCAGCATCGGCACTACCAAGAGGCACTCGCCGCGTGGGCCGCAGAGCGGGCGACGCAGGCCGAGCGACTACGCATCGCCCGCGACCTGCACGATCTCGTCTCCCACGGCCTGGGTCTCATCACTCTCCGTGCTTCAGCAGCCAGCACTGTGACCGGTCCGGACGGTGAGGCGGAACGCGCTGGCGCGCTCATCGATATCGAGAAGGCCAGCAGGCGGACCACGACCGAGCTGCGCCGCATGCTGACCATCCTGCGCACATCCGGTGCGCCGCTCCGCCCGTCCGAAGCACTCGAAGATCTTCCCGCCATCGTGCAGACTGCGAACGACGCCGGGCTGACCGTGGACCTCGATGTCGCAGAGCTGGGGAAGGTCTCGCCCGGCGTGCAGCTGACTGTCTGCACCGTTGTCCGTGAAGCCCTGACCAACACCAGTCGGCACGCGGGCCCCACCCGGGCGCGGGTCCAGGTGCACCAGGAGCAGGACGAGCTCGTGGTGCACGTTCGGGACGACGGGCCGCGGCCCGGCTGGCGGGCAGAACCCGGGGCCGGGCACGGTCTCGATGGGCTGCGCGAACGCGTCACCGCGCTGGACGGCACGCTGCACGCCGCACCCGCGCGGGACGGTTGGGCGCTGACCGCCCGCCTGCCCGATCGGAGTCCGACGTGACACCTGAGCGGCACCCGATCGGCGTCCTCATCGCAGACGACCAGCCGCTGTTACGACAGAGTCTGAGCATCATCGTCGACGGCGCCCCCGACCTCGTCACCGCCGGGCAGGCCGACACCGGTAGTGAAGCGGTAGCGCGCACCCGTGAAACGAAACCGGATGTGGTGCTCATGGATATTCGCATGCCCGGCGGCGACGGTATCGACGCCACCCACCGGATCACCAGAGACCCGACGCTTTCCGGGAGCAGGGTGCTCGTGCTGAGCATGTTTGAGCTGGACGAGTACGTCTACAGCGCGCTCCGCGCAGGCGCCTCAGGCTTCCTGCTCAAGGACACGCAGCCCGACCAGCTGCTGGACGCGATCCGCCGTACCCACGCCGGTGACTCGCTGTTCGCGCCGTCGATCCTCACCCGTCTCGTCGAGCACTACGTCAGGCGCCCAGCGGTGCCACCGGCGCGGCGCCCTGACGTCCTCACCGAACGGGAGACCGAGGTGCTCACTCTCGTCGGACGGGGCCTGTCCAACACCGAGATCGCGTCTGCCCTGATCATCTCGGTCAAGACTGTCAAGACGCACATCGGAAACCTCCTGGCCAAGCTGCACGCGCGTGACCGCGCCCACCTGGTCATCGCGGCCTACGAAGCCGGTCTGGTTGCGGCAGGCTGAAGGGCAGCGGCAGCGGGCGCTGGACGCTGTTCTCGCAGCTCAGGCCTCGGTGACGCCCTCGTAGAGGCCGATGAGGTTGCCGTCGTGGTCCCGGAACGCCGCCCACCAGGACGTGTCGCTGATCGGGGACTTCTCCGCGACCACCTCCGCACCGAGCGCACTCACCTTCGCCAGCACATCGTCGATGGAGTCCACCTCCACATACGACCGCGGCTGGGTGAAGCCTTCCCCGCGTGGGGCGAGCCCGCCGCCGGAGACCTTGTTCGGAGCCTGCCACATCGGGTAGCCCTCGAAGCCCGGCACCTCACTGATCTGCCAGCCGAACAGCTCGCTGTAGAACCGGCTCGCCCGGTCCAGGTCACCGACGGGGATGTCGATGTGCGTGATGTCGCCGTGTGCCATGTCGGCCCTCCGTCGCGATGGATGGTGGGAGAAACGATGCGCCCTCGCCGGACGGGAGTCAATACCCGGCATGCCCGCTCAGTGGGTGCTCACCACCTTGCCGCGCTTGACCACCGGGCTGTCGCCCATCTCCTCCAGCTCCAGCCCCTTGGTCTCCGGGATCTTCCAGAGGACGAAGAAGAACGACAGCAGCGCGAACGTGGCGTAGAAGCCGTACGCGAAGGTGAGGCCGATCTCGGCGAAGGCGGGGAACGTCGTCGAGATGAAGAAGTTCGCCACCCACTGTGCGGCCGCCGCCACGGACAGGGCCGCGGCCCGGATCCGGTTCGGGAACATCTCTCCGAGCAGCACCCACACCAGCGGCCCCCAGCTCGCCCCGAAGCCGACCACGAACACGTTCGCGCTGATCAGCGCGATCAGCGACCACGGCTCGCCGAGCTCGGCAGTGGCCTCGCCGTCCGGACCGGTGACCATCGTGGCGAACGAGAACGCCACGGCCATCAGCCCCAGCGAGAGCGTCATCAGCACCGACCCGGCGAGCAGGATCGGACGCCGGCCGACCTTGTCCACCAGCAGGATCGCCACGATCGTCACCACGATGTTCGTCACCGAGGTGATCACCGTGATCGTCAACGCGTCCGACTCCTCGAACCCGACCGAGCGCCACAGCGTGGTGGAGTAGTAGAAGATCACGTTGATGCCGACGAACTGCTGGAACACCGAGAGCAGGATGCCCAGCCAGACGATCGGCTTCAGCCCGAGCCGGTGCCCGCGCAGGTCGGCCAGCGACTCGCGCTTCTCCGCCTGCAGGGTCTTGCGGATCTGCTCGATCTTCAGGTTCACGTCCAGCTCGCCGGTGAAGTCGTGCAGCACCTGGGAGGCCTTGTCCACCTTCCCGCGAGCCACCAGGAACCGGGGCGACTCCGGCAGCTTGATCGCGATCAGCCCGTACACGGCGGCCGGGATGGCCTCGGCGAGGAACATCCACCGCCACGCCTCCTGCCCGGCCCAGAGCATCTCGGCAGCACCACCGGCGGCGCCCGCCAGCAGGGCATCGGCGAGCAGGGCCACGAAGATGCCGGTCACGATCGCCAGCTGCTGCAGCGACCCGAGCCGCCCGCGCACCCGGGCGGGGGAGACCTCGGCGATGTAGGCCGGGGCGATCACCGAGGCCGCACCCACACCGAAACCGCCGATCACCCGCCAGACGATCAGGTCCACCACGCCGAACGCCAGCCCGGAACCGACCGCCGAGACGAAGAACATCACCGCGGCGATGATCATCGTGGGCACCCGGCCCAGCTTGTTCGCCACTGGACCGGCGAACCAGGCACCCACGGCGCAGCCGATCAGCGCCGAGGAGACGGCGAACCCCTTCAGCCCAGCACCGAGCTCGAACTGTCCGGCGAGGGCGTCCACGGCGCCGTTGATCACTGCGGTGTCGAACCCGAACAGGAAGCCACCGAGTGCTGCGGCGATGCAGATGCCGACCACGCGGGCGTTCAGGCGGCTGACCGCCGGCTTGTCCTCCACGACCGTCTCCCTCCCGGGGTGTCCGTTCCTGCGCCTGGCGGTGACGCTACGGCCTCCGGCGCCGGTGCGCTCGTTGAACGCCGTCCCGGCATCGCCGCAGAAGCGGTGAGCGCCGGGCCGCAATGAGCAGGTCGCGGCATCGGTAGAGTGAACGAATGACCGAAGCCGCGCCGTCCACTCCCGCGACCGAGGCGCTCGCCGCCTCCGGGCTGGACCACCAGGTCACCCGGCACGGCATGGTCCGCTCCCTCGAGGAGGCGGCAGCCGCACGCGGGGTGGCCCCGGCCGACATCATCAAGACGATGGTGGTGCGCCGCGGGGAGGGTGACTACCTGTTCGTGCTCGTCCCGGGCGACCGGACCATCTCCTGGCCGAAGCTGCGCACCCTGCTCGGAGTGAACCGGCTGTCCATGCCGGACGCAGCCAGAGCCAAGGAGGTCACCGGCTACGAGCGCGGCACGATCACCCCGTTCGGCGCCAGCCACCCCTGGCCCGTGGTCGCCGACGAACGCCTCCGCGGCCACGCGGTCTCCATCGGCGGTGGCGCGCACGGGGTGGCTGCCACCCTCGACGGTGACGCCCTGATCGAGCACACCGGCGCCCAGGTGGCCGACGTGACCGAGCCCGCGTGACGCCGTCGTGAACGAGCGGCTGCCCCACCCCCGTACCGGTGACCTGTACCCCTCCCCGGTGCCGCCCGGCACCGGCTGGCCCGGCGACCCGGCCGCACCCCGGACCAGCCGCGCCACGCAGGCCGACCAGGTAGCCCGGCTGGCCAGCTCCGCCCGCAGCCTGGAGGCCCTCGATGCCCGCTCCAGCGTCTGCCGGGCGTGCCCTCGGCTGGTGGCCTGGCGCGAAGAGGTGGCCCACCGCCGGCGGCGGGCGTTCGCCGACGAACCGTACTGGGGTCGGCCCGCACCGGGGTTCGGTGACCCGCGGGCGCAGCTGCTGCTGGTCGGCCTGGCACCGGCGGCGCACGGAGCGAACCGCACCGGGCGGGTGTTCACCGGCGACCGGTCCGGGGACTGGATCTTCGCCGCCCTGCACCGGGTGGGCTATGCGAACCAGCCGCTCAGCGTGGACGCCGCCGACGGGCTGACGCTGACCGGCGCCCGGATGGTCGCAGCAGTACGTTGCGCCCCGCCGGACAACAAGCCCAGCACCACCGAGCGGCACACCTGCGCCCCCTGGCTGGACCGGGAGATCGAGCTGCTCACCCCGTCGGTGACCGCGATCGTCGCCCTCGGCGGTATCGGCTGGCAGGCCACCCTCGCGGCGCTGCGCCGCCTCGGCTGGGAGGTGCCCCGCCCGCTGCCGAAGTTCGGCCACGGCGCCGAGGCGCTGGTGGCCCCGCCCGCCCGCCGCGGCCGGTCGCCGGAGCCGGTGCACCTGCTCGGCTGCTACCACGTGTCCCAGCAGAACACCTTCACCGGTCGGCTCACCGAGGCGATGCTCGACGAGGTGCTCATCCGCGCCCGGGACGTCTGAAGCGTCCTTCCTGCGTGGGCAATCACACGCTCGCTGGCAAGTCAAGTCGTTCTAGAGTGGAGCCATGACGCACGCACCCGCCACCAGTGCCCGCGCCGAGCGGACCCGCAAGGTCCCACGGATCCTCGTTCTCGGCGGCGGCTACGTCGGCCTGTTCACCGCACTGCAGATCCGTAAGCGGATGGGCCGGCGCGAGGCCGCGATCGTGGTGGTGGACCCGCGCTCGTACATGACCTACCAGCCGTTCCTGCCGGAGGCTGCCGCCGGGTCGATCGAGCCCCGGCACGTGGTGGCCCCGCACCGTCGGCTGCTGCGTGGCACCACTGTGCTCTCCGGCCGGGTGACCCACCTGGACCACAGCGGGCGCAAGGCCACGATCACCCCGGTCGAGGGGGAGTCCTACGACGTCTCCTACGACCACGTGGTGGTGGCCCTGGGTGCCGTCGCCCGGGTGCTGCCCATCCCCGGCCTGGCGGAGAACGGCATCGGCTTCAAGCAGATCGAAGAGGCCATCGCGCTGCGCAACCAGGTGCTGAACAAGATGGACGTGGCCGCCTCCACCTGGGACCCGGACGCCCGGCGCCGGATGCTCACCTTCACCTTCGTCGGCGGCGGGTTCGCGGGCATCGAGGCGATCGGCGAGATCGAGGACATGGCCCGCGCCGCATGCAAGGACTTCGACTCCATCCGCCCGGAGGACATGCGGTTCGTGCTCATCGAGGGCACCCGCCGGATCCTGCCGGAGGTCGGTGACGAGCTCGGCGGCTATGCTCTGGAGCAGCTGCAGCGACGTGGTATCGAGATCAAGCTGAACACCTTCCTGAACTCCGCTGAGGACGGGCACATCGTCTGCTCCGACGGCGACGAGTTCGACTCCGACACGCTGGTGTGGACCGCCGGGGTGAAGGCCAACCCGGTGATCGCCGACTCCGACCTGCCGATCGACTCCCAGGGCCGGGTGCGTACTCTGCCCACGCTGCAGGTGGTCGACTCCGACGGCGAGATCGTCGAGGGCGCCTGGGCCGCTGGGGACTGTGCCGCCGTGCCGGACATCTCCACCGGTGAGCCGGACAAGCTCTGCGGTCCGACGGCGCAGCACGCCGTGCGTCAGGCCCGTCACCTGGGTGACAACATCGTCAGGTTCCTCACCGGTACGCCGGTGACCGACTACTCGCACAAGAACATGGGCACGGTGGCCTCGCTGGGTCTGTACAAGGGTGTCGCGCAGATCCAGGGGATCAAGTTCCGCGGTCCGCTCGCCTGGTTCATGCACCGGACCTACCACATGTGGGCGATGCCCAGCCTGAACCGCAAGGCCCGCATCCTGCTGGACTGGACCACTGCGCTGGTGTTCGACCGCGAGCTGGTGGCACTCGGCTCGTTGCAGAGCCCGCGGGAGGCTTTCATTGCTGCCGCAGCCGGTCGGGTGAGCAAGCCGAACAAGGAGCCGGTGCAGAAGTAGCTGCCGTGGGAGTGGCCGGTGCGGCGGGCGTGGCCGCAGTCGTCGGGCCGTAGGATCGCAGCGGCCCCCATAGCCCAACCGGCAGAGGCAGCCGACTTAAAATCGGTTCAGTCTGGGTTCGAGTCCCAGTGGGGGCACCAGGAACGCGGACAGGTAACGCCCAGCCGTTGGGCTGTGCGCACAGGGCAGCGGCCACTCCCGTTTCGATCGGGAGCAGGTGGGGATGGCGGCGCAGCGGCCGACGCTGAACGGATCAGATGCTCCCGGGAGTATGCCGATCCTGACGGCCATGGTCGCTGCCCACCCACTGACGCTCGCCCTCTCCCGCGGCGCCGTTCCGCACAGCGGACTGGCCCGCCGGGCTGGCGGCGTTGACAGTCCGGACGGAACCTCCCTACATTATGGAACATGTTCCGAAATGTGCGAGATGACGAAGTTGCAGATGCGGCCGAGCGCGGTGGGAGTTCATCGCGACGAGTCCTGCTGCTACCGATGGTGCTGTCCTTGGCCCTGGTGGTCGGGGCGGTGGTGGACCAGCTGACGACCGGCGCGCTGGAGGCGTACTCGGTCTCGATGTACAGCGCCCACGGTGTCGCCGCCGAGCCGGGAGCGATCTACGGCCTGGTCTACACGGCCGGCGGGGTGCTCGTTCTGCTCTGGCTGCTGGTTGGACTAGGGGCGAGGGCCGGCCGCCGTTGGGGTCCTGGCGCCGTGGTCGCCGCCGTCGTGGTGAATGTTGCGCTGGCACTGACGATGCTGTTCGTCACCGAGTATGCCGAGCCGGTGTTCCCACCGATGTGGGGGCTGCTGGCCGCACTACCTGCCGTCGCCGGCGTCGGCGCAGCCGCGGTGCTCATCCGCCACCGGGCCGGCCGCGCCGCCGGATGACGAAGGCCGCACCATCGGGACCGGGTGCACCAGCGCCACCCGACCAGGCCGGTGCCGTGCCGAGCAGGGCGAACGCCGAGGTGCCGGTGGCCCTGCTGTTCCGCGGGCTCGCGCCCAGGATCGCGGCCCTGGTGGGTCTTCAGGTTGTTGGCTCCCTCGCCGGCCTGGTCCCGCTGCTGGCCGTCGCCGAGCTCGCACGGAGCCTCGGGCGCCCGGGCCCGGTGGATGTGGGCCAGGTGCGCATGATCGTCATCGTCGGCGCGTGCGGGCTGGTGGTCCGGCTGGCGCTCACCGGTGCGGCGACAGCCCTCGGCCATACTGTCGACGGCGAGGCGCAGCTTGCTCTGCGGCTGCGCCTGGCGTCCCACCTCGCCACAGCTCCCTTGGCCTGGCTCGCGCGGCGTAGGTCCGGCGAGCTGTCCAAGGTCGTCGGTGCAGATGTCAGTGCGATGCACCCGGTGATCGCTCACACGCCGGCTGAGCTTGCGACCGCCTTCGTGGTGCCAGCGGCGTCACTGGTCGACCTCTTCGCCATCGACCCGCCGGCCTGGCCGAGGGCAGCATCGGCACCGAGCGAGACAACGCCTCAGTGCGCGTGCGGGCCGCGGTTGTACTCCAGCACGTGCCCGACCAGGCCACCGAGGCCGACCACGAACCCGATGCCGGTGATCCACCAGCCAGCGGCGGCGCCGAGGAACCCCAGGGTCACCCCGATGGCGATCACCAGCGGCCACCAGCTCCACGGGGAGAAGTGACCGTACTCACCGGCCCCGTCGGCCACCTCGGCCACCGGGTCGTCCTCCGGCCGGGCGTCGATACGCCTGCTGACCAGGATGAGGTAGCCGCCGGTCAGCCCCCACAGACCTACACAGAGCAGCAGGACAGTCGACCCGACCGGCTCCCAGGACGACCAGAGTCCGTACCAGATGAACACCGGCAGGAAGAAGAACACCAGGGCGACGAAGAAGACCGCCTCGGGGCGCATCGGCTTGTACGGCTCAGTGCGCGGCTGATGGTGCGACGTCGTCTGCCGTGGTCCTCGAACCTTGACGCTCATCGGTCTCGTCCTTCCGTCGTGCTGGCGGTCGTCGCACCTGCGGGCCGGTCCGGTTCCGCGTGGTCCAGGGCGAACACCTCGGGATGGTGCAGGTCGAAGGCCGGCCGCTCCGAACGCACCCGCGGCAGGGTGACGAAGTTGTGTCGCGGTGGCGGGCAGGAGGTGGCCCACTCCAGGGAGTTGCCGTGCCCCCACGGGTCATCCACAGTCACCTTCGGCGCATGTCGCCAGGTCTTGTACACGTTCCACAGGAACGGCAGCGTG
>DATGRZ010000316.1:0-2110 GCA_035303065.1 Ruania sp.
GCGGTGCTGCGGGCCCCGGACGACGTGGTCCCCGCCGTGCAGCGCGAGGCGGACCCGGTGCGCTGGTCCGACCCGCCCCGGGGAGTGCAAGCAGCGGTCGCCGTCCAGGCGGTCGGTGCAGCGGTGCGCACCCGGTGCACATCCGATGGTCTGGTGCTGGACGTCGAGGGCGACGCCACCCTCGTGCTGGCCGTGAGCACAACGTTCACCCGTCTGGGAGCCGACCCGTCCCAGGACCCCGGCCCGCCGCTGGAGCGCGCCCGGCAACGGTGCCGGGATGCAGTCGCCGCTGGTCTCGACCGGGTCCACGCCGAGCACGTGGCGGACCACCGAGAGCTCTACGACCGCGCCGAGCTGCGCCTGGGCAAACCAGACGAGGCGGGCCCGGCCGACTGCCGCACCCGCACGCTGATCGACGCCTCGGACGCCGCCGGCGCCCGGGCCGACAGCGGGCCCGCACTGGTGTCCCTGCTGTTCTCCTACGGCCGCTATCTGCTCATCTCCAGCTCGCGTCCAGGTGGCACCCCGGCCAACCTGCAGGGGGTCTGGAACCAGCAGATGCAACCACCGTGGAGCTCGAACTTCACGATGAACATCAACCTGGAGATGAACTACTGGCTGGCGGAGACCGCCAACCTGCCGGAGTGTGCAGAGCCGCTCTTCGACCTGATCGAGGCGCTGGCCGAGCGCGGGCGTGAGCCAGCCCAGCGGATCTACGGCTCCTCCGGCTGGGTGGCCCACCACGCCAGCGACGTGTGGGCGTTCACCGACCCGATGGGCGACGGCACGCACGACCCGGCCTGGGCGTTCTGGCCGTTCGCCGGGGTCTGGCTGACCGCACACCTCGTGGACCGGTTGACCTTCGACCGCGACGAGCGCGCCGCCCACCGGTTCTGGCCGGTCCTGTGCGGGGCAGCCCGGTTCGTGCTGGACTGGCTGCAACCGCGCGCCGACGGCACGCTGGGCACCTGGCCGTCGACGTCACCGGAGAACCGTTTCCTGGTCCCCGGCACGCAGGAGACCTCCTCCGTGGCCGCGGACGCCACCATGGACCTGGAGCTCTCCCGCCACCTGCTCCGCTCGTTGCTGCGGATCGCCGAGGAGTACGACCTGCGCGGGCAGGATCCAGCGCTGTGCGACGAGGCGGAGGCGGCACTCCCGCGGATCGCGGTCCCGGGGGTGGACGCCAAAGGGCTGCTGCGGGAGTGGCAGATGGTGGATGAGATGGCCGATCCGCACCACCGGCACATCGCCCACCTGGTCGGCATCCACCCCACGGACGGGCCGGCCTCCCCCACGATGGCTGCCGCAGCCAGCCGCAGCCTGGACGCCCGAGGGGACGAGGGCACCGGCTGGTCGCTCGCCTGGAAGATGGCGATGCGCGCCCGGCTGCACCAGGGTGAGGCGGCCGGCCGGCTGCTCGACCTGTTCCTGCGCCGCGCCATCGACATCGCCCCCGGGCCGACCGGCGGCCGGTGGCGCGGCGGGCTCTATCCGAACCTGTTCTCCGCACACCCGCCGTTCCAGCTGGACGGCAACCTCGGTGTGGTGGCGGCACTGGCCGAGTGCCTGCTGCAGTCCCACGCCGATGGTCTGGACCTGCTCCCCGCCCTGCCCCCACACCTGCCGGACGGCGACGTGCGCGGGCTGCGGGCACGCGGCGGGCTGACCGTCGACCTCAGCTGGCGCGACGGCAGCATCACCGCCGTCCAGCTGACCGCGAGCACCAACGAGCAGACCGTGCCTGTCCGGTACGGGACCCACCAGACCACTGTCGACGTCCCAGCCACCGGCACCGTCCACCTCACCGGCCCCCACCTCTTCCAGGAGTCTCAGACATGACCACCGCTCACTCGGCAGCACCCGGCCCGTTGGAGGGCTTCCTGGTGCTCGATTTCAGCCAGTTCCTCGCTGGGCCCGTGGCCGCGCTCCGGCTCGCGGACCTGGGGGCGCGGGTGATCAAGATCGAGCGCCCCGGCGTCGGCGACATCGGCCGCGACCTGGCCTTCGCCGGAGCGCGCGCCGGGGCCGATACCGTCTCGTTCCACGCGATGAACCGGGGCAAGCAGAGCGTCGCTGCCGACCTGAAGGACCCGGACCAGCTAGAGCT
>DATGRZ010000317.1:0-3631 GCA_035303065.1 Ruania sp.
GAACGCGCGCTCCGGTGCCCGCCACTTCAGCGGCTCCGTCACCCCGCTGGTCTGAGTCGGATCGAGGTGCCCGAGATGTCGGCTGTCACCGCGGTCGACCCTGCACCTGGAGGACCTCGATCGGGGCTGCTCAGTCGAGGATCTCGACCTCGTCGCCGACCGTGATCGTGCCGCCCCCGTCGGCGAGCGCACCTGCGCCGCCGGCGGGCAGCATGAGGATGCCGAAGCTGGGTTCCTTCCGGCCGAGGCTGCGGGTGAGGGTGGTCATCACCGGCGCATCCCGCAGCCCGGTCTCGGGGTTGGCATGCGTGGCCAGGCAGCGCACGATCGGTGCGACCACGTCAAAGAGCAGCGGCCCGATGCGCACCTGGTGACCGATCAGGTCGTCCTCGGCCCACGCGTCCAGCCCGTCCAGGGCGATGTTGGAGCGGAACCGGCGCTCGTCCAGCTCGGCGCCGACCGCCTGCCCAAGCTCGGCCAGGCTGGTCCGGGAGTGGGCGGTGACGAAGCCGCGCGGCCGGTCGGTGAACGTCGCAGTGTGCCCGTCCCCGACCAGAGACAACGGCAGGTGGCCCTCCCGGGCGAGCCGGGCGCCGTCGGGCGTACCGAGCAGGAACTCGGTGACGGCCGAGACCAGACCGGTGCGACCGCCGTCGTCCAGTCCTGCCTGGGCGAGCACCTGATCACCCACACGCAGCCGGACCTCCTCGCCGGTGTAGTCCAGGGCCAGGCGGGTCAGCCCCGGGTAGTCCCGCACGCACAGGCCGCCACCCTTGGGCCAGTAGTCCAGCCCGTCGCGTTCCTGCGGCTCGGTGGCGTTGGCGTACCGGAACGCGAGCACCCGGTCCCCGGCGATACGGCCACCGGGCTCCACCTCCAGCTGCTCCCGCTGCTCGGGGGCGAAGCCCTTGATCGGGTAGCGGTAGAGGGCGGCGACGTGCGGCACGCTGCCCATTGTGCCCCGGCGAGGCTGGGCCACGGGCCACCGAGGCTGCGCCACGGGCCGCCGAGGCCGGACCGCGGGCCGCTCAGGCGGCCTTCGCCTGCTCGCGCAGGTACTTGCGCGCGTCCGGGTCGGTGACCAGGAACGCGTTGATCCAGCGTGCCTCCGGGTGGGCGTCCACCAGCATCGCCTTGGCGGCCAGGGTCAGCGGCACCGCCAGGATCGCCCCGAGCGGTCCGACCACCAGGGTCCACAGCGTCAGGGACAGGAACGAGACCACCGGGCTGAGCCCGACCGCGTCCCCGGTGACCTTCGGCTGAATCATCGTCTGGATGGTGAAGTTCAGCACGCAGTAGGCCACGATCACCCACACCATGTCGCTGAGCCCGCCGTTCAGCAGGGCGAGCAGCGCGGCCGGCACCAGACCGATGACGAACCCGACGTTCGGGATGTAGTTGGTCACGAACGCGAGCAGGCCGAGCACCAGCGCCAACGGCACCCCGATGATCACCAGCGCGATCACGTCCAGCACGGCCACGATCAGCCCGAACACCGTGCACACCAGCCAGTACTTGCGCACGCCGATGAAGAACCGTCGCAGCGCGCTGCCCAGCTCGGGCCGGGCCGAGGAGATCAGCGACCACCGGGAGGAGAGGACCGTGGAGTCGATCGCCAGGAAGAACATCACCACCACGAGGATGAGGAACTGGCCGCCGGCCGAGGACATGCTCTCCAGCACCGACGCAGCCACAGCGGCCACCCGGTTCAGGTCCACCCCCTCGATCAGCCCGGTCAGCGCGGTCTCGTCCACACCGAAGGTGGCCAACCAGTCGATCAGGTCGGTGTACATCTGCTGGAACGCGGCGGAGTACTTCGGCAGCTCCAGCGCCGCCTGCGCGAGCGCTCCGGCGGTGGCCACCAGCAGCACCAGCAGCACCACGTACAGTCCGAGCAGCACGAGGATCGCGGCGAGCATCTTCGGCACTCCCCAGCGCACCAGCCGCCGTTGCAGCGGTCGGGCAGTGATCACCAGGGTGAGGGCGAAGAACGCCGGTGCCACGATCGAGGAGAGCAGGTGCATGCCCACGGCCGCCACGGTCAGTGCGGCCAGCACGACGGCGGCGCTCACCAGGTTTGGTCGGCTCACCGGGGCAGCCGGCTCAGCTGTGGGTGTGGCCCTCCGGGACCGCGTCTTCCGCATGGTCGCTCAGTCTGCCACCACCGACCGGTCAGGCTCGAAGTGATTCCACCCCACGGTTCGCGAGCGCATCTGCGCGCTCGTTGCCGACCTCGCCAGAGTGGCCTTTCACCCACACCCACTGCACCTGGTGCCGGGCCACCTGCTCGTCCAGGGCCCGCCACAGGTCTTCGTTCTTCACCGGCTTCTTCGCCGCGGTGCGCCAGCCGTTGCGCTTCCAGCCGGGCAGCCAGGACTGCATACCGTTCATCACGTAGGCGGAGTCCACGTGCAGGGTGACCGCACAGCGGGTGTTCAACGCGCGCAGCGCCTCGATGACCGCGGTGAGCTCCATCCGGTTGTTGGTGGTGGTCTGCGCACCGCCGAACAGCTCCCGCTCGTGCTCACCGGAGCGCAGCACCACACCCCAGCCGCCGGGGCCGGGGTTGCCCTTGCAGGCGCCGTCGGTCCAGGCGTGCACGACCGGCAGCCGGGTGTGGGTGGTGGTCATCGGTCCGGCGGGCCTGCTCAGGCGCCGGCGAGGGTGGCGGTCAGTGCGGAGGTGAAGAACCGCAGCCCGTCGGTGCTCGGGCCGAACCCGGGCTCGGTGGCGTGCTCGGGGTGCGGCATCAGGCCGACCACGTTGCCGCGGGCGTTGGTGATGCCGGCGATGTCCCGGCGGGAGCCGTTCGGGTTGCCGACGTAGCGGAACACCACCCGGCCCTCGCCCTCCAGCTCGTCCAGGGTGGGCTCGTCGGCGATGAACTGCCCGTCCTGGTTCTTCAGCGGGACGGTGATCTCCTCTCCCTCGCTGTACTGGTGGGTCCAGGCCGTGCGGGTGTTCTCCACCCGGAGCACCTGGTCGGTGCAGACGAAGGTGAGCTGGGTGTTCTTGATCATCGCCCCGGCGAGCAGGTGGGTCTCGCAGAGGATCTGGAAGCCGTTGCAGATGCCGAGCACCGGCAGGCCGGTGTTCGCGGCGTCCACCAGGCTGGTCATGATCGGGGCGAAGGAGGACAGCGCGCCGGCGCGCAGGTAGTCGCCGTAGGAGAAGCCGCCGGGCAGCACCACGGCGTCCACTCCGGCCAGGGAGTCGCTGGCGTGCCACAGCCGGACCGGTTCGGCGCCGGCCAGCCGCACCGCGCGGGCCGCGTCCCGGTCGTCCAGGCTGCCCGGGAAGGTGATGACGCCGATGCGGCCCATCAGCGGGCCTCCGCCGGGTCTGCTGTGCCGACCTGCTCGGCCCAGTGCACGGAGACCACGTCCTCGATCACCGGGTTGGAGAGCACCTCTTCGGCGACCGTGCGGGCACTGGTGAGCACCTCGTCGGTGGCCGGCCCGTCGATCTCCAGCTCGAACCGCTTACCCTGGCGGACCCCGGTGAAACCGGTGAACCCCAGACGCGGCAGCGCCCCGGCCACTGCTTTGCCCTGCGGGTCGAGGATCTCGGGTTTCGGCATGACCTCCACGACGACACGTGCCATCGGTGCGGACTCCTGTTCGGCGGTGGG
>DATGRZ010000318.1:0-5727 GCA_035303065.1 Ruania sp.
ACCCGGCCGACGAAGCTCGCCCCGGCTGCCCCGGGCCAGCGCAGCTCGCAGCGCACCAGCTCCTCCTTCCCCAGGCTGCGGTCCAGCAGCCGCGCCAGCCGGGCGAGCACATCACCTTCGGGCACGCCTCATCTCCTCGGGATCCGTAGACCGCTCGGTGTGGCGATGAAGCCCGCTTCCTGCAGGGCCTTCGCCGTGGGGGAGGTGCTGCTCAGGGCGCGCTGCCCGTCCACCCGGACCACGGTGAACCGGCCCAGCGCCCCGGACGTGGCCACGGCCACCAGCTCGGCACTCGCCTGGGCGAGCAGGTCGGCTTCGGTGCGGAACGCCAGCACGGACCGGGCACCACGCTCCAGGTACAGCACCAGCTGGCCGTCCACGAGCACTACGCTCGCTCCCACCTTCCGGCCCGGCCGGTGCCCGCTGCTCTCCTCGGCCAGCGCGATCGGTTCTGGCCAGGCCAGTGCCGCTCCATACGGGTTCGCTGGGTCGGTGGCAGCCAGCAGCAGCGCGCCGGCACCGGCCGGGTCGCTGCCTCGCAGCCGGTCCACCGCATCCGGCAGGGCGAACTGCGCCCCGCCCAGCCCCTCCACGAAGTAGCCGCGGCGCACCTGGCCGGTCTCCTCCAGCTGCCCGAGCACCCGGTAGGCAGTACCGAAACCGCCCGGCAGCCGGTCGGCGGCGCTGCCCCGGGTGACCAGCCCGTCCCGGTCGATCAGCGCCAGCGCCGCCAGCATCGCCCGGCGAGAGAGGTCGGAGCGCCGGCCCACCAGAGACCATCGGCCCAGCGCCTGCTCCGGCACGGTCCGGGGCACGCGCGCCGACCCACCCGCGGCCCCGCCGCCAGCGCTCGTGCCGGTGCCAGCGGCGGGTCCCGCGGCGCCGATCACCGGCCCGGCCAGCCCCGCCTGTCGCAGCGCCAGCGCCCGCAACGACCGCCCCCGCGGTCGGGCCCGGGTCCGCGCGCTGGTGCCCGGCCGCGGGCGAGCACCCAACCGGGCCCGCAGCGGAGTGAGCGTGTCGTTGGTCACCAGCCCTGCCCAGGTGACCTCCCACAGCGCCGACAGCACCTCCTCACCGGTAGCGGCGCCGTCCGGCAGCACCTCGGCCACCCCGGCCGCCAGGTCCCGGAAGAACATCCCACCGGCCCCGGCGAGCACCTCGAGCACGGCCGCGGCGACCGGCCCGGACACCTCACCGGGCTCCGGAGCCAGGTCGGGCACCGCATCGGCCGGCAGCAGCGCCACCAGCCCGTCGTTTCCGGGACCGCCCCCGGCCCCGACCCAGACCACCTCCCCGGAGCTGGTCAGCTCGTCCAGCATCTCCGGTGCGTAATCGCGTACCCGCGTCGGCAGCACCAACGACTCCCACGCCGAGGCCGCCATCGGTGCCCCGGCGAGCTGGTCGACCACGGCGAGCACGCCGTCCACCCCGCGCAGGGCGTGCACCTGGTGCCAACGCGGCAGGTACACGGCCAGCTGCTCGGCCGGCACCGCTTCCACCTCCGCACGCAGCGTGGCCAGCGATCGGCGCCGGATCCGGCGCAGCACGTCCGCGTCGCAGTAGTCCGGCCCGGGGAGTGCCGCCGTGGTCGCCGTGTGCGCCTCGGCCGGGCGGAGCGCGCCGCTGGCCAGCAGCCCGCGGGCGACCAGGCGTTCCAGCACCGGCGTCACAGCCGCCACCCCCAGGCCGTACCGGTCGGCCAGCTGCTGGGCGCGGAACGGGCCATGGGTGCGGGCGTAGCGCAGCACCAGGTCGGCCAGCGCCTCCGGTGCCGGTGCGAGCAGCTCCTCGGGCAGACCCGGCGGCAGCGCGGCCCCGAGCCCGTCGCGCAGCCGGGCGGCGTCCTCGACCACCGCCCACCGCTCCTCGCGCGCCACCCGCACGGTGACCACCCGCCGCGCCGCGGCCAGCTGCTCCAGCCAGGTCGGCACCGCGGCAGGGTCCTCGGCCCGCTCGGCCAGCTCCTCGGTGGAGATCGGCCCGAGCCGGCGCACCAGGTCGGCCAGCCGGTCGGCGCTGGTGGCCCGGTAGGCGTCGGTGCGCAGCGACACCTCAGCCTCCACCGAGGCCAGCGCCCCGGCGTCCAGCAGGTCGGCCACGTCCGCACCCTCACCGAGCAGGTCGGCGATCAGGTCCGCATCCAGGGTGAGCGCCGCCGCCCGCCGCTCGGCCAGCGGGGTGTCCTCGCCGTAGAGGAACTGGGCCACGTAGCCGAACAGCAGTGACTGGGCGAACGGTGAGGGCCGGTTCGTGCTCACCTCCACCACCTGCACCTGCCGGGCCCGCACCCGGCGCATCAGGTCGGCCAGCGCTCCGGTGTCGAAGTCGTCCTGCAGGCACTCCCGCACCGCCTCCAGCATCACCGGGAACTCCGGGTGCTCCGCGGCCACGGCGAGCAGCTGGGCGGCCCGCTGTCGTTGCTGCCACAGGGGCTGGCGCTGGTCCGGGCGACGCCGGGGCAGCAGCAGGGAGCGGGCGGCGGCCTCCCGGAACCGGGCGGCGAAGTGCGGGGAGGAGGCCAACGCAGCCATGACGTCTGCGTCGATCCGGTCCGCCTCGAGCAGCAGGTCCTCCAGCGGTAGCTCGGTGGCGTCAGCGACCGGGGCGAGCAGGTCGTCAGCGGTCAGCGGGCCGAACGGGTCGGCCATCGACGCCCCGGCGTCGGTGTCCGGCAGGCGGAGCACGATGCCGTCATCGGAGTGCATCGCGGCCACGTCCATACCGAACCGCTCCCGCAGCCGGGCGGAAAGCACCAGCGCCCACGGGGCGTGCACCTTCGCCCCGAACGGGGAGTGGATCACCACCCGCCAGTCACCGAGCTCGTCCCGGAACCGTTCCACCACGATCGC
Organism: Ruania sp.; assembly: GCA_035303065.1. Lineage (GTDB taxonomy): Bacteria > Actinomycetota > Actinomycetes > Actinomycetales > Beutenbergiaceae > Ruania. The sequence goes on from DATGRZ010000318.1 coordinate 2,853, forward strand.
GGTGTCGCTGGGCAGCCGCCCAGTAGCCTCCTGCTGCTCGCGCAGGTAGGCGAGCAGGTTGTCCCGGGCCCAGTCGTCCAGGCCCCAGTCGGCCACGGCGGCGGGGTCGAAGTCGGCCTCGGCGACCGAGCGCACCATCGCCCCGATCGCCTCGCCCAGCTCGGCCGGCCGGCCAGGCGCATCGCCCTTCCAGAACGGCAGCCGGCCGGGCAGCCCAGGGGCGGGGGAGACCAGGACGCGTTCGGGGGTGATCTCCTCGATCCGCCAGGTGGAGGAGCCGAGGGTGAACGTGTCGCCTGCCCGGGACTCGTAGACCATCTCCTCGTCCAGCTCACCGACCCGTTTGCCGCCACGGGCGGTGGACTCGGTGCCGACCACGTACACCCCGTACATGCCGCGGTCCGGGATGGTGCCGCCGCTGACCGTGGCCAGCAGCCGTGCACCGCGCCGGCCGGTCAGGGCGCCGGCCACCCGGTCCCAGGTGATCCGTGGCCGCAGCTCGGCGAACTCTTCGCTCGGATAGCGTCCGGCGAGCATGTCCAGCACCGCGGTCAGCAGCCGTTCGGACAATGTCGTGAAGGGGGCGGCGCGGCGCACCAGGGTGGTCAGCTCGCCCACCTGCCAGTCGTCGACGGCGCACATCGCCACGATCTGCTGCGCCAGCACGTCCAGGGGGTTCGTGGGCGTGCGCGTGGCCTCGATCAGGCCCTCCCGGGCGCGGGCGGAGGTGGTGGCGGCAGCGAGCAGGTCACCGCGGTGGGTGGGCAGCACCACCCCGTGGGAGAGTGCGCCCACCTGGTGGCTGGCCCGGCCGATCCGCTGCAGGGCGCTGGCCACCGAGGGTGGTGACCCCACCTGCACCACCAGGTCCACCGCGCCCATGTCGATGCCCAGCTCCAGGGAGGAGGTGGCTACCACCGCCGGCAGCGTGCCGTTCTTCAGCGCGGTCTCGGTGGCGGTGCGCTCGTCCCGGCTCATCGAGCCGTGGTGCGGGCGGGCGATCACCTCGGCGCCGGGCTGGTCGTCGACGCCGAGGGAGGTGCCGGACTGCGCCGGTACCTCCGCCGCCCAGGCCGACCCCGGGTCGAGGTCACCGCCCAGGCCCAGCTGCCGCGCGTGGGCCTCGTTGATCCGGGCGGCGAGCCGCTCCGCGCCGCGGCGGGAGTTGGCGAACACGATCGTGGAGGAGTGGCTGGTGATCTCCGCGGTCACCCGGTCGGTCACGTGCGACCAGACCGAGCCGGCCCCGTTCTCCGGGGGAGTGGCACACTGCGCCGGTGCGGACCCGGCGATGTCGCTCAGGTCCGGGACCGGCACCACCACGTCGATGTGCAGCTGTGGCCGGTCACCGTCGGCGTGCGGTTGCACGATCCGTGTGGCCCGGCCGCCCTCGGCCGGTGTGCGCCCGCCGGCCAGGTACGCCGCGACCGCCTCCGGGGGCCGCACGGTCGCTGATAGCCCGATCCGCTGCGCGGGCGCCTCCAGCAGCGCATCCAGCCGTTCCAGGGACAGTGCCAGGTGCGCACCGCGCTTGTTCCCGGCCAGAGCGTGCACCTCGTCCACGATCACCTGCTCCACTCCGCGCAACCCCTCCCGGGCACCGGAGGTGAGCATGAGGAACAGCGACTCCGGGGTGGTGATCAGGATGTCCGGCGGTTTGGTGGCGAACGCGCGTCGCTCGGAGGCCGGGGTGTCCCCGGTGCGCACGCCGACCTGCACGTCCCGCACCGTGGTGTCCGTCTCCGCGGCGGCCTGGCCTACACCCACCAGCGGGGAGCGCAGGTTGCGCTGCACGTCCGCAGCCAGCGCCTTCAGCGGGGAGATGTACACCACTCGGCAGCGCCGGGACCGCTCGGCCGGCTCCGGGCCGGTGAGCAGGTGGTCCAGCGCCCACAGGAATGCCGCCAACGTCTTGCCGGAACCGGTGGGGGCGACCACCAGGGTGTGCTGCCCGGAGGAGATCGCCTGCCAGGCGCCGGCCTGGGCGGGGGTGGGTGCGGCGAAGGCGCTGGTGAACCAGGACCGCGTGGGCGCGCTGAAGTCCGCCAGCGCCGCTGCAGGATCCGGTGTCGAGGCCACGAGCGCCATTGTGCCGCCTGGCACTGACAGCTGGGTGGGTGCGGTCTGCAGCAGCCGGGGTGCGATGGTGTCGGCGGCGCCGATTACGCTGGATGCCGTGAAGCACTCGGAGTTCCAGCAGGCGATGCGTGACACCTTCGGCGCCTATGCCTCCTCCCTGGCCGAGGACATGGTGCTCGCCCCGCTCGGTAGCCGCACCGCGAACCAAGCCCTCGCCGACGGCGAACCACCCGGGGTGGTCTGGGAGGCGATCTGCACGGTGAACGAGCTCGGCGAGGACGTGCGCTGGCGGCACCGTCGCGCCCAGCATGCCAAGAAGTAGCGCAGGTGAGACTGCTGGTATGGCGATGATCGAAGCGGCCGGGCTGCGCAAGACGTTCGGGGACTTCGTCGCCGTGGACGGTATCGACCTGCAGATCTCCGCGGGGGAGTCCTTTGGCTTCCTCGGCCCGAACGGGGCCGGGAAGACCTCCACGATGCGGATGATCGGCTGCACCTCCCCGGTCGGCGGGGGCACCCTGCGGGTGCTCGGTATGGACCCGGCCACCGAGGCCGCCGAGATCAAGGCCCGCCTGGGTGTGGTGCCGCAGCTGGACGCCCTGGACGAAGAGCTCACCGTCGCGCAGAACATCGCCGTGTTCGGCCGCTACTTCGGCATCTCCCGCGCCGAGCTGCGCCGCCGCTCGGGCCCGCTGCTGGAGTTCGCCCAGCTCACCGAGCGCGCCGATACCAAGGTGGACACGCTCTCCGGCGGGATGAAGCGGCGGCTGACCATCGCCCGGGCGCTGATCAACGA
>DATGRZ010000319.1:0-2071 GCA_035303065.1 Ruania sp.
GGAAGAGGCGGACTCCACCGGTTTGATCCATACCGGGTAGCTCACCCCGGCCGGCAGGTGCGGCCGCTCGGCATCCAGGTCGAGCAGGCCGAAGGCCGGCAGGTCGTTGGTGACCCGGCTCTGCACCAGGCGGCTCCAGTACTTGTGCTCACAACGCAGCACCGGCAGCAGGTCGGCGGAGGGGAGACCGTGCCGACGGCACAGGATCGGTGCCATCATCGTGGCCGGGAAGTCCCAGTAGTTCACGATCGCGTCGATCGGCCCCTCGAAGGCGTCCAGCTGAGCCTGCGCGCGCTCCAGGAGGTCCAGCACGTCCACCTCACCTTCCTGCAGCTCGTCCTGAGTGAGCAGCTGGTGGAAGGTGATGTCCTCGGCACCGGGCAGGGCTCGGAGGACGTCACGGTTGGCCTCGTTCAGCCCGAGCACGAACACGTTTCGTGGCATGCGCTCGATGGTCGCAGCCCCTGCCCGTACCCGCATCCGGGCAGCACCGGCTGGTCGTGCCGCAGCGCATCGAGCTCCTCGGAGTACATCAACATGAGGAAGAGGACCGTACCGGCGTAGTAGAACGCCATACCAGGGCCCGCCGACCCGCCAGCAGACCCGGCTGGGTGTCAGTGCTGGCTGGCACGCTGTGGCCATGGACATCATCTGGCTGATCTGCGGACTGCTGCTGGGCCTTGCTCTGGGCGGGGTCGGCGGGGTCGTGCTCACCCGGCGCGGTGCTGACGTCAGCGGTGGTCCGAGCGCGCAGCAGGTGGCGGCGGCCCGGGCGGAGGCCGCGCGGTTGTCCGAACGGCTGGCCGCCGAGGCAGAGGCGCACCAGCGGGAGCTGGCCGCTGCGGAGCGGGCTGCGGACGAGCGCGCCGACCTGCAGCAGGCCGCGCACGAGCGGGAGCTGGCGGCCGAGCAGCGCCGAGCGGCCGAGCGGGTCGCCGAGCTGAAGTCGGACACCCAGCGGCTCAGCGACGAGTTCGAGGCGCTCTCGGCGAAGCTGCTGGAGCGCACCAGCACGTCGTTCCTGGAACAAGCGGAGCAGCGCTGGGCGCTGGCACGCCAGCAGTCGGAGGCCGAGCTGGCCAAACGGGAGGAGGCGGTGCGGCACCTGGTGGAACCGTTGACCCGGACCCTCGGGGAGGTGAAGCAGGAGATGACCACAGCGGAGAAGGAGCGCCTCTCCGCGCACGCGGCGCTGTCCGAGCAGGTGCAGGCGATGCGGTCCACCTCCGAGCACCTGCGCACCGAGACCAGCCAGCTGGTCAGCGCACTGCGTGCACCGCAGGTGCGGGGCCGGTGGGGCGAGCTGCAGCTGCGCAACGTGGTGGAGTCGGCGGGGATGGTCGAGCACGTGGACTTCGTGGAGCAGGCCACCTACCAGAGCGACGACGGACCGCTCCGTCCGGACCTGGTCGTCACCCTGCCCGGTCAGAAGCACGTGGTGGTGGACGCGAAGGTGGCGTTCAACGGCTACCTGGAGGCGATGGAGGCCACCGACGAGCAGGTCCGTGCGAAGCGGCTGGCGGCGCACGCCCGGCACGTGCGCGAGCACATCGACTCCCTGGGCTCGAAGTCGTACTGGGAGCACGTGCCGCACACGCCGGAGTTCGTGGTGATGTTCCTGCCGGCCGAGGTGTTCCTGAACGCGGCGCTGGAAGAGGACCCGAGCCTGCTGGAGCGTGCCTTCGCCCAGGACGTGGTGCTGGCCACGCCGGCGACCCTGGTGGCGCTGCTGCGTACTGTGGCCTACACCTGGCGTCAGGAGCGGCTCGCCGAGGATGCCCAGCACGTGTTCACCGTCGGTCGGGAGCTGCACAAGCGCCTCGGCACGCTCGGCAAGCACCTGACGACGCTGGGCAAGCGGCTGAACTCCACCGTCGAGGCCTACAACGCGTTCAACGCCTCGTTGGACTCCCAGCTGGTCACCCAGGCGCGGCGGTTCTCCGCGCTGCAGGGTCTGGAGCCAAACCTGGCTGCTCCCCCTCCGTTGGAGGTGCTGGCCGTGCCGGCGCAGAAGGAGGACGTGCACGGTGTGGAGCTGGCGACCCTGGTGGACCGGGCGGCGCAGGACGCG
>DATGRZ010000320.1:0-14051 GCA_035303065.1 Ruania sp.
GGCGGGCTGCGCTGGAGCGACCGTCGGGAGGACTTCCGCACCGAGGTGCTCGGCCTGGTCAAGGCGCAGATGGTGAAGAACGCGGTGATCGTGCCCACCGGGTCCAAGGGCGGGTTCGTGGCCAAGCAGCTGCCGGACCCGGGCGTCGACCGCGAGGCCTGGCTGGCCGAGGGGAAGGCCGCCTACACGGCGTTCATCCGCGGGATGCTGGACATCACCGACAACCGCGTGGGTGGTGAGGTGGTGCCACCGGCCGCAGTGGTGCGCCATGACGGGGACGACCCGTACCTGGTGGTGGCCGCGGACAAGGGCACCGCCGCGTTCTCCGACCTGGCGAACTCGCTCTCCGCCGAGTACGGCTTCTGGCTGGACGACGCGTTCGCCTCCGGCGGGTCAGCCGGATATGACCACAAGGAGATGGGCATCACCGCCCGCGGCGCGTGGGAGTCCACCAAGCGGCACTTCCGGGAGATAGGCCGCAACTGCCAGACCGAGGACTTCACCGTGGTCGGCATCGGGGACATGAGCGGTGACGTGTTCGGCAACGGCATGCTGCTCTCCGAGCACATCCGCCTGGTGGCCGCGTTCGACCACCGGCACGTCTTTCTCGACCCGGACCCGGATGCGGCCAGCTCGTACGCCGAGCGGCGCCGGATGTTCGACCTGCCCCGCTCCACCTGGGCGGACTACGACTCCTCGTTGATCAGCGAGGGCGGCGGGGTGTACCCGCGGACCGCCAAGTCGGTGCCGGTCTCGGAGCAGGTACGGGCGGCGCTCGCCCTGCCCGAGGACGTGACCGAGCTCAGCCCGGCCGAGCTGATCCACGCCTGCCTGCGCGCACCGGTAGACCTGCTCTACAACGGCGGCATCGGTACCTACATCAAGGCCAGCACGGAGTCCCACGCCGAGATCGGCGACCGGGCGAACGATGCGATCCGGGTCGACGGCAACCAGCTGCGCTGCCAGGTGGTGGTCGAGGGCGGCAACCTCGGCGCCAGCCAGCTCGGCCGGATCGAGGCCGCCCAGCACGGAGTGCGGATCAACACCGATGCGATCGACAACTCCGCCGGGGTGGGTTCCTCGGACCGGGAGGTGAACCTGAAGATCCTGTTCACCTCGCTGATCAAGGAGGGCGGGCTCAGCCTGGACGAGCGCAACGAGCTGCTCGTCTCGATGACCGATGAGGTCGCCACCCAGGTGCTGCGGGACCACTACGTGCAGAACGTGCTGCTGGGCAACTCCCGGGCGCAGGCGCACTCGATGCTCACCGTGCACCAGCGGCTGATCCACTGGCTGGAGGAACGCGGCGACCTGGACCGAGAGCTGGAGTTCTTGCCCTCGGACAACGAGATCGCCGACCGGGACGCTGCCGGGGAGGGGCTCACCCAGCCCGAGTTCGCCGTGCTGGTGGCCTACGCCAAGCTGGCGCTCAAGGACGACCTGGCCCGCACCGACATCGCCGACGGCGAGTGGTTCCACACCACGCTGATGAGCTACTTCCCCACTGTGCTGCGCGACCGGTTCGCCGAGCAGATCGAGGCGCACCCGCTGCGCCGGGAGATCATCGTGAACACCGTGGTGAACTCGATGGTCAACCGCGGCGGGATCACCTTCGCCTACCGCGCCAGCGACGAGACCGGCGCCTCCAGCGAGCAGGTCGCCCGCGCCTTCGTCACCGGCCGGGAGATCTACGACCTGGCCTCCTACACCGAGGCGGTCGAGGCGCTGGACAACAAGGTCCCGGCCGCTGTGCAGACCCGGGTGTACCTGGACTTCCGCCGGTTGCTGGACCGGTGCTCGCGCTGGTTCGTGCTGCACCGCCCGGACGGGGTGGAGGTGGGCCGGGAGGTGGCCGCGTTCGCCGAGCCGGTGCGCGCCCTGGTGGGCCGGTTGCCGCAGTTCCTGCAGGGTGAGGAGCGGGCACGGTGCGCGGCGCTGGCAGACGAGCTGGTCGAGGCCGGGCTGCCGGAGGAGCTCGCCGAACGGGCGTCCACGCTGATCCCGGCTCTCGGGCTGCTGGACGTGGTCGAGCTCTCCCACGAGACCGGGGAGAAGACCCAGTCGGTGGCCGAGCTGTACTACGCCACCTCGGAGCACTTCGGCATCGACAACCTGCTCATCCGGGTGGCGGCGCTGCCGCTGGACGACCGCTGGGACGCCCTGGCCCGGGCGGCGGTCCGAGACGACCTGTACACCACGCTGGCGGACCTGACGCACACGGTGCAGCGCAGCACCGACGCCTCCCTGAGCGCCCAGGAGCGGCTCGCGGCCTGGGCGGAGGAGGCCGGCGCGGCACTGCAGCGGGTGCATTCGTCACTGCCGAGCGAGTCCGACCTGGATGCGGCCGACGGGTTGGCGCCGGTGTCGGTGGCCGTGCGCGGCTTGCGTTCCCTGGTGCGCCGCTGAACCTCCCGCAAGGTCACGCAAGGTCGGGCACCGGTGCCCGACCTTGCGTGACCTTGCGACGGTGCGGGCAGTCAGTCCCGGAGGCACTCCACGGCCAGCCGGGCCGCGCGGCCGATGGCCCGGTCGACCTCCGGCTGCACCATCGCCGGCACCGACGACTCGGTCAGCGCGGCGACCGCGATCCGTTCGCCGTCCCCGATCTCGACGACTCCTGCCTCGTGGCGAGAGTGCAGGAACGTGCCGGTCTTGGACCGTACCCGGATCCGGTCCGAGGCAAGCTCGAGACCGAGCCGGTCGGCGGTCACGCGGCTGCCGAGCAGGTCCCGGAGCTGGGCGGTGGCCGCGGGCGTGGCGACCTGGTCGGTCCAGATGTCGGCCAGCAGGCGCACCAACGCTGCGGCAGTGCCCACGTTGCCGGCCACCGCGTCCAGCACCGGCAGCGAGTGCCCGCCGCCAGCGGTGGTGGCACCGGCGGCCGTCTGCAGTGCCAGCCGCATGTCGTTCTCCGACCAGCGCGCGACCGCCTCGTAGAGAGCCACCATCCGGTGCCGGACGATGATGTCGTGGTGGCCCCACCGGCTCAGCTGGGCGGTGACGTCCTCCTCTGGGAGCAGGTCGAAGAGCGCGTCGCTGGCAGCGTTGTCACTGACGGCGACGGCGAGGTACAGCAGGTCGGAGACGGCCACTGTGCTCGGGTGTCGGAACTGGGCGATCCCCGTGGGTCCTGGGGTGCTGCGGGTCGGGTCGATCTGCACCGGCATCGCCCCGTCCAGCTGTCCGCGACTGATTCGATCGAGGAGGACGAGCGCTTGCGGAAGCTTGACGACCGAGGCGAGCGGGAAGGCGTCGTCGACGGCGAAGCCGAGCTCTGCGCCAGTGGTCAGATGCCGGGCAAGGAACCCGCCGCGCAGTCCCAGCTCGGTCCAGCGGCCCGCGACGGTGTGCGCCACGTCGAGCGCTTCCCGGGTCCCTCCGACGACCGTCATCGGTGGATCACCTGACCACCGAGCGCCTCGGCGAGTAGCTGCAGCGTCTCCGGCATCGCCTCGGCGAGCACGGGGGAGGCCGGATGGTCCTCTCGGTACCGCAGTCGGTAGCCTCGCGCCACCTGCGGGACCAGCTCGCGGAAGAGCAGCTGGTGCCGGGCGGCCTCTACCTCGGCGCAGACCAGCACGTCGCCCCGCTCGTGGACGCCGGTCAGCGCCTCCGCCCTGACCACGCCGATCAGCACCTGGTCCCGTCCCAGCCCAGCGCTGTAGGCGTCCTGGACGAGGACGTCGCGCACATGGGGCACGTCCTCCTCGGGGAGGATCAGCAACCGAGGTGGAGGTCCGGCACTGTCCGGGTCGGCCCGCAGCGAGCTCAGGTGCACCCGCCGGCCCCGGGGCCGCCTGCCGGCGGTCGCCGCACCGAGGGCGACCTGCAGGTGGGCGCGGTCGATCGGTGCGGGCGTGAGCGCGAGCTGCAGGCGGCCCTCGGCAAGCTCGCTGTCCCGGCGGTCCGGTGGCACCTCGTCGAAGACCAGGTGCACGCCGGCAGCACTGAGCCGGCGCCGCAGCCCGGCCAGGCCACGCGGATCGGCATAGTCGGGGAATGCCGCCCGGACGTCGTCGAGCAGGTAAGCACGTGCGGCGTCGGTCAGGTACTCGCCTCGGGCGACGAGGTCACGGCTGTAGGGCAGCAGGTGGCGTCCCAGGGGTGTGAGCCGCGCTCCGCGCGGACTGCGCTCCAGCAGCTGCCCGCCGAGCATCCGCTCCAGCGCCGCCACCCGGCGGCTGAGCACCGGCTGTGGCAGGCCGGAGACGTCCGCTCCGCCGGTGAAGCTCTCCTCGTCAGCCACGGCGACGAACGCTTGCGCGTGCTTGAGCAGGTCCACGACGCCACCCTATGCAGTTTCTGCATGATGCGATGCCATATTGCGCTTAGACATGCCGACGGGTCGGTACTGAAGATGGCGGGCATGAGACGCCATGGTTCCCTGACCGCTCGAGCTCGGCGCCACCGAGGTACCAGTGCACTGCTCGTCGGTGCGGTCCTTCTGACCGCCGGGTGCCATGCCGGCAGCGACCGTGGCCAGGTGCCCGGCCAGGTCCAGGCCCTGGCCACCGACCTCGCCGGGGCGCTGTCGTCCGGTGACGGCGAAAAGGTCAGGTGGACAGGTGCCGGACCGGACCTGCAGGAGGTGCTCGGCGCGCTGGCGGGCGTCCCACGCACCGTGGCGGTGGACAGCATCACCGCGGCGGATCCAGAGGGTCACTACCAGGCCTCGCTGGACTGGTCCTGGCAGCTGCCCGGCACTGAGGAGACCTGGGACTACCGCACCGAGGCGGAACTGGCCGCACAGGAGGATGGCTGGGCAGTGGAGTGGTCGACGACACTGGTGCTCCAGGGCCTGGCCGAGGACGACCGCCTCAGCCTGCAGCGCGAGCAACCCGAACGAGGCGAGATCCTGGACCAGAACGGATCGGCGATCGTCACCCTCCGTCCGGTGCATCGGATCGGGATCGACAAGACGCTCCTGGCCGATGCCGAGACGCTCACCGAGAGTGCGCAACATCTGGAGGAGCTGTTCGACCTGGAGGGTTACACCGAGCAGGTCCTCGAAGCCGGCCCGCGGGCCTTCGTCGAGGCGATCATCTTACGTGAGGAAGACACCGACCGGCAGGAGATCAGTACGATCCCCGGGGCGCGGGCGATCGCCGACGAGCTCCCGTTGGCACCGACCAGCACCTGGGCGCGCCCCTTGCTGGGTCGCGCGGGGGCCGCCACTGCGGAGGTGGTCGAGGGCTCCGAGGGTGACGTGGCGACCGGCGACCTGGTCGGCCTGTCCGGGCTGCAGGCCGAGTACGACCAGATCCTGCGCGGACGGCCCGGTGTCCGCATCGCCACTGAGTCCGACCCGGAGGAGGCGCTCTTCGAGGTCGAACCGCTCCCGGGCGCGGACGTCACACTCAGCCTGGACATGGCCATCCAGACCCGGGCCGAGGACGTCCTGGGTGAGGTCGATTCGCCCGCCGGCCTGGTCGCGCTGCAGCCGTCCACGGGCCAGGTGCTCGCAGCAGCCAGCAGCCCCGGCGCCGACGGGCTGGACATCGCGATGGAAGCGACGCTCGCCCCGGGGTCGACCTTCAAGGTGATCACCGCCCTCGCCCTGCTCCGCGCCGGGCAGACAGCTGAGTCGGTCCTGGACTGCACCGACGGCGCTCAGGTCGGCGGACGCAGCATCGGCAACTACCCGGGCTACCCCAGCCAGTTCCTCGGTGAGATCACCCTCACCGAGACGATCGCGCAGTCCTGCAACTCGGCGCTGATCAACTCCCGCAGTGACCTCTCCGGCGCAGCGCTCGCCTCAGCCGCACGGTCGCTGGGGATGGGGACGCAGACGCCCGGCCACCACGGTTTCACTGGATCGGTGCCGGAGGAGATGGGCGACACCGAGCTCGCCGAGTCCACGATCGGCCAGGGCCGAGTGCTCGCCTCACCGCTGACGATGGCTACCGTGGCCGGATCAGTGGCCGCCGGCGGCGCTGTCTCGCCCGTGCTCGTGCTGGCACCAGAGGAGGTGGCCGACCGGCCCACGGCGGCCGACGACGCCCTGGCCGATGCGGAGGCCGGCCAGCTCGCCGACCTCATGCGTGCGGTGGTCACCGGCGGCACCGGGACCGAGCTGCTGGACGTGCCCGGTCCGCCGGTGCACGCCAAGACCGGCTCCGCGGAGGCCGGCTCCGGTGAGGACTATCGGGTGGACTCCTGGATGATGGCCTACCAGGGCGATGTTGCCGTCGCGGTCCTCGTCCAGGCCGGCGGGCACGGCGCCGGCGTGGCTGGTGCCCTGGTGCAGAGCTTCCTCACCAGGCTGTCATGACCACCGCCGCACCGACCCTGCCAACCCTGATGGCACGCCCCTGGGTGGTGACGCTGGCGGGCATGCTGCTGCCCTGGTGGGCCCGCTGCCCTGGTGGTCCGCACACGCCGGCCCACTGTCGCGCTGGTGCTCAGCCTGGCCGCACCCGCAGTGGGCACCTGGGTCAGCCTCTGGATGCCGACCGCACAGCCGTGGCCGCCCCAGGCCTACCTGCTGCTCCGGTGGCTGCCGGCGCTGCTGGTCGCGGCCGCAGGCACAGCGGTCCGATCGCGCACGAGGAACAGGGCACGGTGACCGAACGTCCGTGACCTTCCGGCGGCGGGCGGGGGGCGCCGTAGGCTCGAGGCAGCCGGCGACAGGTGCCGGACCCACGGACGAGGAGACATGGCAGTGGCTGGCTGGCGCAGACACTCGCTCACGATCACCCCGCCGGAGGAGCTGCCGGTGCCGCTGGACGCGGTGGACAGCTCCCTGACTCCGCGCCGGTTCGTGCTCCGGGTGGTGCTGGCGGCCCGCCGGTACACGGTGCCGGGCGCGGCGCTGCTGGTGTGCTGGCAGCTGGCCGAGTCGATGGTGCCGGTGATCGTGGGGTGGCGCTGGACCGCGCGGTCGGCGCCGGGAACCCGGGTCAGCTGCTGCTCTGGCTGCTGGTGCTGGCAGTGAACATGACCGTGCTGAGCGTGTCCTTCCGGTTCGGTTCCCGGATCGGGCTGACCGGCATGCAGGCGGTGCAGCACCGGCTGCGCACGCTGGTGGCGGCACGGTTGCTGGACCGCCGGGGGATGTCCGGGCCGGCCCGGTTGCCGGGGGTGGGCCTGTCGATCGCCACCTCGGACGTCTCCCGCCTGGCCACGGCGGTGGCGCTGGCCTGCTACCCGTTGGCAGAGCTGGCGGCGGTGCTGGTAGGCGGTGCGATCCTGCTCGCGCTGTCCTGGCCGCTGGGGGTGGCGGTGCTCGTCGGTACACCGGTGCTGGTGCTGGTGATCGACCGCGCCGGCCGCTCCTTGCGGGCTCGTTCCGGTGCCGAGCAGGCAGCGGCGGCCACCGCAGCCGGCCAGGCTGCGGACCTGATGGCCGGCTACCGGGTGGTGATGGGACTGGCTGCCGGTCAGCAGGCCGGGGACCGGTACCGGCACGCCTCCCGCGCCGCACTACGGGCGACCTTGCACGCGAAGTCGGCGCACGGGCGGCTGCTCGGGTCGATGCAAGCGGCCACCGGGGTCTTTCTCGCGGTGATCACGCTCGCAGCGGGTTGGCTGGCGCTGACCGGGCGGTTGAGCATCGGCGGGCTGATCACCGTGGTGGGGTTGTCCCAGTTCCTCATCGGCCCGCTGACGATGGTGGCCACCAACTCCGGCACAGTGTGGGCGGCGGCCACTGCGTCGGCGGAGCGGGTGCTCCGCGTGCTGCACGATCCCGGGATCCGGGAGCAGGCCAGCGGCACCACCCACGACCAGACCAGCAGCACCATCCAGGACCAGGCGAGCAGCCCTGCCCAGCACTGCGAGGCCGACCAGCTGGACGACCCCGGTCCGCTCGCCCTGGACGTGCTGCTGGACGGGCAGCACCTGCGCGACCAGGTGCGTCCGGGTGAGTGCGTGGCGGTGCCGGTGGACGGGGCACGTGCGGCGACGCTGGCCACGCTGCTCACCGGTGAGGGCGGCACCGATACGGCAGTGACCTGCAGTGGTGTGCCGCTGGAGCAGCTGCCGCCGGGCACTGTGCTGGTCGCCCCGCACGAGGCGCACCTGTTCGACGGCACCGTGCTGGAGAACGTCCGACTCGGTGCGGTCACTGAGCACCGGGCGGAGGAGGCATTGGCCGATGCCGGGTGCACCGAGTTCCTCCGCGCGCTGCCGGAAGGCGCCAGCACCCAGGTGGGTGAGGGTGGCCGGCAGCTCTCCGGTGGTCAGCGCCAGCGGGTGGCACTGGCTCGGGCGCTGGCCCAGGACGCCCCGGTACTGGTGCTGCACGACCCGACCACCGCCGTCGACTCGGTGACCGAGCGGGTGGTGGCCGAACGGATCCGGGCGAGCCGGGCCGGGAGGATCACTGTGCTGCTCACCCGGTCCCCGGCGCTGCTGGCGGTGGCCGACCGGGTGCTGGAACCAGCAGCCGGTATCACGGAGGGCCTCTCGGCGGTGACCCGATGACCCGACTGCCGACAGCGAGCGCAGCTGAGGTGGCCTCGGAGGTCGCCGTCGAGCTGCGCGGGCGGTGGGCCCGTCTGCTGCTGGTGGTACTGGTACTGGCCGTGGGCGCCGCCTCCGGGCTGGTGGCACCGGTGGTGCTGGGACAGATGGTGGACGCGGTGCAGGACGGGACAGGACAGGTGCACCAGCTGTGGGGGTGGGGCGCGCTGCTGGTGCTGGCGGCGCTGGTCGGTGCCACCGCCACGGCTGCCGGGGTGGTGATCGCGGCGAGGCTGTACGAGGCGGTGGTGGCGCGGCTGCGGGAGCGGATGGTTGCACGCGCGTTCCAGCTGCCGCAGCGGGTGGTGGAAACGGCCGGCAGCGGTGACCTGATCTCCCGGGCCACCGACGACGTCGCGGAGATCTCCCAGGCGGCGCCGCGGATCGTGCCGGCCCTGACCGGATCGGTGTTCACCGTGGCGGTCACCCTGGTGGGGATGGCGGTGATCGACCTGCGGTACGCGGCCGCGCTGCTGGTGCTGGTTCCGGTGCACGTGCTGGCGGTGCGCTACTACCTGCGCCACGCTCCACAGGTCTACGCCGCGCAGCGGGCGGCGATGGCCGAGCGAGCGCACCACCTGCTCGCCTCGTTGCACGGGCTGGCCACGGTGCGCGCCTACCGGCTGGAGGAGGCGCACCTGCACCGGACCCGGACTGCGTCCTGGCAGGTGGTGCGCTGGGAGCTGCTCGCCCGGATCGTGCAGAACCGCTTCTTCGGCCGGCTGAACCTGGCCGAGTACCTGGGCACGGCGGCCCTGCTGGGGATGGGCTACCTGCTGGTGGTCACCGGGCACGGCACCCTCGGCGCGGCGACCACAGCGGTGCTGTTCTTCCTTCGACTGTTCGACCCGATCAACTCGCTGCTGATCGTCATCGACGACCTGCAGTCCGCGTTCACCTCGCTGGCCCGGATCGTAGGGGTGCTGCGCACACCGGTGCACGAGCGGGTCGGCGCCGCCTCAGCAGCCGCACGCCCAGCGTCGGACGACCCAACGGGCGCCGACCAGTCATCCGCACCGGTGCTCAGCCTGACCGGGGTGGACTTCGCCTACCGGCCCGGGCACCCGGTGCTGCACGGGGTGGACCTGCAGGTGCACCCTGGCCAGAGTCTCGCCCTGGTCGGGGAGTCCGGGGCGGGCAAGAGCACCATCGCTGCCTTGGCCGCCGGCATCCTCCGTCCCGACCGAGGCACCGTGCGCACGTCGACGGCGCAGGCCGGGCAGGCCCTGCTGGTCACCCAGGAGACGCACACGTTCTCGGCGACGCTGCGCGCCAACCTCACCCTGGTGGCCCCTACGGTCGGTGACGACCAGCTCCGCCAGGTGCTCTCCGCCGTCGGCGGGGCGGAGCTGCTGGACCGGCTGCCGGACGGGCTGGACACGCTGCTCGGTGACGACGGGCAGCGACTCACCCCCGCAGAGGCGCAGCTGGTGGCGCTGGCCCGGGTGCTGCTCGCCGACCCGACGCTGGTGCTGCTGGACGAGGCGACCGCCGAAGCGGGGTCGGCGGCCGCCGGTCAGCTGGATGCCGCCACCGCCACAGTGCTGGCCGGTCGTGCCGGTCTGGTGATCGCGCACCGGCTCAGCCAGGCCCGCGAGTGCGACCGCATCCTGGTGCTCGACGAGGGTCGCGTGGTGGAGCAGGGCCGGCACACCGAGCTGGTGGCCGCCGGCGGCCGGTACGCGACGATGTGGGCCGCCTGGGCAGCCGCCCGCCCCGCCGGTTGAGCGATAACGTCAAGCAAGAGCGGGCACCGGTGCCCGGATCCTCGTGACCTTGCGGGAGGGGGCGGGGTGGGGCGGGGCTGGGATGGCGGCGCCGGTCAGCCGGTGAAGGTGTGCGTGCCGGCGGGGACGGTCACCGCACCGCGGAACCTGCCCTTCGGCCCGCTGGACCGGTTCGACGGCGGGTAGACCCGGGCGGTGGTGCCCGCCGGGATGTCCACCTCCAGGTGGGTGATACCGTCCTCGTCCCGCTCCCAGGACACCTGCACCCGCCCGTACGGGCTCTCGTGCCGGGCCCAGGCGCTGGAGATGGGACCGTCGATGATCGGGTTCACCTCCACTGCCCGGTAGCCCGGCTCCAACGGGGCCAGCCCGGCGATGCGGCGGTGCAGGAAGTCGCCCACCGCGCCCAGGGCGTAGTGGTTGAACGAGGTCATCTGCCCGGGGTTGACCGTGCCGTCCGGCAGCAGCGAGTCCCAGCGTTCCCAGATCGTGGTGGCGCCCATCGTCACCGGGTACAGCCAGGACGGGCAGTCGGTGGTGAGCAGCATCTCCTCGGCCAGGTCGGCGTGCCCGGACTGGGCGAGCGCGTCCAGCACGTGCGGAGTGCCGAGGAAGCCGGTGCTCACCGTGCCGCCGGCCTCGCGCACCAGGTCAGCCAGCCGGTTCCCGGCGAACGCCTGCTGCTCAGCGGTGGCGAGCAGCTTGAACCGGATCGCGAGCGCGTACGCGGTGGGGCAGTCGGAGCGGACCAGCCCCTCCTCGCTCACGTAGTGGGTCTGGAACGCGGCCCGGGCGGTGTCGGCCAGGTCCTCGTAGTGGTCGGCGAGCGTGTCCTGGCCGAGCCGGCGCAGCGCGTGCATCACCAGCACCGCCGAGCGCACCAGGTGAGCCTGCTGCACCACGTGCACATCGGCCATCGCGGCGAACGGGTCCTCCGGCGGGGCGGTCGGGTCGAGCCAGTCACCGAACTGTGCCCCGGTGGTCCACAGTCCTCGCTCGTCCATCTCGCTGACCATCCGGTTCACCCAGGCCCGCATCGAGGGCAGCTGGCGGATCAGCGCGCCGCTGTCCCCGTAGCGCTCGTAGAGCACCCAGGGCACCAGCACGGCGGCGTCGGCCCAGCCGGTGGCCATCGTGTTGTCGTTGCGCAGCACGTCCGGGACCACCACCGGCACCCCGCCGTCGCCGTGCTGGTCGGCGGCCAGGTCCTGGGACCAGGAGGAGAGGAATCCGTTCACGTCGAACAGGAACGCCGCAGTGCGGGCGAACACCTGGATGTCGCCGGTCCAGCCGAGGCGTTCGTCGCGCTGCGGGCAGTCGGTGGGCACGTCCAGGAAGTTGCCGCGGGCGGACCAGACGATGTTCTCGTGCAGCTGGTTCACCAGCGGCTCGCTGCAGCCGAACCAGCCGGTGCGGCGCAGGTCGGAGCCGACCACCTCAGCGGTGACCTGCTCGGGGCGCAGGTCGCCCGCCCCGCTCACCTCGGCGTACCGGAACCCGTGGAAGGTGAGCTCCGGGGCGAGATCGCTGCCACCGGGCGGCAGGTCGTAGGTGTCGGTGGCGGCGGCGTGGCGCAGTGGTCGGGTGCACAGCTCACCGTCGGTGAGCACCTCGGCGTGCCTTACCCGCACGACGGCGGAGCTCCCCTCCGCAGGCTTCTCGCCCTGGTCCGGGCTGCTCGACCCCTCCGGGCCGGGCACGTCGGCCAGGTGCACCCAGCCGACCAGGTTCTGCCCGAAGTCGGCGATGTATCGTCCCGGCTCGCGCTGGGTGAGGCTGCGGGCCGGGATGCGCTCGGTGATACGCGGCGGCGGACCCTCCGGGGCGACCAGCCGGGTCAGGTCCACCGCCAGGGCGCGCACCGGGCGCGGTTCGCCCTCCCGCTGGGGGCGGCGCAGGTCGGTGTGCTGCCCGCCGTACAGGTCGTCGCTGCGCACCGGTCCGGTGTGCGCGCGCCAGGTCTCGTCGGTGCCGTGCACCACGGTGCGCCCGTCGGCGTAGGTGAGCTCCAGCTGGGCGAGCAGCGCCAGGTGCTCGCCGTACAGGTCCCGGCGCAGGTCCCAGGTGAGCGCGCCCCGGTACCAGCCGTTGCCGAGGGTGGCGTGCAGGTCGTTGCTGCCCTCGGTGAGCAGGTCGGTCACGTCGTAGCCGTGGAACCGGATGCGGTGGTCGTAGCTGGTCCAGCCCGGGGTGAGCACGTCGGTGCCGACCCGGCGTTCGTTCAGCTCCATCCGTACTGTCCCCAGGGCGCTGAGCAGCAGCCTTGCGTGCACCAGGCCCGGTTCGACGTGCACCTGACCGGTGAGCACCGGTGCCGGGTCCTCGAGCCCGCCGCCGAGGGCCGGGGTGATGAACTGCGCCGTCCAGTCGGCCGGTACCAACGGGGCGACATGGACGCTCAGCGGCTCGGACCAGGGTGAGACTCCGCCGTCGTGCTCAGTACGGACCCGCAGCGTGCCCCGCTGCCCGCTGCGCAACGGCTCACCCGGCCAGGGCACGAACACCGACTCGTCGGTGGTCACCCGCCAGGTGCGCTCAGTGCCCGGCGGTCCGGCCTCTGACCAGTGCACCTCGACCGCCTGCTGCTCGCCGGACCCGGCCGGCCGGAGCCAGCTCAGCATCGGGGTGGGCGCACCGAGGCAGGTGGCATCCTCACGTCGCTCCAGGCGTAGCTGGCGCGGGACATCGTCGACCGCAGACGGCACCGTGGTCCTCTCTCCCAAGGAAGTGCTCGGACTCACGCTATCGCAGTGTTCAGCCGCTGGGCAGCGCTTACCCGGGATGCGCCGGTGGCGTGATGGCACGAGGATGGGCCGTCGAGGGCGCCGCGGGGTGCCCGGTGGAGAGGATGGTCGCGATGGGTGTCGGTGGTGGAATCTTCCTGATCGTCGTAGGGGCGGTCCTCAGCTTCGCGGTCAAGGACAGCTGGGACGTGGTGGACCTGACCGTGGTCGGCTACATCTGCATGGCCGCTGGTGTGCTGGCGATCATCCTGGCGCTGGTGATCAACGCACAGCGGTCCCGCACCCACCACATCAACACAGTGGAGCGCCGTCCGCCGGAGACCGGGGACCCGCGCGACCGCGGCTACTGACCCGAAATTGCTCGTCGATCTGGTCACGCTGGGTGACCAGATCGACGAGCAATTTCTGTCTCAGGGCTCCTGCACCACGGCGACCGCGCCCGCCGCGAGGGTGACCGAACCGGACGCGTCGGTGCCGGTGACCAGGTCAGTACCGTTCGCGGGCACCTGGACCTGCTCCTCGGTGTGGTTCAGCAGGAACAGGTAGCCGGTGCCGTCCTCGCTCGTGCGACGCACCGCCTCCACCCCGCGTGGTACCTCCGCCTCGGGGCTCACCCCGGACTCGGCGAGCAGGGCGTCCAGCAACGCCGTGGTGCCGGCCGCGTCCTGGCGGGTGGCGATGTACCAGGCAGTGCCCTCGCCGACCGCGTTGCGGGTGATCGCTGGTCCGCCGGGCAGCGGGCCGTCGGTGAAGCTGCGCACCACCTCCGCAGTGGTCGTCTCGATCCGCTCGGTCCACACATCGGCGCTGGTGCCGTCGTCCAGGGTGACCTGCTCACCCGGCAGCAGCGGGAAGAACTCGTCGCTGCGCACCCCGAGCAGCTCCCGGAAGGCGCCCGGGTAGCCACCGAGACGGATCTGGTCGTTCTCGTCCACGATGCCGGAGAAGTAGGTGATCGCCACAGTGGCGCCGTTCTCGGCGGCGGCGGCGATGTTGGCCGCACCGTCGTCGGTGACCAGGTACAGGGTGGGGACCAGCACCAGGTCATAACCGGACAGGTCGCCGGTGGGTGGCAGCACGTCCACCGCGATCCCGCGGTACCACAGGTCGCGGTACA
>DATGRZ010000321.1:0-12922 GCA_035303065.1 Ruania sp.
ATGCCCTCCACCAGCACCTGCCCGTGCGCGCGGCGGCTGAGCACCCCGGAGGCGTACCGCATGCCCAGACCCACCGCCCGGCCGAGCAGCACGGAGACGAGCGCGCCGGCCAGGGTGGCGTCACCGGCGATCACCGAGACCACCAGCACCACCCAGAGCAGGTTCCAGGAGATGCCCATCAGGCGGCTCTCGTCCCGGGTGCCGGTCCCGGTGAGGAACGCGGCCAGCCCGGCGACCATCGGGGTGATGGTCATCACTCGCTCGACGCCGTTGTGCAGCCGCAGTGCGCGGAGCAGCGCCTCCGGGGCGTAGCTGTCCAGCAGCCAGACGGCGAGGCTGGCCAGCAGGATCGCCACCAGCGCCGCGGCCAGCGCGTCCAGCACAGCGCGCAGCTGCCGGCGGACCAGCTGCTGGACGATCACCACGATCGGCAGGATCAGGGTGAGGAAGCCTTCGATGGCGTTGATCGGCACCAGCAGGATGTTCCGCAGCACCCGGGCGAGCGCCGACTGCACGTCCAGGGTGACCGCGGTGGTGGTGCGGTAGGCGTACACCGACAGCACCAGCACGGCCGCCAGCCCCGCGACCGTCGCCAGCATCATCACCAGGTCGATCGGGCGGCGTACCCGCACCAAGGGGATGTCCAGCACGGTGGTCGTGCGGGCCCGGCCGCCGGCAGGCGGTTCCTGGGCACTCCCCTCAGCCATGGCGTCGATGGTATTCGACGCGTGGCCATGAGCCGGTCAGCCGGCCACGCTCACGCCGATCGCGGTGAGCCACGCATCGGGCAGCAGCTGGTAGCCGACGAACGCGGTCACGTCCAGCAACGTGTGTGCGACCACGAGCGGCAGCACCCGCCGCCGGCCCTTGGTCAGGTAGAACGTCGCGAAGATCACGCCCATCAGCATGTTCGCGAAGAACGGCCCCCAGCCCTGGTACAGGTGGTAGGAACCACGGATGACGGCGGAGAGCAGCACGATCGCGACCGGTGACCAGCGCTTCTCGGTGAGGCGTTCGGCCAGGTAGCCGACCACCACCACCTCTTCGATCAGCCCGTTCTTCAGGGCGGCGAGGACCAGCACCGGCACGGTCCACCAGTACGGGTCCAGAGCAGAGGCCTGTACCGCCACCGTGATCCCCAGCGCCCGCCCGGCCACGTACAGACCGAGGCCCGGGATCCCGATCACCGCGCCGAGCCCCAGCCCCCAGAGCAGGTCCCGGCCCGGACGGCGCGCATCCAGACCGATCCGGCGCCACGGGTTGTGCCCCCGGTCGGAGAGCAGGTAGAGGGCGAGCGCCACCGGCACCAGGGTGAAGGCGATGGACAGCAGCTGGTAGGTCAGGTCCAGGTACGGCCGTGGTGACTGCGAGGGGTTCAGGGAGGTGGTCTGCTCGCCCAGCGGGCCGCGGGTGAGCGCAGCGATGATCGCCACCACCGCGTACACCCCGGACTTGCCCAGGGACAGGCCCATCACGATCCAGATCTCGGCGGTCAGGCGGCGGGACCGGGACCTCTCCAGGGGTGCGGGCTGGTGGGGCACACCCCGTTATATCGCACCCTGCTCCCGCTCTCCTGCTCCGCGGCGCACCCCGCCGCCTGCTCGACACCTGTCTGAGGCCACCGCGGCGGTCTGAGGCCGGTGGCGCGTACCTCAGACCGCCTGCGGTACCTCCGATCGAGTCGAAGCCGCGGTGCGGTGCGGTGCGGAGGGGCGGGTCAGCGCGGTTCGATCACGCCGACGACCTCGCAGTCGTAGTGCTGAGAGGCGGTCATGGTGCCGCGGAACCACAGCACGGCCCGGGTGTCCGGGTCGCCCGGGGCGACGATGGGGCGGAGGTTGTCCATGCCTGATCGCTCGGTGACCGGGGTCCAGGACCAGGTGGCACCGCCGTCGGTGGTGCGGCCGTGGAAGATCTCGTGGTGGTCGAGCGGTCGACCCTCGCGCGGGTCGAACGGGGTGGACAGGTAGACCGAGTCCAGGTCATAGGGGTCGATCGCGGCCAGCCCGGTGTAGTCCTCCTCGTGCGGTAGCAGGTTCGCCCCGGCCAGGGCGAGGTGGAAGACCTGCCAGGTACCGCCGTCGAACCGGGCATAGACGAACCGGTGGTCGCTGAAGTCGGAGTTCTCCGGCTCGTCCCCGGCGCGGGCGGTGAGCACTGCGGCCAGCTGACCGGCCTGGTCGCCGCGCCCCTGCCGGAGGTCGGAGGTCCAGGCGTGGGTGAGCCGCGCACCGCCGAGCTCGGTGCCGGTGGGCAGGATCGTTGTCAGCTCCACCTGGGACGGGGCCTGGGCGCTGAGCACGTTCTCGTCGACCACGGTGTGGTCGCTGCGGTGCAGGGCGCCGCCGGAGACGTAGCCGTGGTAGATCGAGTTGTCGTAGTCGCGCGGGTGGTGGTCGGTGGTGACCAGGTCGATGCGGTCGGTCCCGTTCGAGGCGTACCGGGTGTAGCCGTTCACGTAGCCGATCTTCGGTCGGGTGAACAGCTTGCCGCCGTAGCGGAACGTGCTGCCGTCGTCGGTGGAGACCAGGATCGAGGGGTCGTCGTTGACGGCGCGGGCGAACGCGTACAGCCGGCCCTCGGCGGACAGGTGGTGCAGGTTGGAGTAGGTGGCTCCGCGGCCGTCGGTGAGCTCGGTCCAGTCGAAGGTCTGCTCGGCGTCCCACTCGGTGGCGTCGTGCGGGCGGGTGGAGATCCGCCAGCGGGTGAAGTTGTCCGTCTTGTGCTTCGTGTACATCGCCAGGTAGCGCCCGTCCGGACGGATCCACAGTGCGGGGACGTTGTGGTCGTCAGCCTCGAGGTTGGCGTGCAGCACCACCACCCGGGTCGCGCCGGTGGCCAGGTGGTGCAACGCGAGCTCCACGTTCCCGGCCCGCTCGGCGCCACCGGCGCCCTCGGGCGCGGCGATCGAGCCGACCAGCAGCGTGCCGGCCACCGGGTCGATGAGTGCCCGCTCGTCCTGGAACCAGCACCAGGCCCCGTTGTCGTTGACCGTGTGGACCGTGGGCACGTGCGGTGACATGGCGACGATCCTGCCAGGTTTGGATAGCGGTTTCCAGGAATTGTGCCGACGAGCTGTCGTTAGCGAGCATGTGCCACATGACCTCACCTGTGCCCACCTACACGATCGACGACGTCACGTTACGGGATGTGCCCGACGACGTGGTCGCCGCACGCGCTCGGGTGGCCGGGCTGAGGGCGCAGGGGACGGCCGGCGATGCCGAACGCATCGGGTGGTTGCGGATGCTCGGTGACCTGGACGAGGCCGAGCGGGTCGGCTGGCGCTCGCTCGCCGCTGCAGGGGGGCCGGGGACTGCGGGTGACGTCCCGACGGCCGGAGGCGACGTGGACCTGCCCATCGAAGCGGTCGGTGCAGCACTGCGGCTGGCGCACGTGCTGCAGTGGCAACGCCGGTTCGAGCTTGCCGATGCACTGTTCCGCGCCGGGCGGGAGCGCGCAGATGCCACGGCGCGCAGCGCAGCGGCGGGCACCAGGGACTATCGAGTGGCCGTGGCGATGCGGTACTTCGCCCGGCAGCACGGCGGCAAGTCCTTGTTCGACCAAGGCCGCTACGACGAGGCGCTCGGCATGTTCGCCCATGCCCTGGCACTGCGCCTCGCTGCGGGCGCTCCGCAGGATCAGATCGATTCCAGCAGGCAGGCGGTCCGTGCTGCTGGCCGGCGGCTCATTGCCGCCCGCCGCGCCACGTGAGGCGCCGCGCCACGTGAGTGGCCCGCCGCGCCGCCTCCGATGCCCTGCAAGCCAACCTCAAGTCGAGGAGAACGGCACCATCACGCCGGAAAATCTGCCTTGAGTCTGTCACGCTCAACTTTGGGAACAAACCGGGCCGACCCTGCGTTGACCCAGATGTCAGACCTGTTCCGGTCCGCCCCGCGTGGGCCGGCCGAGCGGCTCACGGTGAGCCGCGCGAGTGGAAGGAGTTGTGATGGCCCTGACATTTGACCCGTTCCGTGAGATGGACCGGCTGGCCGGCGCTCTCACCGGCCCTGCGCGTGGCCCGCGCTGGATGCCGATGGACCTGTACCGGGCCGGCGACGAGTTCGTCGTCGACATCGACATGCCCGGCGTGGCGCCGGAGAGCATCGATCTGGACGTCGATGGCAGCGTGCTGACCATCCAGGCGGAGCGCACCATCGCCCAGCCGGAAGGTGGCCGCTGGCTCGCCCAGGAGCGACCCTCCGGTGGCTACCGCCGCCAGCTCACCCTGAGCGACGGGCTGGACGTCGAAGCGATCAGCGCGTCCTATGCCCACGGGGTGCTCACGCTGCGCATCCCGGTGGCCGAAGCGGCCAAGCCGCGCAAGATCGCGGTGCAGACCGTCGACGCCCCGGCTGTGGGCGGCGCCGAGCAGACCGCCGCGGTGGAGAGCGGTGAGACGTCGGCTGCCTGAGTCGGCGTGCACCTGAGCCGGCGTGCACCTGAGCCGGCGTGACGATGGCCCGGAGAACCGATCGGTTCCCCGGGCCATCGTCTGCTCACCGGAGGCGGTCCTGCTGCTCACCGGAGGCGGTGCTGCGTCGCAGCGGTACCGCAGGCCAACGAGTCAGCGGATCGCCGTGACCTCGTACCCGGCCTCGTCCACGGCCTCGCGCAGCGCCGCCTCGTCCAGCGGGTCGGCAGAGGTCACGGTCACCGGTGAGACGCCCCCGGCGTGCAGGTCCACGTCCACCCCGCTGACGCCGGCCAGGCCGGTCAGCTCCTCGGTGACGTGCTTGACGCAGTTGCCGCAGGTCATGCCCTGGACGTCGATGACAGTGGTGGTCACTTCTGGCTCCTTCTCAGCTGGGGATCGTGATCAGGACCGGACCAGGCGGGCGATGGCGGCCGAGGCCTCCTTCACCTTCTCCTCGCCGGCCTCGTGGGAGGTGCGGGCGGCGTCGACCACGCAGTGGCCGAGGTGGTCCTCGAGCAGACCCAGGCCGACGGCCTGCAGCGCCTTGGTCACCGCGGAGATCTGGGTGAGCACGTCGATGCAGTACACGTCCTCCTCCACCATCCGGGCGATCCCACGGACCTGCCCCTCGATGCGCCGCATCCGCTTCAGGTAGGCGTCCTTCTCCGGGGTGTAGCCGTGCTCGGCGTGGGTGAGCGTGTCCTGGGTGGTCATCGATGCTCCTGGTGTCGGTGACGTCGTCCGCAATCACAAGACTATACCCCCTCAGGGTATTTCTGTGTGTGTCTCGTGAGCGCGCGACAACGGAATGGTCACGATCTGGGGCGCCACGATATCGATCCGGTATCAAGGGCCGATCTGCACCGGAGGCTCCCATACCGTGGCAATCATGGGAGAGCTCGGACGTCTGCGGCGCGCTGCCGCGACGGCAGTGTCCATCGTCCTGCTCACCCTCGGGGGACTGCTGCTGGCCGAACCTGCGCAGGCGTGCGCATGCGGTGGAGCGGTCTCTGCTGAGGGTGAGCAGCTGACCGTTGACCGGGAGGTCGCCGCCCTGGCGTTCGACGGCAGCACCGAGGACATCGTGATGCAGCTGGACATGACCGCGGACGCCGACGACGCGGCGGTCATCGTCCCCACCCCGTCCGCCCCGGACGTGCAGCTGGCGGACGAGGGCTTCTTCGCCGACCTCGAGGCGATGGCCGCTCCGCGTGTGGAGTACGACTACACCTGGTGGCCGGAAGGCGGGGGCGCCGCTGGTGCAGACGCGGGAGTCGAACCGGTCGGCGGTGTCGAGGTCCTGGACACCGTGCCGCTCGGCCCGCTCGAGGCCACGGTGCTCTCCGCCACCGACGCCGACGGCCTGACCGACTGGCTCCGGGAGAACGACTACGTGATGAGCGATCCGATGGCGGACGCGCTCAGCCCGTACGTGAGCGAGGGATGGTACTTCGTCGCGATCCGGATGGTCGCCGAGCAGGGCACGCTCACCGGGCAGGTGCAGCCGGTGCACCTGAGCTTCGCGGCCGGGTCGTTGATCTACCCGATGCGGATCTCGGCTGCGGCCCAGACTCCGCAGCTCGTGACCACCTACGTGATCGCCGACGGGCCGGTGCGGCACACCGACCCGACGGTCACGACCACCCCCGGCGAGCTGCGGTTCGCGGGCCCGATCGATACGGACCTGCGCACCAGCCCCACCTGGGACGAGCTGGCCGCGACTGGTGACTACCTGACCGTGATGGACTACGAGTTCGAGGACCCGGCCCGGCAGGTCATCTCCGACTTCACCTTCGCCAGCGCCCCGGACGTCGCCGACCACCAGGAGGTGGTGGTGCAGACCCGGATGCGGATGATCGCCGGACTCCCGGCCGGGCCGGTGCTGCTGGTGCTGGGCGTGGTGGGTCTGGTGGTCGGGTTCGTGCTGGTGCGGCGCTTCGTTCCTGCCGGTGACGGCGCAGATCGCCGTGCTCCTGCTGCTCGCCCGGTCCCCTCTCGCCCGGAGCAGCACTACAGCGCTCCGCGCTGAGCCCCCTGGAGCACGTCCCCTCGTCGGCTCAGCTGGTCCAGGCGCGCCAGAGCGCGGCGTACTCACCGCCGGCGGCAACCAGCTCCTCGTGGCTGCCGAGCTCGGCGATCCGGCCGTCGATCACCACCGCGATCCGGTCCGCGTCGTGCGCGGTGTGCAGCCGGTGCGCGATCGCCACCACCGCGCGGCCGTCGAGCAGCCGGGCCATCGAGGACTCCAGGGTCCGCGCTGTGCGCGGGTCGATGAGCGAGGTCGCCTCGTCCAGCACCAGGGTGTGCGGATCGGCCACGATCAGCCGGGCGAGCGCGATCTGCTGCGCCTGTGCCGGGGTGAGCGCCAGCTTGCCGGACCCGACCAGCGTGTCCATCCTTTCCGGGAGCTCCTTCACCCAGGACCAGGCACCGACCGCCTGCAGCGCCTCGACCACCACGTCGTCGGCGGAGTCCTCCCGGGCGAGGACGATGTTGTCCCGGATGCTGCCCACGAACACGTGGTGCTCCTGGGTGACCAGCGCCACCTCGGTGCGCAGCAGCTCCAGCGGCAGCGCGGTCAGCTCCACCTCGCCCACGGTCACCGACCCGGTGCGCGGGCCGTTGATCCCGGCGAGCAACCGGCCCAGGGTGGACTTCCCGGAGCCGCTGGGCCCGACCACTGCCAGCCGCTCCCCGGGCTGGAGGTCCACGTCCACGCCGTGCAGCACGTCGTGCCCGGGACGGTAGGCGAAGCGCAGGTCGCTGCCCTGCAGGTGGACGCCCTCGGGCCGGTCCGGACCGGCCTGCCGGTCCGGCGGCACTGCGGCGATACCGAGCAGCCGAGTGGTCGACGCTGCACCGACCTGCAGCTCGTCCAGGGAGTAGATCAGCCGGTCCAACGGCTCCACCACGGCCTGGATGTACAGCGCCGCGGTGGTGATCTGCCCCAGGGACACCCAGCCGTTGGCGTAGCCCACACCACCGAGCAGCAGGGTGGTCACCAGCGGGGAGTTGTAGGCGAAGTCGATCACGCTGAACAGCAGGTTCCGGATGGACATGGTGTACCGCTCCGCCTGGGCGGAGACCTGCACGTCATCGTCCCCGATCGCGATCCGACGCTCCTGCAGACCGAGCGCCTCCACTGTGCGTGCACCCTCCACCGTCTCGGTGAGCGTGGTGTTGATCGTGGAGTAGGTGGCGCCCTCGGTGATGTACCCGGCCGGTGCCCGCTTCAGGTACCGCCGCACGGCGACCCACAGGGCGGGCACTGACAGCAGCAGCGGCAGCGCCAGCAGCGGCGAGTTCAGCACCATCGCGGCCACTGTCAGCACGGTCGTGACCCCGGCGATCACCGCCTGCGGCAACGCCCAGCGCACACTGTCGCTCATCGCCGACACGTCCCGGGTCACCCGGGTGACCAGGTCGCCGGTGGAAGCGCTCTCCACTGTGCTCAGCGGCAGCCCGAGGACCGTGTGCACCACGTATTCTCGGGCCTCGGCGAGCAGGTCCTGACCGAACACGGCCGCACTGCACCGGGCCGCGAAGGTGAGCAGCGTCTGCAGCAGCACCACACCCGCCACGGTCAGCGCGAGCGTGTTCAGTGTGGTGACCAGCGTGCCCTGCACCGAGGCCACGTCCACCAGGTGACCGAGCACCCGCGGCACCACCAGGCCGGCGATCGCAGCCAGGGCGTGCAGCACCAGCACGCCGGTCACCAGGGTGCGCCGACGCCCGATCAAGACTCTGACGAACTCCCAGGCGGCGCGGCCGGCGGAGACCGGGAGCCCACGTTCGGGGTTCCGGGACCGGTGGTACTCCGCCCGGGCCCGCTCCTCCCGGAGCAGGTGCCGGGACCGCCAGGCGCGCAGCCGCTGGCGGAGCGAGCCGTGCTGCGGTGGACGTAGCTCCACCGGTACCGCCGGGGTACGTCGAGGGGCTTGCCAGCTGTCTGCGGAGCCGGGCAGCAGGTCCTCGCTCAGCTCATCGAGGCAGGTCGACGGTGCTCTCGACACGGTCGGCCTCCTCTCCGTCGTCCGTCTGTGCGCTGCTGGTCTGTGCGTCGTCCATCGTGCGGACCACCACCCGCCGGTAGCCGGGACTGCTGGCCAGCAGCTCCTCGTGCGTCCCGGACCCGGCCAGGCGCCCGTCGGCCAGGAACACCACCCGGTCGGCGTGGTGCAGCAGCAGCGGAGAGACGCTGGTGACCACAGTGGTCCGCCCGCGCCGGTGCACAGCGAGCCGTTCAGCGATCCGCGCCTCGGTGTGCGCGTCCACCGCCGACGTCGGTTCGACCAGCACCAGCACCTCCGGGTCCATCGCCAGCGCCCGGGCGAGCACCAGCCGCTGCCGCTGCCCGCCGGACAGGCCCCGGCCGCGCTCGTCCAGGTGCCCCTGCCAGCCGCCGGGCAGCGCGGTGAACACGTCCTCGGCGGAGGCGACCAGCATCGCTCGCTCCGCCTCGGCGCGGCTGAGGCGGCCGTGCGGATCCAGTGCACGCTGCAGCGTGCCGCCGAAGACCATGCTGGCGGCGTCGCTGACCAGGATCCGGTCCCGCACCTGAGCCAGCGGCACCTCCGAGAGGTCCACCCCGCCCACGGTCACACCCCACCGTCGCCGCGCGCGCTCGCGGTCGGCCGCAGCCCTTTCGCGCCGCTCGGCCAGCCGCTGTGCCCGGGTGCGCCGAGCGGTCCGTCCCTTGACGTCCTCCTCCACCTCGGCCGGCACCGGTGTCGTCGCGGCCGGCAGGTAGCGCCCGATCCGGTCGGCCAGCGCCGCCGAGTCGTCCGGCAGGGCGGAGACCACCACGGTCAGCTCACCGGGGTGGATGCGCACATCGGAGACCTCGTCGTGGATCACCGCACCGGTGGGCAGGTCCTGCGGCTCGGCTGGAGTGAGCCAGGGTGGTTCGGACTCCAGCAGCGCGACCGTCTTGTGCGCCGAGACCAGCGCCTGGATCCACTTCTGTGCGAGCTCGAAGAACGTGTAGATCGGCACCACCATGAACGTGGCGAACCCGAAGAAGGAGATCAGCTGCCCGATGGTCAGCTCCCCGGCCACCACCTGCCGCGCACCGAGCCAGGTGAGCAGCACCAGGAACAGTCCGGAGACCAGCACCCCGGTGGCGTCCACAGCGCCCTGCCAGATCCCGGCCGCCACTCCTGCGCGCCGCACCCGCTGGGACTGCGCCTCGTAGTTGCTGCCGAACGTGCGCTCTCCGCCGATACCGCGCAGGATCCGCAGCCCGGCGACGATGTCGGTGGCCAGCGAGGTCAGGTCCGAGGTGCGGGACCGCTCCACCGCCTGGCGCCGCTGCAACGGCCGCAGCAGCGGGGTGGCTACGAACACCAGCACCGGGGCGGCCACCAGAGTGAGCAGCCCGAGCGGCACCGAGGTGTGCAGCACCAGGGCCACCACCACCAAGAACGCGAACAACGCTGACGCGGCCCGGCCGACGGTCTCGGAGAGCGCCCCGTACTTGTTCGAGTCGCCGGAGGCCACCGACAGCACCTCACCGGTGGGCAGCCGCTGACCGAGCACGTGCCCCATCTGCGTGGTCTTGCGGGTGACCAGCTTCGTGGTGCTGTACAGCGCGAGCAGCCAGCCGCGCACCGCGAACGTGTGCATCGCCACCCCCACCCCGGCGCCCACGGCGATCACCCCGAGCAGGATCAACGACCAGGTGAGCAGACCGGACATCGAGCCCGCGGTGATCCCCTCGTCCACCGCCCGGCCCACCAGGTACGGACCGAGCGCACCGGGCAGGAAGACCAGGGTGCCGGCGGCGAACACCGCGAGCAGCACGTCCTTCTGCCGACCGAGCAGCCACAGCAGGAACCGCGCAGGGGATCGGGTGTCAGGGAAGGAGCGGTCACGGCCGCGGGACCCGGAGGCCTCGGCAGCGGCCGAAGAGGTCGGGTACGCGGGGACCTCCGGGGGGAAATCCTGCATAGCAGCTCCAGCCTAGAGACCGGTGACGGCGGATCGCCAGGGGATATCCGCCGTCACCCTGGCGTTGGAACACCCTTAGCGCACTGGAACCACCGTGTATGCGGGTTCGAGCGCGCTAACGGTGTTCCAACGCGGGGGTGGCCTCAGTCCAGGTGCCGCACCAGCTCCGGCGCCAGCCCCACGTAGCCGGCCGGGCTGAGCGCCAGCAACCGCGCGGCCACGTCCTCCGGCAGCCCCAGGCCGCCGATGAACTCCCGCATCGCCGCAGCATCCACCCGCCGGCCGCGGGTGAGCTCCTTGAGCCGCTCGTACGGGTCCGCCATCCCCTGCGCACCTGCGATCCCCGCGGCACGCATCGCCGACTGCACCGCCTCGCCGAGCACCTCCCAGTTCGCGTCCAGGTCGCGGACCATCGCCTCGGCGTCCACGTCCAGGCCGGCCAGCCCACGGCGCACATTGTCCAGGGCGAGCAGCGAGTGCCCCAGCGCCACCCCGATGTTGCGCTGGGTGGTGGAGTCGGTCAGGTCCCGCTGCAGCCGGGAGGTGACCAGCGTGCTGGCCAGGCTGTCCAGCAGTGCGCAGGAGACCTCCAGGTTCGCCTCGGCGTTCTCGAACCGGATCGGGTTCACCTTGTGCGGCATCGTGGAGGAGCCGGTCGACCCCTGGGCGGACAGGCGCTGGCGGAAGTAGCCGAGCGAGATGTAGGTCCACACATCGGTGGCCAGGTTGTGCAGCACCCGGTTGAACCGCGCGACGTCCGCGTACACCTCCGCCTGCCAGTCGTGGCTCTCGATCTGGGTGGTCAGCGGATTCCAGACCAGCCCCAGGTGCTCCACGAACGTGCGCGCCACCTGCTGCCAGTCGGCGCCAGGCACCGAGATGCTGTGCGCCCCGTAGGTGCCGGTGGCGCCGTTGATCTTGCCCAGGTACTCCGCGGCCGCGATCCGGCGCAGCTGACGGCGCAGCCGGTGCGCCAGCACCGCGAGCTCCTTGCCCAGGGTCACCGGGGTGGCCGGTTGTCCGTGGGTGCGGGCGAGCATCGGTACCGCAGCGTGCTCGCGGGCCAGGTCGGCCACGGCGTCGGCCACCGTCGTCGCCGCCGGCAGCCACACCTGCTCGACGGCGTCGCGCACCGTGGTCGCATAGCTCAGGTTGTTGATGTCCTCGCTGGTGCAGAAGATGTGCACGATCTCGGTCACCTGGGGCAGCACAGTGTCCGGGCCGAGCACCTGCGGGGCGGCGGTCAGACGCCGCTTCAGGAAGTACTCCACCGCTTTGACGTCGTGGCGGGTCTCCGCCTCGATCGTGGCCAGCTCAGCGATCTCGTCGGCGCCGAAGGTGGCCACCACCTGGCGCAGGTAGTCGATCTCCGCCTCGGACAGCTCCGGGGCGCCGGGCAGCACGCGCTGGGCGGTCAGGTGGATCAACCACTCCACCTCTACGTGCAGCCGCGCGCGGTTCAGCGCCGCCTCGGACAGGTGGTCCACCAGCGGGGCCACCACGGTGCGGTAGCGCCCGTCCAGCGGCCCGAGGGCGATCGGTGGGGTGAGGGTGGCCAGCGAGACGGCATGCTCCATGGCTCCATCATCCCAGAGCCCGGAGCCACCCTGGTGCCGCGCTGTCCACACCCCGCCCCAGCACCAGGCACCTACCGGTGGCCTGGTTTCTAGCGTGAGCGGTGTCGAGGACGAGCAAGGAGGACGACGATGGATGGTCTGCCGGCGCCGATGCCCAGCTTGGGGCCCGGTGTGGTCACGTTGCTGGCTGCCGCCCAGGACGTGCGCGGCACCGCTTCCCGTGCGGCGACCCTGTCCCCGGAGCACTGGCGTGCGCCGTCGGCCGAGCAGTACCGGTACCGGGTGCGCGAGCTCGTCGCCGGTGCTCGCCGCGCGGCTGACCAGATCGACCTGGCGGTCGCTGCTGCCCAGCGGCACGCCGCCGAGCTGGAGTATGTGCGGCAGGCGCTGCTCAACGGCGACCAGGTGCCGCGATGAGCCGGGGGATCGCACCGGTACCCGACGGGCCGGTGGGGCACGGCCGACCCGCGTACGACGACAGCCAGCTGCAGGTGATCGGCTCCTCGATCGACGCCGACACCGGTGAGCTCACCTACCTCGCCGCGCTGCTCGACGGGGTCGGCGATGCGCTGCGGGAGGCCGCCGGGCAGGTCGCGGCGGCGCGGCAGGCCCTGGAGGCCTCGACCAGCTGGGCACCCGCCTCCGGACGGCAGGCGCAGCTGGCCTGCCGGCTCGCCCAGTCGGCCGTGCTGGGGGCCAGCAGGCAGGCCGACGACGTGGCCGACCGGCTCCGGGCGGCGGCTGGCGCCTATGCCGAGGCGGAGGCGGCGGCCCGGAACAGGTTCGTGCTGCAGATGCCGGGTGCTGTGCGGTGGTTCATGCCAGATCCGTACAGAACGCTCATCGTGGCCAACCTGACCGGTCTGAGCATGCTGGTGCGTGGTCAGTGGACGCCGAGCGACCCGCAGTTCGGCTACCTCCTGGAGGAGATGTCCTGGACTCTCACCGGGGGAGCGCTCTATCCGCGCTGGGCCCCGATGGC
>DATGRZ010000322.1:0-2890 GCA_035303065.1 Ruania sp.
GATGCTCGGGTTCGACGGCGCCGCCGTGGGCTGGCAGCACGCCACCACCGGGGCGAGCGGGGACCTCGCCGACAGCGTGATGGACAACCTGTTCGTCACCCAGAACCAGGAGTTCGACTTCCTCCTGGACGCCGCCGGCGCCGTCCCGCAGCCCGCTGCGGGGCAGGTGTACGTGCCGGTGGCCTACCAGCAGCGCTACGACCTGGCGGTCGGGGACCAGCTCACCGTGCGCACCGACACCGGTGCGCACCCGCTGCAGGTGACGGGGTTCGTCCGGGATGCCCAGATGGCCTCGTCGATGTCCTCGGCCACCCGGTTCCTCGTCTCCGAGCAGGACTTCGAGGACCTGGAGCTCGCCGGCAGCGGCGCACCCGAGCACATCCTGGAGTACCGGCTCACCGACGGTGCCTCGGCCGGGGACCTGCAGCGGGCCTACGAGGCGGACCCCGACCTGCCGAAGAACGGACAAGCGGTCACCATCGGGATGATCCGCCTGCTGAACGCGCTCGGTGACGGCCTGGTCGCCGTGGCCCTGGTGCTGGGCAGCCTGATCCTGGTGGCGGTCGCGGTGATCAACCTACGGTTCGTGGTCCGGGGCACCCTGGAGGACGAGGTCCGTGAGATCGGCGCGCTGCGCGCGATCGGCATCAGCCACCGGCAGATCAGCGCGCTCTACCTGGGCAAGTACGCGGCCCTGACACTCCTCGCCTGTGCCGCCGGTGGGGCGCTGGCGGTGCCTGCCACCGCGGCACTGACCCAGGCGATGCAGGTGAACTATGCCGCCGCCCCGGCCGGGGCGGCCACCGTGCTGGTGCCCGTGACCGCGCTCGGCCTGCTGGCCACGGGCGTCCTGCTGCTCTGCCGGCAGGTGCTGCGCCGGGTGGGGAAGGCGTCGGTGGTCGGCGCCCTGGTGGGTGGCAGCATGCTCAGCGAGCGGCAGATCGCCCGCCGCGCACGCCGCGGGGCAGCCAGGGCCCGGCGGCACCGGCTGGCGGCCTACTCCGGCACCCGCATCAATGCGTTCCTGGCCCGGACGGACCTGCGTGCCGACCTGCGGCAGTGGGCCCTGGTGCCGGTCGTGTTCGCCCTGCTCAGCGTGCTGGTCATCCTGCCGATGACCCTGCTCAGCACGTTCCAGAGCCCCCGGTTCGGCACCGCGATGGGCGCCCCGGAGGCGGACCTGCTGGTGGACCTGCAGTTCTCGCCGGACAACGACGACACCCGGACCAGCCTCCTCGCCGACCTGGAGAAGGACGACCGGGTGAGCGAGGTGAGCGTGCTGGCCACCGAGCTGCGGGAGGTCCCCGGAGAAGACGGCTGGGAGACGCTGCGGATCCAGGTCGGCGACCACCACAGCACCGCGGTGCAGTACCTGCACGGACGAGCGCCGGACCCGGGAGAGGTCGCCCTGTCCGTGCTGAACGCGCAGCGCTACCAGCTCGCGGTCGGTGACACGCTCCCGGTGCGCCCCACCGAGGTGAGCTCCACGGACCAGGCGAGTCCCGCCGTCGTGAGCGGTATCTACCAGGACCTGACGATGGGCGGCTACACCGCGAAGCTGCCCGGTGAGCCGAGCCCCCAGGCCGCCGGCTACGCGATCTACGCCCGCGTGACCGGTCCCACCGATCCCGCAGTCCTGGCCGCCGAGTATGCCGACCGCTACCCGGCCGCGTCGGTGATCGAGATGGAGGAGTACCTGGACCAGACGATGTCCTTCGTGACCAGCAGCTTCCGGGTCGCCGCCGTGCTGGCGCTGGTGTTCGCCCTGGTGGTGGCCGCGCTGATCAGTGCCCTGTTCCTCTCTTTGCAGCTCAAGCGGGAGCGGCAACGCATGGGGGTGCTGTTCGCCCTCGGGTTCTCCCGGCGGGAGATCAGCACGCAGATGCGGGCCAAGGCCGGGCTGGCGGTCGCCGTCGGCGTGCTCGCCGGAACAGTGGCCACTGCGGTCGGCGGGCAGCACCTGGTCAACGGGGCCCTGGCCGGCGCCGGGCTGGGCATCACCGAGCTGCAGCTCTTCCCGCAGGGCTGGTTGGTCTACGGCGTGTACCCGCTGGTCCTGATCGGGGTCGGGTTCGCGGTGTCGGTGCTGGTCACCGGCCAGATACGCGGTGCCGAGATGAGCAGATGGTTACGAGGATGAGGAGCGAGGATGACCGCGACTGACACTGTGCTGCAGGCCAGCGACCTGACCAAGGAGTACCGGAGCACCGATCCGCCCACCCCGGGGCTCGCTGGGGTGGACCTGCAGGTCGCAGCCGGGGAGTTCCTCGCCGTGATGGGCGCTTCCGGGTCCGGAAAGTCCACGCTGCTGCAGGTGATCAGCGGGATGGACCGCCCCACCGGCGGGCGGGTGCAGATCGGCGGGCAGGACCTGGCCGCACTCGGTGATGCCCAGGCGAGCCGGCTGCGGCTGACCACGATCGGCTTCGTGTTCCAGCAGGCGCACTTCCTGCGCAACCTGAGCATCCGGGACAACATCCTGCTGCCCGCGCTGAAGGCCACTCCCCGGCGGAAGAAGCAGGTGCTGGCCCGGGTGGAGGCACTCCTGACCCGGTTCGGGATCGAGGACCTGGCCGACCGGGCGATCACCGAGGTCTCCGGCGGTCAGCTGCAGCGCGCCTCGATCTGCCGGGCGCTGGTCTGCGAGCCGGAGATCGTGTTCGCCGACGAACCGACCGGGTCGCTGAACAGCCAGACGACCCGGGAGGTGATGGATGCGCTCACCGAGGTGCACGCCGATGGCACCACCCTGCTGCTGGTCACCCACGACCCGACCTGTGCCGCGCGGGCCGAACGGGTGGTCTACCTGCGCGACGGGCGCCTGGACGCCGAACGCACGCTCGGCCGGTGGAGCGAGGCCACCGCCCGGGACCGGGAGGGCGAGCTGCTC
>DATGRZ010000323.1:0-25367 GCA_035303065.1 Ruania sp.
GCCAGCACCAGCAGCACCAGGGTGATGATCACCAGCGCAGCGGTGGGGTCCAGCTGCACCACGCTCTTCAGGTAGGTGGGCAGGTAGCCGTTCATCATGTACGAGGTGACGTTGAACGCGAGCACCAGACCGGCGCAGACCAGCAACCGGGACCACTGCTCCACGATCGTTCGGCGGAACTGCTGGCCCTCCGCCTTCTCCTCCGTGCCCAGGTTCTCGAACGCCGGCGTCTCCTCCAACCGGCGACGCATGTACACCGCGATCAGCGAGAGCGGCGCTCCGAGGAGGAACGGCACCCGCCATCCCCAGGACAGCATCGCCTCCTCCGACAGACCGGCGGTGAGCCCGGTGACCAGGGCTGCTCCGACCACATACCCGGTGAACGTGCCCACGGGCAGGAAGCCGGCCATCATCCCGCGGCGGCGGTCCGGGGCGTGCTCGCCCACGTAGGTCATCGCGCCCACGTACTCACCACCGGTGGAGAAGCCCTGCACCATCCGGCAGACCAGCAACAGGATCGCCGCCCACGTGCTCAGCCCGAACCCCCACGGGCTGTGCCCGGAGTAGCCAGGGAGCAGACCGGTGACCGTGGTGGCCACCCCCATCGTCATGATGGTGAAGGTGAGCACGCGTTTGCGGCCGATCCGGTCGCCGAGCGGTCCGAGCACGAACCCGCCGAGCGGGCGCACTGCGAAGGACACCGCCAAGATCCCGAAGGTGCCGATCAGGGCTGCGCTGGACCCGCTGGGGAAGAACACCTGGGCGATGGTGGTGGCCAGGTAGGAGTAGATGCCGAAGTCGTACCACTCCATGAAGTTCCCGACGGCGGTGCCCCCGATGGAGCGGCGCATCTCGTCGGTGTCGGTGACCTGGATCTCCTCCAGCTGCCACCGCCGTCGCCGCGGGCCACCGGCGGTCGGCTCGGCAGTGGAAGCCTCCTGGTCGGCCATGCTGACACGGTACGCCCGTGCTCCCGGTTCGGCAGGCCGGGAGGAGTGTCTCAGAGGGCAGTGACGGCGGCCACCGACTCGCCGACCGAGGCTGCAGCGGCCAGCAGCGCCTCGGTGTCCACGTCCGCGCCGAAGGTGAACCGCACCGACGTCTGCGCCACCTCCGGGGCGATCCCGCAGGCGAGCAGCACGTGCGAGGGCTCGTCCGATCCGGCGGCACACGCCGACCCGCTGGAGGTGATCACCCCGCGCCGCTCCAGCTCCAGCAGCACGGCCTCACCGGAGGTGCCGGGGAAGCAGAACGAGGCGTGGTTCGCCAGCCGGCCAGCCGGGACAGGGTCGGCCCCGGAGCTCGGCACGGTCGGGTCCGCCCCGGTGAGTACCGCTGTCGGCACGAGCTCGCGCACCTGCGTCATGAACGCGTCCCGTGCGGCGGTCACCTGTTCGGCTCGTTCGGCCCGCTCCGCCGCGGCGAGCGTGAGCGCCGCACCGAGCGCCACCGCCCCGGCCACGTTCTCCGTACCGGACCGGCGCTCGCGCTCCTGTCCACCCCCGTGCAGCACCGGCTCCACCGGCAGCCGTCCGCGCAGGAACACTGCCCCGATACCCTTGCCGGCACCGACCTTGTGCCCGGAGATGGTCAGCGCATCCACACCGAGGGCCCTCGCGTCCAGGTCCAACCAGCCGGCCGCCTGCACCGCATCGGTGTGCAGCAGGGCACCAGCCTCGTGGGCCACCTGTGCCAGGGCGGCGATGTCCTGCACGGTGCCGATCTCGTTGTTCGCCAACGAGATCGAGACCAGCGTGGTGTCCTGGCGCAGCACTGCGGCCAGGGCCTGTGGGGTCACTCGCCCGTCGCCGGTCACCTCCACGAACGAGACCTCGAAGTCGTGCCACCGCCGCAGGTAGTCCACCGACTCCAGCACCGCCTCGTGCTCGGTGGCGGCGGTCACCAGGTGCCGGCCTCGTGGTGCAGCCAGCGCGAGTCCCTTGATGGCCAGGTTGTTGCCCTCGGTGCCACCTGAGGTGAAGGCCACCTCCCCGACCCGCACGGCTAGCACTCGCGCAACCTGGCGGCGGGCGTCGGTGAGCCCGGCGGCGGCCCGTTCACCGAGGCTGTGGTGGCTCGAGGGGTTGCCGAACTCCCCGGTCAGGTACGGCCAGGCGGCCTCCAGGGCTTCGCGGCGCATCGGGGTGGTGGCGGCGGCGTCCAGGTAGAGCACGTCAGGTCACCGCCACGTCCAGGCCGAGGTCGAGTGCTGGGGCCGAGTGCGTCAGCGCTCCCACGGAGATCACGTCCACGCCGGTCTCGGCCACGGCACGCACCGCCTCCAGCCGGATGGTGCCGGAGGCCTCCACGATCGCCCGGCCGGCCACCTGCTGCACGCCCGCGCGCAGGTCCGCGAGGGAGAAGTTGTCCAGCATGATCGTGTCCACCCCGGCAGCCAGCACCGGCTCGATCTGCTCCAGGGTGTCCACCTCCACCTCCAGGTGGGTGGTGTGGCCGAGGCGCTCCCGGGCGGCCTGCAGTGCTTCGGTCACCCCCAGCCCCTGGGCGGCGGCCACGGCCAGGTGGTTGTCCTTGACCATCACCGCATCGGAGAGGGAGAAGCGGTGGTTGTGCCCGCCGCCGGAGCGGACCGCGTGCCGTTCCAGGGCGCGCAGCCCGGGCGTGGTCTTGCGGGTGTCCACGATCCGCGCCTTCGTACCGGCCACCTCGGCCACGTAGCGGGAGGTCAGGGTGGCGATCCCGGACATCCGCTGGACGAAGTTCAGCCCGATCCGCTCGGCCCGCAGCACCGCCTGAGCCGGCCCGCTGACCTCGGCGAGCACGTCGCCCGAGCTGAACCGGGCGCCGTCATGCACTGAGAAGACCACCGACACGTGCGGGTCGGTGAGGGTGAATGCGGCGGTGAACACCTCCGCGCCGGCGAGCACTCCGTCGGTGCGGGCGCGCAGCTGGGCGCTCGCGGTCGCCGACGGCGGTACGAAGGTCTCGCAGGTCAGGTCGCCCCAGGGGGCGTCCTCGGCCAGAGCCGCGGTGACGGCGGAGGTCACGGTGGCAGCAGTGAGCATCAGTGGTTCTCCAGGACGAGCTCGGGGGAGGAGGGCGCGTCCTCCGGTTGGGGCTGGTGCGGGGGTGTGCTGTCACTGCGGAAGTGCGCGCCCAGGGACGTGGTCCGGGTCCGGGCGGCGTGGACGAGCAACCGGGCCAGGAGCAGCAGCGTCGAGTCCTCGTGCGCGGCGAGCGTGGTCGTGCTGCTGCCCGCGGTTGCCAGCTCACCGGCCCATCCGGTGAGCACCGCTTCGGCGTGGGCGAGCCCGGTCTCGCCCCGGATCAGCCCGGCGTGGGTCCACATCAGGTCGTGCAGTCCTGCCCGGCTCAGCTCCGGCTCGGCTGCGGACCTGACCGGCGGCGCTCCAGCCGAAGCGCCCGGCAGCCGGTCGGCGTACACCAGGTCGGTGCGCTGCGGTCCGACCGGCGCCTGCTGGGCAGCCCGGTCGCCGAGCAGCACGCGCGCCGCCCGGTGCCCGAACACTGCTCCCTCCAGCAGGGAGTTCGATGCCAGCCGGTTCGCCCCGTGCACCCCCGTGCAGGCCACCTCACCGACGGCCAGCAGTCCGGGCAGCGTGGTGCGGCCCCACAGGTCGGTGGCCACCCCACCCATCCAGTAGTGCGCGGCCGGAGTGACCGGCACCGGCTGGCGGGACCAGTCCAGCCCGGCCTCGCGCACTGCGGCGTCGATGCTGGGGAACCGGCGAGCCAGGAACTCCACACCGAGCGCGGTCGCATCGAGGTACACCGGCGCACCGGTGGCCAGCATCTGCGCCGCGACCGCCCGGGCGACCACGTCCCGCGGGGCGAGCTCGGCATCCGGGTGCACTGCGAGCATGAACCGCTCCCCGGTGCCGTCCCGGAGCACCGCTCCTTCGCCACGGACCGCCTCGGAGACCAGGAAGTTCCCCGGCAGCGCCAGTGTGGTCGGATGGAACTGGTACAGCTCCAGATCGGCCAGCCCCGCACCGGCGCGAGCCGCCAGCGCCACGCCGTCACCGGTGGCCACCGACGGGTTCGAGGTGTACGGGTAGAGCTGTCCGGCCCCGCCGGTGGCCAGCACGACGGCGTCCCACCGGTGGCTCTCCCGCCGCCCGGTGGTCAGGTCCACCAGCTCGGCGCCGACCACCCGGTCAGTCTCCAGCAGCAGTTCGGTGACCAGCACGTGCTCGCGTACCTCGATGCCTGCCCGGTCGACAGCCGCGAGCAGCCCGGCCGCGATCGCGGCGCCGGTGGCATCACCACCGGCGTGCAGCACCCGAGCCCGCGAGTGGGCCGCTTCCAGGCCACGGGCGGGAGCGCCGTCATCGCCGCGGTCGAACTGCACACCTGCCTCGATGAGATCGGCGATCCGGGCCGGGCCCGCGGCGCACAGCGTCTGCACGGCCGCACGGTCTGCCCACCCTGCACCCGCGGCGAGCGTGTCCGCCACGTGGTGGGCGACGTCGTCGTCGGGGGAGGTGACCGCGGCGATCCCACCCTGGGCGCGGTGGGTGTTGGAGGCGGTGGCCGCGGCCTTGGTCACCACGGTGACCTGCGCCGAGGGCGCCAACGTGAGCGCGGTGGTCAGCCCGGCGATCCCGGTGCCGACCACCAGCACGCGGGTCACCGGTCGGCCTTCGGCTTCGCCGCGAGCATCCGCTCCAGGGCGAGGCGGGCCGGGTCCGCCACCTCCGGGGCGACCTGGACCTGGTTGACGACCTCACCCGCGATCAGCGACTCCAGCACCCATTCCAGGTAGCCGGGGTGGATCCGGTACATCGTGGAGCACGGGCAGATCACCGGGTCCAGGCAGAAGATGGTGTGCTGCGGGTGCTCGGCGGCGAGCCGTTGCACCAGGTTGATCTCGGTGCCGATCGCGAAGGTGGTCGGCTCGGTGGCCGCGGCGATCGCCTTGCGGATGTAGTCGGTGGACCCGGACTCGTCCGCGGCATCGACCACGGGCATCGGGCACTCCGGGTGCACGATGACGCGTACGTCCGGGTACTCGTCTCGGGCCTGGGTGATCTGATCGACGGTGAACCGGCGGTGCACCGAGCAGAAGCCGTGCCAGAGGATCACCTTCGCAGCGTCCAGGGTGGCCTCGTCGTTGCCGCCCAGGGGCCGGTTCGGGTTCCACATCGGCATCTCCTGAAGGTCGATGCCCATCGCCTTGGCGGTGTTGCGGCCCAGGTGCTGGTCCGGGAAGAACAGCACCCGCTGCCCGCGCTCGAAGGCCCACTCCAGCACGGTGGCGGCGTTGGAGGAGGTGCACACGATGCCGCCGTTGCGCCCGCAGAACCCCTTCAGCGCGGCCGAGGAGTTCATGTAGGTCACCGGGATCACCGGGGCGAGGTCGCCAGAGTCCGCCTCCTCGCCGTAGACCTCCATCAGCTGCTCCCAGCACTCCTCCACCTGGTCGATGTCGGCCATGTCCGCCATCGAGCAGCCAGCCGCGAGGTTCGGCAGGATCACCGCCTGGTCCGGGTCGGAGAGCAGGTCCGCGGTCTCGGCCATGAAGTGCACCCCGCAGAAGATGATCGCCTCGGCTTCCGGGCGGGTCAGCGAGGCGTTCGCGAGCTGGAAGGAGTCGCCGACGAAGTCTGCGTGCTGGACCACCTCGTCCCGCTGGTAGAAGTGGCCAAGGACCACGGCCCGCTCACCGAGGGTGGCCTTCGCGGCCCGGATCCGTTCGTGCAGCTCAGCAACGTCGGCCTCGCGGTACTCCGCGGGGAGCTCGCCCTGACGCGGTGCGCTGGCGGGCAGCGGGTCGTTCATCGAGGCGCCGGGGCCGTAACCGGCCGGCCCGGAGTCGAAGTCCCAGGGCCCGGAGGCCAGGTCGTCGCTGCAGGTGCTGCCCGGTGCCTTCCCGGTGGAGATGAGCTGGATACGGGAATCGACAGAGGCCGTGGAGGTCATGGCCTGCTCCTTTGCTTCGGGGTGCGGTTCTGTGCGGGCGCGCCGGGTGCGGCGCCCGAGGGTGTCCGTGCAGTGCTGGCGGTGCCTGTGCCTGTGCCTGTGCCGGTGGCGGCGGCTGCGCCGGTGCTGCGGGTGGACGCTGCCGGCCGCGGGGTGAGCGGGCCGAGGTCCACCGGTTCGATCGCGGTGTTGTAGCGGTACAGCCGGGCCGGGCGGTGTCGCCCTCCGGTGCGGAACTCCTCAGTGGGCACCACGGCGGCGTCCGCTTCGACCTGGCGGCGGAAGTTCGCCGGGTCCAGGTCGCGCTGCAGCACGATCTCGTGCACCTCGCGCAGCTCACGGAGGGTGAACGTCTCGCCGAGGAAGGCGTGCGCGATGCGCGCGTACTCCATCTTCGTGCGCAGCCGCCAGAGCGCGTAGTCCACGATCAGGTTGTGGTCGAAGGCGAGCCGGGGAAGGCGTTCGGCCGCCAGCCAGCGCACGTTCTGACCCACCCGCGCACGGGCAGCCTCCTCGCTGCCGACCAGAGCCCAGTAGACGATGGAGACAACCCGCTCGGCAGACCCGCGCTCGACCGATGCGCGGCGGGTGGGCACGCCCCCTCGTTCCGGCTCGCCGAAGGCATAGAGCTGTTCCAGGTAGGCGGGCCGCAGCCCGGTGGTCTCCGCCAGGGTGCGCGCTGCCGCGTCCGACAGGCCCTCGTCCTCGCGCAGCGGACCGCCGGGCAGCGCCCAGTGGCCGTCGTACGGGTCGCGGACCCGCACCACCAGCGGGAGCCAGAGCTCTGGCCCGCGACGGCGTGCGGACTGCTCGTCCTGGCGCAGCGCGAAGATCACCGTGGAGACCGCGAGCTGCATGGTGCTGCTCCTTCGGGATCGAGGACCCGCTACCGGACCGAGTAAAGGTTACTGCGACACATACTAAGCACCCTAGTTAGGGTCGAGTAGACCTTTACTGGTTGCGGAGGGAGGTGGAGCTGTTCTGCCCGACCGGCGGCACCGTCGATGGCTATGGTGGCGGTAGTTGTGCGTCCGCCACTGTTGCCGCGCGAGAGGAGTGCCCTGTGCATGAGGTGAGAGCCGTCGTCGTGAAGGGCAAGAACGAGCCCGCCACCCTGGAGACCATCCGGGTCCCCGACCCCGGACCGGGGGAGGCGCTGGTGGACGTGATCACCTGCGGGGTGTGCCAGACCGACCTGCACTACAAGGTGGGCGGTGTCGGGGACGAGTTCCCCTATCTGCTCGGGCACGAGGCCGCCGGGGTGGTGGCGGCCGTCGGCGAGGGGGTCAGCGAGGTGGCGGTCGGCGACCGGGTGATCCTGAACTGGCGTGCCGTGTGCGGCCAGTGTCGGGCGTGCCGGAAGGGACAGCCCTGGTACTGCTTCGCCACCCACAACGCCACGCAGAAGATGACCCTGACCGATGGCACCCCGCTCTCTCCGGCCTTGGGCATCGGCGCGTTCACCGAGAAGACCTTGGTGGCCGCTGGGCAGTGCACGAAGATCGACGGCGACATCGCGCCCGAGCAGTTCGCGCCGTTGGGTCTGCTCGGCTGTGGCGTGATGGCCGGTATCGGCGCAGCGATCAACACTGGCGCGGTGCAGCGTGGGGAGTCCGTGGCGGTGCTCGGCTGCGGCGGTGTGGGCACAGCGGCTGTGGCCGGGGCGGCGCTCGCCGGGGCGACCACGATCATCGGCGTCGACCTCGACGACGAGAAGCTCGCGACCGCCCGCCGGTTCGGGGCCACGGACACGGTGAACGCCTCCGGCCAAGACCCGGTGGAAGCGATCCGCGAGCTCACCGGCGGCTTTGGCGCTGATCTGGTGATCGACGCGGTCGGCATCGCTGCCACGTTCAAGCAGGCGTTCGAGGCCCGCGACCTGGCTGGCCGGGTGGTGCTGGTGGGCGTGCCTGATCCGGGTACCACCTGGGAGATCCCGCTCGATGAGGTGTTCGGCCGCGGTGGGTCGATCAAGTCCGCCTGGTACGGCGACTGCCTGCCCTCCCGGGACTTCCCGATGCTGGTGGAGCAGTACCGCCTGGGCCGGCTCGACCTGGACGGCTTCGTCACCGAGCGGATCGGTATCGAGGACGTGGAGCCCGCATTCGACAAGATGACTGCCGGGAAGGTGCTCCGCTCCGTGGTGGAGATCAACCCGGCCCCGACCGGAGGTGAGGTCCGATGACTGCCGAACGTATCGACGCCAGCGGCCGCGTGCGGGTGGAGAACCTGGTCACCAGCGGCACGTTCTCTCTCGACGGTGGTACCTGGGAGGTGGACAACAACGTCTGGATCGTGGGGGATGACTCCGAGTGCATGGTCATCGACCCGGCGCACGACGCCCAGGCGGTGCTGGACGCGATCGCCGGGCGTCGGGTCGGCGCCATCCTCCTCAGCCACGGCCACGACGACCACATCCGCGCGGTGCGAGGTGTCGCGGACGCCACCGGTGCCCCGATCTATCTGCACCCGGACGACACGATGCTCTGGCAGCAGGTCTACCCGGAGACGACGGCGGACCTCGAGCTCGCCGACGGTGACGTCTTCCGGATCGGCCCGGTGCAGCTGACCGTCCTGCACACTCCTGGACACTCACCCGGCTCGACCTGCTTCTATGCGCCGGACCTTGGCGAGGCCGGGGTGCTGTTCTCCGGAGACACCTTGTTCTCCGGTGGGCCGGGCGCGACTGGGCGGTCCTACTCGGACTTCGACGTGATCATCGCCTCGATCCGGGAACGGATCCTCACCCTGCCGGAGGGCACAGAGGTGCTCACCGGGCA
This sequence comes from Ruania sp., assembly GCA_035303065.1. Lineage (GTDB taxonomy): Bacteria > Actinomycetota > Actinomycetes > Actinomycetales > Beutenbergiaceae > Ruania. The sequence continues at coordinate 8,685 of DATGRZ010000323.1, forward strand.
CGGGGACTCGACCACGGTCGGGGCGGAGAAGCCGCACCTGCAGGAGTGGATCGACCGGGGGCACTGAGTCCGCGGCGCTCATTGCAGCGCTGGGTGGAGCGGTTCGCTGGGCTTGTTGTGGCTCGGCCTCGAGGAATGGTCAGCCGGTGTCTGGCCGGGTGATCTGCTCCGGTGGTGGGTGGGTGTCCTTGTTCAGGGTGCTGCCGTCAGCCTGTGTGAAGATCCACCGGTGGTCGCGCCGGGTCATGGTGATTTCGCGGGCGTCGACGAGTGCGTGGTGGTGGTAGCAGAGCAGCGCGCCGTTGGTGGTGTTGGTGGGTCCGCCGTCGGCCCAGTGGATGCGGGCGTGGTGGGATTCGCAGATGGCCGGTGGGGCGGTGCAGCCTGGCCAGGTGCAGCCTTTGTCTCGGGCGATGAGGGCGCGGCGTTGGGCGGGGGTGAACAGTCGGCGTTCTCGGCCGTGGTTGATGATCTCGCCGTCGGGTGAGAACAGCACACGGTAGAGGCCACCACACGTGGCTAGGCGGCGGAGCAGGTCGGGGGGTACGGGGCCGGTGCTGTCGTCGAAGGTGGGTGGTTCATCGCGCAGGCGTGCGGCCCAGTCGATGCCGGCGAGGTCGGCCAGGGCGGGGGTCTGCCACTTTCCGCCTGCGGGGTTGTGCTGGTCGGGTGTGTCTGCTGTGGGTGGGTGGGGTTCGTGGGCGCTGGTCAGCAGCTGGTCCAGGTCGGCTGGTCCGATGAGGACGCCTAGGTGGGGGCGTACCGAGGCGTGGGTGCCGGCCAGGCCTTTGTCCAGGACTAGGTGTGCCACATCGGCGAGGGCTTGGGCGCGGCGTTGGTCGCTGGTGCGGTGGTCGTCGGGGGCTGGTGGGCTCATCACGGCCTGCATGGCGGTGCGGATGAGTCGACCGTTCTCCTCGGTGAGGAAGCCGGACAGGTGCCAGCCATCCAGAGTGCGCACCAGTTCGAGGTATTCGCGTTCTTTGGTCTTGCGGTAGCCGCGTTCGTCGGCCTCGGGGTCGGCCACGTGGGCGAAGTGGCGACCCAGACGGCGCACCTGGTTGATCGTCAGCTGTGTGGCCTGCTCCAGCAGGAACTCCTCCACGCTCTGGCAGTCCTGGTCCGCCTCGGGTGGGGTGGAGCTGTCCTGACCGTGGGGCCCAGTGTTGTCGACTGGTTCGGCCAGGGCGGCGATCCGGGTGGGTGAGGTCAGTGCCGTGGTGGCCAGTGCCTCGATGTGGTCTGGTCCGACCTGTCCGGCGCGCAGGGCCGCGCCGAAGCGGGGGATGGCATCCCGCAGCTGACGGGCACGCCGGATGGTGTGGTGGGCGTTGGCGTAGGAGATGTGGTGGGACTGTGCCACGTGGGAGGCGAAGGTGCGGGGCCGGAATGCTGAGGTTGCCCAACGCCCGTCGGCTTCTTCTGCCAGCAACCATTGATATCTTTTTCCGGTCAGCTGGGAGCAGATCCGGTGGAGGCGGATACTTGCTTCGCCGAGCTCAGGTCCACCATAGCGGTCGCGTTCGTCCTGGATATCAGCACCAGCGATCGCGTTGCCAAGGGCATCCAGAGCGGCGAGCTGCACCGGAAGATCAGCCTGCAGCAGGTCACCCAGCGAGGTATCCGGCGAGACCGCTGGCCCGTCGACGGAACCTGTCATCGCTGCCCACCTCCTCCTGCTCTTATTGCTGGTCTCGTACAAAAATTCTATCGCTGTGCACTGACATCGGGTGCTGACGGCACGCAATTAGCGGATTTTGTGGATAGTCGTCAGTTGTCCACAGAAGTGATCGGTAAGAACGAGAATGGCCGGCGAGTGTCGGTGCCGAATGGTACGAACGCGTGCCTGTGCCCGCGCCCGGGCCGACATCGCCCACGTCGTCGACAGTTCCAGTGCGCGGACGTCGTCCAGCGCGCCTTCATCGCGCGACAAGGGGGGCGTACCCGACCGAGCGGCAGATCGTCACCGGATCGTTGTGCCTTGTTCACCTCGTTGTGGCCAGATCGTCCATCGAGTGCCTATAGTCTGGACGCAATGTCCATGAGGATCGGAGCGACAATGCGACCGACGGTGGTCTTCGACTTCGACGGCACCGTGGCCCTCGGCCGTGGCCCGCTGGAGGCCTACGCCACCTGCCTGGGTGAGCTCACCGATGGTGAGATGCTGACCGCCTGCCGCACCGCCGTCGAACGTTTCGACGCGGGTGAGACGAACTATCGGGACGGTTACGACGCCATCCAGACCACTGCCCGCGGCCGCGGCGCCACCGACGACCAGCTCTCCACCGCCTACCTGCGCAGCCGCCAGCTGCTCGCCACCGACGCCGCCGAGATCCATCCGCCGGCGGGCCTGGCCGAGTTCATGACCGAGCTGACCACCCACGCCAGCTGCGTCCTCGCCACCAACGCCCCCGACCTGGGCATCGACCGCGCCCTCACCGTGCTCAGCCTCACCGAGTCGCTGACCGCTGTGCACTGTTCCGTCGGCAAACCTGCCGGCCTGGAGCCGATCATCGCCACCGCCCTCGCCGACGGGCCCACCCTGGCCGTCGGCGACATCTGGGAGAACGACCTGGCACCCGCACAACGTCTCGGCGCCGACACCGCCCTGGTCGGAGTCAGCCAGCCCAGCGGCACCCCGACCCTGCGCGGGACCACCCTCACCGACCTCTACGACGACATCCTCTCCTGGGCCTCCCGGGCGGCCACAGCGCCCGCCGGGGCCCGTCCTGCAGAAAGGCTCTGACATGCGCCGCACCACCAAGTCCCTGCCCGCCCTCCTGGCCGTCGGCGCGCTCGCCCTGGCCGGCTGCAGCTCCGGCGACGACGGCGGCTCCGGCGACGGTGAATGGCCCGAGGAGATCACCATCTCCCTGGTGCCGTCGATCGAGGGGGAGGACCTCGCCGAGGCACTCGACCCGCTGACCACCTACCTCTCCGACGGGCTGGGCATCGACGTGCACGGTGTGGTCGCCAACGACTACAACGCCACGGTCGAGGCCCTGGGCGCGGACCAGGCACAGGTGATCATCACCGACGCCGGCTCGCTGTTCAACGCGATGGAACGCTACGACGCCCAGCTCATCCTGCGAGACGTGCGCTTTGGTGCCACCTCCTACTCCGCCATCGCGATGACCAACGACCCAGAGGCCTACTGCTCCGACGAGCCGGTCGCCGCCACCTACGAGGCGACCGACGAGGAGCTCCTGTACTGCAACGGCACCGAGACCGGGGACACCGCCACCGGTGAGGGGCCGGCTGGCCTGGAGTCGCTGGCCACCATCGGTGCCGGCACCCGAGTCGCACTGCAGGGGGCCACCTCCCCGGCCGGCTACCAGTACCCGATCGTCAGCATGCAGGAGCAAGGCGTGGAGGTCGAGAGCATCGAGCAGATCCCGGTCAGCGGGAACAACAACGCGGTGCTCGCGGTGAACAGCGGGGACGCCGAGGTCGGCTTCGCCTACTGGGACGCCCGCTCCACCGTGACCGAGGAGGCCCCCGAGGTCGCCGAGAACGTGGTGGTCTTCGCCTACACCGAGATGATCCCCAACGGTGGCGTGGCGGCCTCCTCCGAGCTCCCCGAGGACCTGGTCAGCGAGCTCACCGAGCTGATGGACGGCTACGCCGAGTCCTCCGACGAAGCGGCCTCGGTGATGTACGACCTGGTCGGCCTGTCCGACTGGACCGCCGACACCGAAGAGGAGCAGATCGCCCGGTACGGCGAGGTGCTCGCCCAGTTCTCCGAGTAAGCCCCGGGGCCCGCCATGACAGAAGCTGCCAGCACCACCCAGCTCGACGACGTAGCCACGCCCTGGTCGATCACGCTCGAGGACGTCTCGGTCACCTATCCGAACGGCACCCGCGCGCTGCGCGGGGTGTCCGCGCACATCGAGGCGGGCGAGATGGTCTCCATCGTCGGCCTGTCCGGGTCCGGGAAGTCCACCCTGATCCGCACCATCAACGGCCTCGTCCCGGCCACCTCCGGACGGGTGGTGGTCGGCGGGCAGGACGTCACCGGCCTGCGCGGACGAGCGTTGCGTCAGCTGCGCGGGCACATCGGGATGATCTTCCAGGGCTTCAACCTGGCCGACCGCACCAGCGTGCTGAACAACGTGCTGGTCGGACGGTTCTCCCGCACCCCCAGCTACCGCACCCTGCTCGGGCTGACCAGCGCGGCGGACAAGGAGCTGGCGCTGCGCTCGTTGGACTCGGTAGGCATGCTGGAGAAGGTCTGGACCCGCGCCGGGGCGCTGTCCGGCGGGCAGAAGCAGCGGGTGGCGATCGCCCGGGCACTGTGCCAGCAGCCTTCGGTGATGCTCGCCGACGAACCGGTCGCCAGCCTGGACCCGCCCACGGCACACGCCGTGATGGGCGACCTGGCCCGGATCAACTCCGAACGCGACCTGACCGTGCTGATCAACATCCACATGATGGACCTGGCCCGGCAGTACAGCCGGCGGATGATCGGCCTGCGGGACGGTGAGATCGTCTACGACGGCCCGGCGGCCAGCGCGAGCGACGCCGACTTCGAGCAGATCTACGACCGGCCGATCCAGAGCCGGGACCGGATGGGGAGCGCCCCGTGACCACCGAGGTCACTGAGCTGCAGGTGCCGCCCAGGCCCCGGAACCGGTGGCGGGTAGCCGCGATCGTGGCGGCGCTGTGCGTCTTCACGGTGCTCACCTGCCTACCGGCGATCGGCGGAGTGGAGCTGGACTTCGCCGGCATGGTGCGCAACTGGGCCAACGGTGCGGACAAGATGGGCGAGCTGCTCCGCCCGGACTTCTCCTTCCTGCCGCGCACTGTCACCCCGATGCTGGAGACGCTCGCGATGGCGGTGGCTGGTGCCGCGCTCGCCGCGGCCGCCTCCATCCCGATCACTCTGTGGGCGGCCCGGCCGAGCAACCCGAACCCGGTGACTCGGCAGCTCGTCCGGTTCATCATCAACGTCAACCGCGCCGTGCCAGACCTGGTGTTCGCCATGGTGCTCGTGGCGATGGTCGGAGTCGGCGTGCTGCCCGGTCTGTTCACCTTGTTCCTGTTCGACCTGGGTGTGGTGGTCAAGCTGGTCTCCGAGGCGATCGAGGGCGCCGACCACGATTACATCGAGGCCGGACAAGCCGCCGGTGGCACCCAGTCCCAGATCAACAAGGTCACCTTGCTGCCGCAGTCCTGGACCCTGTATGCGAACCAGTGGCTGTACTCGCTGGAGCTGAACGTGCGCATCTCGGCGATCCTGGGCATCGTCGGGGCCGGCGGTATCGGGCGGCTGCTGGACGAGCGTCGCGGCTTCTACGCCTATGACGACGTCTCGGTGATCATCCTGGAGATCCTCGTCGTGGTGATGATCATCGAGCTGTGCTCCAACCTGCTCCGCTCGAGGCTGCGATGACCACGACGACGGTGCCGAAGCTCACCCTGCCGACCCGGCCCTCCCGGCTGCGGGAGACGATCGCCGCCGTGCTGGTCGGGGCCGTGGTGCTGGTCTCGATCCTCGGCCTGGACATCCCGTGGACGGAGCTGTCCGACATACCCGGCCGGGTGGTCGACTACCTGGGCTTGATGTTTGCTGAACCGAACTGGGAGAAGCTGCCCCGCGCACTGTTCGAGACCTGGCGGTCGGTCTCGATGGCCTGGCTCGGCGCGATCGGCTGCGTAGTGGTGTCCATCCCGCTGGGCATGCTCGCCGCCCGCGGCGTGGGTCCGGCCTGGCTGCGGTTCATCCTGCGCCGGCTGTTCGCGATCATCCGCGCGTTCCCGGAGGTGATCATCGCCCTGGTGCTGCTCACCGTGACCGGCCTGACCCCGTTCACCGGTGCGCTCGCGCTGGGCATCGCTGGGATCGGCACCCAGGGCAAGTGGGTGTACGAGACGATCGAGTCTGCTCAGGAGGGGGCCTCCGAAGCAGTGCGTGCCGCCGGGGGGACCACCGCTGAGGTCACCCGCTGGGCGCTCTGGCCGGCGGCCGCACCGGCGCTGATGTCCTTCGCGCTGTACCGCTTCGAGATCAACATCCGTACCTCCGCGGTGCTCGGCCTGGTCGGTGCCGGCGGTATCGGCACGATGCTGTCGAACTACACCAACTACCGGGAGTGGGACACTGTCGGAATGCTGCTCATCGTGGTGGTCGCCGTCACGATGGTCTTCGACCTGATCTCCGGGTCGATCCGCCGCCGGATCATGGAGGGGACCCGCGCCCATGCGGTGGACGGGTGATCCGGATGCACCGGTGACTGCCCGGATCGCTGCGCTGGAGCCCTCGCTGCAGCGCAGCGAGCGCCGGGTGGTGGCGACCGTGGCCGAGAACCTGGCCGCCGCTGTGGAGTGCACCGCGCAGGAGCTGGCGGCACGCGCCGGCGTGGGCCGCGCCTCGGTGATCCGCACCGCGCAGACGCTCGGTTACGACGGTTATCCGCAGATGCGGGTGGCCCTGGCACGCGAGCTGGCGCTGGCACCCAGCCAGGAGGCTTCACCGGACACTGCGATCGGCAGGCTGCACAGCGCCGTCGAGCAGTTCGGGCGCAACCTGCCTCGGCTGACGGCGGCGCTCACCGAGGAACTGGTCGAGAAGTTTGTGGCCGCTGTGGACGCCGCGCCGCGGGTGGTAGTGGTCGCCACCGGGCTGTCCGCTCCGCTGGGCCTGGACCTGGCGATGCGACTCAGCGCAGCGGGTCGGCCGGCGGAGTACCTTCCGGACGCGCTCGCGCAGCAGATCGCCGCCGGCAGCCTGGAACCGGGATCGGTATGCCTCGTGCTCTCCGGGTCCGGGGCGACCGCCACCAGTCTGGACGCTGCGGCCGCCGCCCGGCAGTCCGGGGCGACGGTGCTGGTGATGACGTCCTTCGCGCGGGCACCGTTGGTGGCGCACGCAGATGTGGCCCTGGTGATCCCACCGGTGACCGAGTCGTTCCCCGAGGAGCTGCTGCACACCTCCCGGGCGGCCCTCGCGCTGGTGATCGAGACGCTGGTGGACGTGCTGGTGGCCCGGCGAGGGAGTCGTGGCTGGCAAGCCCGCGCAGCAGCTATCGCACAGGTGGAGAAGCGGCTCAGCGAGTAGCCACAAGAGTAGCCAGGCCTGTTGCGAACGCCGGTTCCGCGGCGAGAACGCGCCAGGTGGCTGCGAACCAGGGCGTTCGCGCGCTTGAAGGTGGCCTCGCCCTGATCGTCGCGGTGCTTCCTCCGACCACGGACGGAATACCCTCCAGGGGTATATCGTTGATCGGGTAGCCGCGGGGAAGGAGAGCTGATGAGAAGCGCCGAAGACCAGGAGCGTCCTGCCGCCCAGGCCGCCCATCACCAAGGCCACGGCGGCCACGAAGAGCACAGTGGCCACGGCGGCCACGGCGGCCACGGCGGCCACGGCGAGCACGAAGAGCACAGTGCCCACCAAGGCCACGGCGGCCACGGGGACCACGTCGCGCAGTTCCGGCGGCTGTTCTGGATCATGCTCGCCCTCGCCGTGCCCACTGTTGCGCTCAGCCCGATGTTCGCCGACCTGCTCGGCTACACCCCACCAGCCGGCACCGCCTGGATCCCCGCAGTGCTCGGCACAGTGATCTTCGTCTGGGGCGGCTGGCCGTTCCTCACCGGTGCGGTGAGCGAGCTGCGGGGCAAGGCGCCCGGGATGATGCTGCTCATCGGCACTGCGATCACGGTCGCCTTCCTCTCATCCCTGGCCGCCACCTTCGGCCTGCTCGCCCACGACCTGGAGTTCTGGTGGGAGCTGGCACTGCTGGTGGTGATCATGCTCCTCGGCCACTGGATCGAGATGGGCTCGCTGGCACGCACCTCCTCGGCGCTGGAGTCCCTCGCCGAGCTGCTCCCGGACGAGGCGGAACGGCTCGAGACCGACGGAAGCTCCGCCGTCGTACCGGTCGCAGAGCTCACCACCGACGACCTGGTGATCGTGCGCCCTGGTGGGCGCATCCCTGCCGACGGCGAGGTGACTGAGGGTCGGGCGCACGTGGACGAGTCGATGATCACCGGTGAGTCCACCCCGGTGGCCCGCGAGACCGGTGATCAGGTCGTGGCCGGCACCGTGGCCACCGACTCCGCGCTGCGCGTGCAGATCACCGCGGTGGGGGAGAGCACCGCGCTGGCCGGTATCCAGCGGATGGTCACCGAGGCGCAGTCCTCCTCCACGAAGGTGCAACGGCTGGCCGACCGGGCCGCCGGCTGGCTGTTCTACTTCGCGTTCGGCGCCGCGATCCTCACCGCGATCGTCTGGCTCGTCGTGGGCACTCCCGCCGATGCGCTCACCCGGGTGATCACCGTGCTGGTGATCGCTTGTCCGCACGCCCTAGGACTGGCCATCCCGCTGGTTGTCTCCATCTCCACCGAGCGCGCGGCCAAGGCCGGTGTGCTCGTCAAGGACCGGCTCGCCCTGGAACGCTCCCGGACCGTGAGCGCAGTGCTGTTCGACAAGACCGGCACGCTCACCACCGGTGAACCTGCGCTCACCGATATCACGACGGCGGAGCACGCCTCTGGTCTGGTCCGCTCCGCCGACGAGATGCTCGCCTGGGCCGCTGCGGTCGAGTCGGACAGTGAGCACCCGCTAGCGCGGGCGATCGTGGCAGCTGCGGCCGAACGCGGGTTGCAGCTGCCCGAGGTGAACGACTTCCAGGCCCTGACGGCCAGCGGCGTGACCGCCCGGATCGAGGGGCACGAGGTCCGGGTCGGCGGACCGCACATGGTTGACGAGCTCGACCTGGAGCCGCTCGTCGAGACCACTCCCTGGGGTGAGAGTGGCCGCACTGTGCTGCACGTGCTGATCGACGGCGAGATCGTCGGCGCCCTCGGCCTGGCCGACGAGGTCCGCCCGGAGTCCCGCCAGGCGGTCGAGGAGCTGCACGCTCGGGACGTCCAGGTGGTGATGATCACCGGCGATGCCGAGCCGGTCGCCCGGGCAGTGGCCGAGGAGCTGGGCATCGATGCGGTGTTCGCCCAGGTGCGGCCGGAGAACAAGAGCGCGAAGGTGGCCGAGCTGCAGCAGCAGGGCCACGTGGTGGCGATGGTCGGTGACGGCGTGAACGACGCCCCTGCGCTCGCGCAGGCTGACGTGGGGATCGCGATCGGCGCGGGCACGGACGTGGCCGCGGCTTCTGCCGGGGTGATCCTGGCGGGGAACGACCCGCGCAGCGTGCTGTCCGTGCTGCACCTGTCCACCGCTGCCTATCGGACGATGCAGCAGAACCTGTGGTGGGCCTCGGGCTACAACCTGGTGGCTGTGCCGCTGGCCGCCGGCGTGCTGGCCCCGGTCGGGTTCGTGATGCCGATGGCCGTCGGCGCGCTGCTGATGAGCGCCTCGACGGTGGTGGTGGCGCTGAACGCGCTACGGCTGCGTCGTCTGGACCTGCACCCGGCCTGACCCACCCCCAGAAAGCGAAATTGCTCGTCGATCTGGCCACGAATCGTGGCCAGATCGACGAGCAACTTCACCTGGGTGGGCGGGCCGCCGGAACGCCGGCCCTCAGAGGACCGCCCGGAGGAACTCCTTGGTGCGCTCGTTGGACGGGTTGGAGAACATCACGTCCGGCTTGGCGTCCTCGATGATCTTGCCGCCGTCGAACATCAGTACTCGGTCGGAGACATCCTGGGCGAACTGCATCTCGTGGGTCACGATCAGCATGGTGATGTCCGTGGTCGCGGCCAGGTCCCGCAGCACGTTCAGCACATCACCTACCAGCTCCGGGTCCAGCGCGGAGGTCACCTCGTCGAGCAGGATGATCTCCGGGTCCATCGCCAGTGCGCGGGCGATGGCCACCCGCTGCTGCTGACCACCGGAGAGCTGGGTGGGATGCGCATCACCCCGGTCCCCCAGCCCCACCTGGTCGAGGAGCTGCTGGGCCCGGCCGCGGGCCTCCTCCTTGGACTTGCCGAGCACGTGGATCGGTGCCTCGATGATGTTCTCCATCACCGACATGTTCGGGAACAGGTTGAACTGCTGGAACACCATCCCGATCCGCTTGCGGGTCTGGGCCACCTGCTTGTCCCGCAGCTCGACCCGCCTGCCGTTCTCGTTCTTGTGGGTGAGCGGTTCACCGTCGACGTAGATGTAGCCGCCGGTCAGGTGCTCCAGGGTCATCAGCAGCCGCAGGATCGTGGTCTTCCCGGAACCGGACGGGCCGATCAGCGTGACCCGCTCACCCTTGCCCACGGTGAAGTTGAGCTCGTTCAGCACGGTGTGGTCGCCGAACCGCTTCACCACGTCTTCGAAGATGATGCCCGGCGACGCCTCCGGCTGCGGCGCCGCTGATGCCTGGGTCTTGTCGTCAGTACTCAAGTTTCTTCTCCAACTTTCGCATCAGGACAGCAGTCGGGTAGCTGGCGGCCAGGAAGATCAGGCCGGCGATGGTGAACGATTCGATGTAGCTGAACTTCATCCCGCCGAACTCCCGCGCCCGGGTGACCATCTCTCCGACGTGGATGAAGATCAGGTACGGGGTGTCCTTGAACATCGCGATCGTCCAGTTACCCAGAGACGGCAACGTGTTCCGGATCGCCTGCGGCAGGATCACCGCACGCCAGGTGCGCGTGGCCGGAAGGCTCAGCGCTGTGGCCGCCTCCCACTGTCCAGAGCGGATGGACTCGATCCCGGCCCGGTAGGACTCCGCCATGTAGGTGGAGTAGTGCACCCCGAAGACGATCACACCGATGATCAGCGCATCTACACGGGGCTTGAACACGACCACGCCGTAGAACACGAAGAGGAGCTGCACCGGGATCGGCGTCATCCGGATGAAGTCCAGGAAGAGACGCAACGGCCAGCCCAACCACCCGGGGAGCTGACGTAGTGCAATCGCCCAGACGAGGCCGAGGACGACCGAGAGGATCGACGCCACGACGGTCACCAGCAGGGTGACCTTGAGGAACTGTTCCAGCAGCTGTGGGAAGGCCTCGGCGGCCAGGCTCCCATCGAAGATCGCAGCTAACATGTCAGGCCACCGCCTCTGCTGTTGCCTTGGTGGTGGTCGCTGCCTTGACCCACAGGCCGAGACGGTGCTGGGCGCGACGCTCCATCCACCGGAAGAGCGTCGAGACGATCAGTGCGATCACCAGGTAGATGAGCAGCGCGGAGCCGAAGGCGGCCCAGACGCCGTTGGTGATCCGCGCCTGGTTCGCCTCGAACGTGATGTCGTTCAGCAGCACCAGACCCACTGCTGCGGTGCCCTTGACCAGCATCACTGCTAGGTTGTTGAACCCGGGCAGCATCAGCGCCCACGCCTGGGGCCAGATGATCCGCCACATCTTGGTCAGCCATGGCATGGAGAGCGCAGTGGTGGTCTCCCACTGCCCCTTCGGTACGGCGTTCAGCGAACCCCGCACCACCTCGGCGCCGTAGGCGCCGTAGTTCAGGCCCAGCGCCACGATCGCGGACCAGAGGCTGCCGAGGTCCACGGCGAACAGCTGGGGGAACACGTAGAAGATCCAGAACAGCTGCACGATCAGCGACGTGCCGCGGAAGACCTCCACGATGATCCGCGCCAGGATTGCCAACCACTTCGGCCCCTGGTGCATGGCCACGCCCAGGAGCACAGCGACGACGAGCATCAGCACGGCGCCGCCGAGGAAGGAGTACACCGTGGCCGACAGGCCCTCGGTGATCAACCTCGGCAGCACCGTGCTGAAGTCAGAGAAGAACTCCGTCACGTGACTGAGCCTTCGCTACTTGGATTCTTGGATCTCGGCGGCTTCCTGGAGGTCCTCGTCGGTGCCCTCGCAGAACATCTCGGTGGTCAGGCCCTCTGCAGGACGCTCGGCCTCGGTGAAGCCGAACTCACCGACAACCTCCTCGAAGCGGTCTGGGTCGCTGACGATCGCGTCGAGCTGCTCGTTGTAGGCCTCCAGAAGGTCAGTGTTCTCGTCCCGGAAGACCGTGGCGCCCGGACTGATCTGCGGCACACCGTCGATCTCGGCGACGAATGCCTCAGTGACCTCCACAGCAGAGTCGGGGTTGTCCTCGGCCATGGACCGCAGCGAGATCGCGGTGAGCGCGAAGGCGTCCACCCGGCCGCTGGAGACCGCGGCCATACCGTCCTGCGAGCTCTGCACGACCTCCGGACTAGAGATCCCGAGGTCCTCCGCGTATCCCTGCTCGATCGTGCCGGACTGCACGGCAAGCTGAGCGTCGGAGTCGATGACGCTCTGCAGGTCGCTCAGCCCCATCGGGTTGCCCTCCGCCACCATCAGTCCGGTGGTGTACATCAGGGCCGGGTCAGAGAAGGAGGCCTGTGCACAGCGGTCCGGCAGGATCGACATCCCCGCGGAGACTGAGTCGTACTCGCCCTTGTTCAGCCCAGGGATGAGGGCATCCCAGTCCACGTACTGGCCCTCGACCTCGTCGATGCCCATCGCGGCGTAGATCTCTCGGTCGAGCGCGATCGTCGCACCGGTGAGCTCGCCGTCCTCGGTCTCCCAGCTGTAGGGGATCTCACCAGCGAAGGCCACGGTGATGCTGCCCTCGTCCTGGAGCTGTTCGAGGAGGTTGCCGTCGCCATCGCCTCCGGCCTCCTGTGCGGCCCCACAGGCGGCAAGACCGAGCGCAACCGCTGCCGCCGTGGCCGTCACCCCGGCGGTCCGCCGAATCGAATTTGCCATCATGGTCCCTTCAGTTGGTGGAGGCGTCGACCGGCGCAGCCCGCCCAGGAGGAGAAGTCCACCAGCTCTGGCGACAATGCCGCGCAGATGGGCAGGATGTACCGGACGGGCTACCCCGACAGGTCGTTGATGCGTGCTCACGCTAGGCAACCTCACCTCACCCCTCAACCGGAACGAAAGGGCATTTTACCTGCGATTCAGCGTCCGCTCGGCTGGGGGTGGAAGTCGCAGGATCCTGCGGTTTTCCAGGGGCGTTCAGGGTGCTTGCCGATGGCCCTTGGAGCCTGGAATCGACGCACGTATCGTTATTGTGATGAAACAATCTCCACAATTTAGTAGTGAAGTGTTGGCGATTGATTTGCTAAGCCTTTGCCGCATCGCAGGGATCTGCCGCGAGCGGCTCGATGGTGGCAGCATGGGGCCATGGCAACCTCCCTCTGGCTCACCGGTGACGATGCCGCTGACGCTCTCCTCGACTCCGACCCGCTGGCGCTGCTGATCGGCATGCTGCTGGACCAGCAGGTGCCGATGGAGACCGCGTTCGCCGGTCCGGCCAAGCTGAGCGAACGGATGGCCTCGTTCAGTGCAGAGGCGATCGCGGCGACCGACCCCGACGACTTCGCCCAGATCTGCGCCACACCGCCGGCGGTGCACCGGTTCCCCGGGTCGATGGCAGGCCGGATCCAGGCCCTGTGCCAGGTGCTGGTGGACGACTATGACGGTGATGCCGCGGCGCTGTGGACCCGCGACGACCCGGACGGCAAGGAGGTCCTCCGCCGACTCAAGGCACTACCGGGCTTCGGTGACCAGAAGGCGAAGATCTTCCTCGCCCTCCTCGGCAAGCAGCGCGACCTGCAGGCGCCAGGTTGGCAGGAGGCAGCCGGCGACTACGGCGAGCCGGAGGCGCGACGCTCGATCGCCGACGTGCGCGACGCCACGTCGCTGCAGGAGGTCCGGGCCACCAAGAAGGCGATGAAGGTCGCCGCCAAGGCCGCAAAGACCCGTTGACTCGGACTGTCGGCGGAATCACACCAGATATTCACGAAACGATTCGACCACAGTCACATCTGCGGAGCAGAATAGAGCGTGGGCCGTGCTGCGCTCTCGGAGCGTTTCCGCCCACACCCGTGGTGCGCTCAGCGCCACGCCCTCTGCACTGACCACCTGGCCCACCGCCGTCGGGCCGGACCGCTTGCTGCCCCGGAAGCCTGCCCTTGACCTCGCCTGCGCCCGCTGAGACCACCGACCGCTCGAACCTCGCTACCGCCGACGGCGGAGCTCTCCCGGACAGGTCCGCCCACCTGGACCACGGGCGTGGGTCGCACAGCGGCCGCGCCGCTGCGCCGCGCCGTCGGTCCTCCACGGTCAAGCTGGTGATGCTGCTCGGTGCGATGGCCGCCCTCGGTGCGCTGACCACCGACATGTACCTGCCCTCGCTGCCGGAGGTCGTGGTCGACCTGGCTGCCGGTGAGGCCTCCGTGCAGTTCACCATCACCGCCACCCTGATCGGCGGTGCCATCGGGCAGCTGCTCATCGGGCCGCTCTCGGACCGGTACGGGCGCCGCGCCCCGGTGCTGGTCGGAGTGAGCGTGCACGTGATCGCCTCCCTGCTGTGCCTGTGGGCGCCGTCAGTGGCGCCGCTGATCGTCCTGCGCATCATCCAGGGGATCGGGAACGCCTCCGCAGCAGTGGTGGCCGTGGCGGTGATCCGGGACCGGCTGATCGGTGCCGAGGCCTCTGCGATGCTCTCCCGGCTGATGCTGGTGATCGGTGTGGCCCCGCTGCTCGCCCCGACCATCGGCGGACTGATCGCCTCGGTGTGGCACTGGCGGGCGGTGTTTGCCGCGCTCGCCCTCTACGGCGCGGTCCTGATCGCGATCGTGTGGAAGTTTCTGCCCGAGTCGCTGCCGGCGGACAAGCGGATCCGGTCCAACCGGGCCGTGGTCGGTTCCTACCGGGTGCTGCTGAAGGACCCGCAGTTCATCGCACTCGCACTGCTGCCCGGCCTGGCGATGGCTGCCCTGTTCGCCTACGTCTCCGGCTCCCCGTTCGTGATCCGGGACGGCTACGGACTCTCCGAGCAGCAGTTCGCGATCCTGTTCGCGGTGAACGGTCTCGGCCTGGTGCTCGGTGCCCAGATCAACGCCGCTCTGGTGCGCAAGTTCGCCCCGGTGCGGATCATGCGTCTGGCGCTGCCGGTCTCCGTGGCCACTGCTGTGGTGCTGCTGGTGATGGCCGCCACCGGAACCGGCGGTCTGGTCGGGCTGTGCGTGCCGTTGTGGCTGATGCTGGCGATCAACTCGCTGATCCCGCCGAACGCCTCGGCGCTGGCCCTCACCCGGCACGGGGAGCGGGCGGGCGCTGCAGCGGCGCTGATCGGCTGCTGTCAGTCGGGAGTAGCCGGCACCGTTGCGCCGATCGTCGGACTGCTCGGTGCGGACGCAGTCGGGATGTCCGTGGTGATCGTCGGCGCGATGGTCACTGCCCTGGCTGTGCTCGCGCTGGGAACCCCCGCCTACCGCCGCGGCGGGTGGGTGATCTGAGCCGCGCATGTTGGCGTGAGCCGCAGGGAAGGGGCACAGTGGAGGAATGAGCGCCACGACCACCTCCACCCCGATGTCGGAGGTGCTGCAGCTGCAGCGATCCGCCTTCCACCGCGACGGTCCGCCCCCTGCGGACGTCCGACGGGACCGGATCGACCGGTTCGCCAGCGCCGTGATCTCGCACACCGACGAGCTGGTGGAAGCGATCTCGACCGACTTCGGCCACCGCTCGCCGGTGACTACGCTGATCACCGACCTGGGCACGTTCGCGATCGAGGCCGAGCACGCCCGCGCCCGGGTGGATGCCTGGATGCGCCCCCGCCGGCCCTGGGGCCGGGTCGGGGCGCTGGCCGCCCGGGCTGCCGGTGTGCAGGCTGCCGTGCACCCCTCCCCGCTGGGAGTGGTGGGTGTGATGGGCATCTGGAACTTTCCGCTGAACCTCACTGCCATCCCCGCGGTGTCCGCGCTCGCGGCCGGAAACCGGGTGATGATCAAGATGCCCGAGCACCTGCCGCTCACCTCAGAGGTGTTCGCCAACGCCGTGCACGATGCGTTCGACGTGGAGGAGATGGCCGTGCTCACCGGGGACGTGTCCGTCTCCCGAGAGTTCGCTTCTTTGGACCTGGACCACTTGTTCTTCACCGGATCGGCCAAGACCGGTTCAGCGGTGATGGCCGCTGCCGCGAAGAACCTCACCCCGGTCACCCTGGAGCTCGGCGGGAAGAACCCGGTGGTCCTCTCCCCGGCCGCTGCGAACAAGCGGTCCCTGCTACGCCGGGCCGCCCAGCGGGTGGCGCACGCCCGGGTGGTGAACGCCGGCCAGGTGTGCGTCTCACCGGACGTGGTGCACGTACCGGCCTCGGCCACCAAGTCCTTCGTGCAGGACGTGTTCGCCACCTGGGGCGAGGTGATGCCGGAGATGTTCGCCGCCGACGACGTCACCACCCTGATCGACGACGACGCCTATGAGCGGATCACCGGGCTGCTCGAGGACGCCGAGACCAAGGGTGCCCAGGTGCTCACCTCGGTGCGCTCCGACGAGTCCGGGCACGAGGCGCTGCGAGCTGCTCGGATCCTGCCGCCGACAGTGGTGCTCGGTGTCACCAAGGAGATGGCGATCGCCAGCGAGGAGGTGTTCGGGCCGGTGCTGACCGTGCACTCCTACACCGACGTGGAGGAGGTGATCGACGAGCTCGGCCGGGAGTCCGCCCCGCTGGTGGCCACCTGGTACGGGCCTGACGATGCCGACTACCGCCGCTTCGTGACCCGCACCCGTTCCGGAGGGGTGGCCCGCAACGACTGGGCGCTTTCCCAGTCCCTGCCGGGGCTACCGTTCGGTGGCGTGGGTGGCTCCGGGATGGGCCAGTACCACGGCCGGTACGGCTTCGATACGTTCTCCCACCAACGCACGGTGGCGGCCTCAAACCTGCCGATGTCGCTGGCCGTGCTGGTCAACCCCGGCGACGAGCGCATCCCCGGTGCTGTGCGCAGGCTGCTCGGCGGCTACGACCGGTTGCTCGCCCGCCGACTGCGCTGACAG
>DATGRZ010000324.1:0-5132 GCA_035303065.1 Ruania sp.
CACCTGCGCCCGACCCGGCTGCACCCACCGCGCCATCGAATGCCAACTCGACCACACCCAAGAGTGGAACCACACCCACCCCACCCGAGGCGGACCCACCAACACCACCAACCTCGCACCCCTATGCGGACGCGACCACCAAGTCAAAACCCACGGCGACTTCCACCTCACCCACACCACACCAGGCACCTTCGAATGGACCACCCCCACCGGCCACCACTACCGCCGCGAACCCGACGCCACCACCACCCTCCTGTCCCACCCCGACCACCTGACCCACGACAACACCACCACGATCGAGGACACCAACGACCAACCCCACTGGGGACCCCCACCCTTCTGATAACCGTTCTGATGACCGTTCAGAAAACGGCATGCAAGCACTGGGTTGCAGGTCAGGGTTGGCGAGCGTAGCGTCTCTTGCAACCTATCCGTTGCATATAGGAGGCATGATGACCAACCCACCCGCCAGCATCGACGACGAGGCCTTCACCGTCGAGCGGGAGATCCGCATCGACGCCCCGCGGGCCACGGTCTGGTCGGCGCTGACCACCCCGGAGCACATCGCCGGCTGGTTCGGGCAGCAGGTGCTCTTCCCGGACGGTGTGCACGCCGGCGCCCGCGGCACGTTCGCCTGGCCGGAGCACGGCCCGTTCCCGGTGCAGATCGTCACTTTCTCCCCCACTGAGGAGTTCGCCTTCACCTGGGGCACACCCGGCGAGCCGATCCGCGAGGACAACACCACCACTGCCACCTTCACCCTGCGGGAGGATGCCGGGCAGACCGTGCTGCAGGTGGTGGAGTCCGGCTTCGACACGCTGGGCGATGCTGCTGGCCGTCGGGCCGCGATGGAGGACAACGCCTCCGGCTGGACCGCCGAGCTCGACGAGCTGGTGGCCTACACCCTCTCCCTCACCCGCGCGGGCGGGCCCGCTGCTGCCGACCTCGAGGCGGGCACGATCCTGCGCACGGTGCGCGTCGACGCCCCGCGCAGCGCAGTCTGGACGGCGTTGACCACTCCGGAGCACCTGGCTTCCTGGTGGGGGCACCCGTCGGAGTTCCCCGATGGCTGGAAGCCCGGGTCCCGCGGCCGGTTCTTCTACGAGGGCGGCCAGTTCGCGGTGCGGATCGACCAGCTGGAGCCACCAGCGGTGTTCGCCTTCAGCTGGGGACTGGAGCAGGAGGAGACCACCACGTCGGTGCGGTTCATCCTTGCCGACGACGGCGCAGCCACCCTGGTCACAGTCGTCGAGTCCGGTTTCACTCGCCAGGCAGAGGCAGCACGTCGGACCGCGATGGAGGAGAACGTCGGTGGGTGGAACCAGGTGCTGGACGCTCTCGCCGCGTTCGTCACCCATGGAAACACTGCGACCTCGCCCGCGTTCTCCACCCCGACCCCGGCGACAGGCGAGGTGACGCAGTGACGGCGAGTCCCGCCGTCGACGGCTCGATCGTGGAGCTGTGCGCTGCGCTCGGGGACGAGACGCGGTGGCAGATCCTGGCTGTGCTCGGTTCCCGGGCCGCGTCAGCCAGCGAGCTGGCCCGCCAGCTGCCGGTCAGCCGGCAGGCGATCGCCAAGCACCTGGAGCTGCTCGCCCAGGTCGGTCTCGCCGACCGCGAGCGTGCCGGACGGGAGGTGCGCTACCGAGCGCTAGGGGCCCGGCTGACCGAGCTCGCCGATCAGCTGGAGACGATCGGGCGCGGTTGGGAAACCCGCCTGTCCCGCCTGAAGGACGTGGCCGAGCAGCTGTCACGCGAGTGAGCGCCCCGGCACTACCGCAGTGCGCAGCAGCGCCCGAGCACCACTCAGTGCCCGGCGACCTCCGAGTCCGGCACATCCGGATCGCCAGCGTCCAGTGCGGCGATCTGGTCCAGCTCCTCGGCGGTGAGCTCGAAGTCGAAGATCGTGAAGTTCTCCACCAGCCGGTCCGGGTCACCGGACTTGGGGATCGGCAGCGCCTGAGTCTGGGTGTGCCAGCGCAGCACCACCTGGGCCGGAGTGCGCTCGTGCGTGCGGGCGATGTCGGCGATCACCGGCTCGCCGAGCAGCTTCCCGGCCCGGCCGATCGGTGAGTAGGACTCGGTGACGATGTCGTGCTCAGCGTGGAAAGCGAGCGCCTCGTGCTGCGGATTGTACGGGTCGCGCCGGATCTGGTTCACCTCCGGCACCACGCCGGCGTCGATCACCGCCTGCAGGTGGGCGGGGGTGAAGTTCGAGGCACCGACGGCGCGGACCAGCCCCTCCTCGCGCAGCGCAGCGAGCCCGCGCATGGCGTCGGTGAACCCGCCAGCGACAGGGCGCGGCCAGTGGATCATCAGCAGGTCGATGTAGTCCACACCGAGCCGCTCCGCACTGTTCTCGAAGGCCTGCCGGGCGCCGTCGTAGGAGTGCCAGCGCTCGTTGAGCTTCGTGGTCAGGAACACCTCGCCGCGGTCCACGCTGGAGCGCCGCAGGCCCTCACCGACGCCCCGCTCGTTGCCGTAGTTCTCCGCCGTGTCGATCAGTCGGTAGCCGATGCCGAGGGCGGTCTGCACGGCGTCAGCCACCTCCGCGTCGTCCATCGGCCAGGTACCCATGCCCAGGGCGGGAATGGTGACGTCGTTGCGCAGGATCAGCGTAGGAACAGTCGATGCGGTCATGGACCCAGTCTGTCAGGGGCCTGAGGACGTGACGACGGCGAACCCGAACATTGACGCCGCCTAGCTGGGCTGGAACTCTGGCCACCGGGGAGGCGTAGGCAATGCGAGCAGGAAACGATCATCGGGTGCACCGCGCGCGCCTCCTGATCGCCACGGCGGCCGGCTGCGTCGCTGGCGCTGTGGCGGGTCCGCTGTTCGACCTGATCGTGCCGGGCCCCTTCACCCCGAGCGTCACCCTCTTTGCGGTGATCTTCGGCGCCATCGTCGGCTGCCTCGCCGGACTGCTGTCCGCACTGCTGCTGAACCTGGCCCTGACCCGCACTCAACGCAGCCTGACGCGCGCGTCAGCGACCCTCGCGCTGACCGCCCTCGGCACCGTGGTGGTGGCAGTACCCACCATGCTGCTCAGCTGGAACTTCGGACCCGCTGAGCTGCTGGTCGCGTTCCTGGCGCTGGTGGCGGCGCTGCCGACCGGCGCAGTGGTGGCCTGCAGCTCCGCGACGGCGAGCGCCTGACCCCGGTCAGGCGGGTGGTTGAGCCGTGGCGGCGGCCTGCGCAGCGGCCGGGAGCGCGTCCAAGATCTCGGCCACCGCGTCATCGTCGTGCGCGGCGGAGACGAACCACGCCTCGAACGGCGACGGTGGCAGGTTCACCCCCGCGGCGAGCATCGCGTGGAAGAACGCCGGGTAGCGCCAGGACTCGCTGCTGCGCACCTGGTCGTAGTCCCGCGGACCCTGCCCGGTCCACCCGCAGGAGTCCGCGGTGCCGAACGCGAAGGAGAACAGGTTCCCGGCCCGTTGCACCGCCACCGGTACCCCTTCCTCGGCCAGCGCCCGCTGCACCCCGGCGGCGAGTACCTCGGCCACCGCGTCCAGCCGGGCATACACGCCCGCGTCGGCATGCTGCAGGGTGGCCAGACCGGCCGCGACCGCCACCGGGTTCCCAGACAGCGTGCCCGCCTGGTACACCGGCCCGGTCGGCGCCAGTGCGCCCATCACCTCGGCCCGGCCGGCCACCGCGGCCACCGGCAGGCCCCCGCCGATCACCTTGCCGAAGGTGAACAGGTCCGGCGTCCAGCCACCCTCCAGGCCCCACCAGCCGGCTTCGTGCACCCGGAACCCGGTGAGCACCTCGTCGGCGATCAGCAGTGCCCCGTGGGAGTGGGCGATCTCGGCCAGCGCTGCGTTGAAGCCTTGGTCCGGGGCGACCACGCCCATGTTCGCGGCAGCCGCCTCGGTGATCACCGCGGCGACCCGCCCCGGGTGCGCCTCGAACGCTGCCCGCACGGCGTCCAGGTCGTTGTAGCCGACCACCACCGTCTGCGCTGCGAACGCCTCCGGCACCCCGGCCGACCCGGGGATGGACAGGGTCGCCACCCCGGAACCGGCGTCCGCGAGCAGCCCGTCGGAGTGGCCGTGGTAGTGCCCGGCGAACTTGATCACCAGGTCGCGGCCGGTGACCCCGCGGGCGAGGCGGATCGCAGTCATCGTCGCCTCGGTGCCGGTCGAGACCAGCCGGACCAGCTCCGCCGGCGCCACCCGGGTGCGGATGGCCTCGGCGAGCTCCACCTCCGCCAGGGTCGGTGCACCGAAGGAGAGCGCCCGCGCTGCCGCCTGCTGCACCGCGTCCACCACAGCCGGGTGGGCGTGCCCGAGGATCGCCGGCCCCCAGGAGCCGACCAGGTCGACGTAGCGCCGGCCCTCGGTGTCCTGCACGTACGGTCCGGTCGCGGAGGCGAGGAACAGCGGGTCCCCGCCGACTCCGGTGAATGCCCGTACCGGTGAGCTCACTCCGCCGGGGATCACAGCCCGGGCGCGGTCGATGTCAGTCATCTACAGTCCCTCTCCTCGGTTCAGCGTCTCAGCCAGCTCTTCTGCCCAGTAGGTGAGCACCACCTCGGCCCCGGCGCGCACGATGCTCAGCACGCTCTCGGCGACCGCCCGGTCCCGCTCGATCCACCCGCGGGCAGCAGCGGCCTCGATCATCGCGTACTCGCCGGAGACCTGGTAGGCCCACACCGGCACCGGGCTGGCCGCGGCCACGTCGGCGAGCACGTCCAGGTAGCTGAGCGCCGGCTTGACCATCACCACGTCGGCGCCTTCCTCGACATCCAGTGCCGCCTCCCGCCGGCCTTCGCGGCGGTTCGCCGGGTCCAGCTGGTAGGTGCGCCGGTCCCCGGTCAGCGCTGAGTCGACCGCCTCCCGGAACGGGCCGTAGAACGCGGAGGCGTACTTGGCGGCATAGGCCAGCAGCGGGACGTCGGTGTGCCCGGCGGCATCCAGCCCGCTGCGGACCGCGGCGACCTGCCCGTCCATCATCCCGGACAGGCCGAGCAGCCCGGAGCCGGCCTCAGCCTGGGCGAGCGCCATGCTCACGTAGCGTTCGAGCGTGGCGTCATTGTCCACCCGGCCCGCGTCGTCGAGCACGCCGCAGTGGCCGTGGTCGGTGAACTCGTCCAGGCACAGGTCGGTCTGCACCACCAGCGCGTCGCC
>DATGRZ010000325.1:0-2333 GCA_035303065.1 Ruania sp.
GCCAGCGAGGCCTCGACCTGCTCCCGGGAGCGGAACCGCAACGTGGAGACCGAGGGGATCGTCACGTCCTCGTCCACCAGGCGCACCACACCGCGGAAGGTGACCAGCTCCCCGCGCACGTCCAGCAGCTCGTTCCAGGTCTCCACCCGGCCGGTGCCGGGCACGTCCACCGAGGAGAAGGTGTGCTCCTTGCTCCACCGCTCCCAGGCCCGCACCTGCGGGATCCGGGTCTCGAACACCAGGTGCCCACCCGGTCGAAGGGCCCGGCGGATGCCGGTGAGGGTGGCCTCCCAGGCGGCGTCGGTAGTCAGCACCTGGGCGACGTTGGCGGTCATCGTGGCCAGGTCCACCTGCATCGGTGGCAGCGTGGTGGCATCCCCCACCAGCCAGGTGACCGCCTCGGCGCCAGGCTTGCCACGGGCCACGTCCACCGAGGCGGCCGCCGGGTCCACCCCGGTGACCTGCAGTCCGCGCCCGGCCAGCAGGCAGGCGAAGGTGCCGGTACCGCAGCCGACGTCCAGCACGCTGCCCGCGCCGAGCTCCGCGGCGATCGCGGCGTAGGAATCCAGGTCGGAGCGGTCGGGATCGAGCGGGTCGTACAGCGCGGCCAGCCGGGGGTCGCTGAACCCGCCGTCGGCGAAGGAGTCGGCCTCCGGCAGGGTGGCGACCGCCTCCACCTCCACGAGCTGGCCGGGGTAGCCGAGCACGGTCACGCCGAGCAGCGTGGAGGGCACGTCGTGGTCGCCGAAGGCGGCCCGGACCACGTCCCACACGGCGACCAGGTCGGCCTGGTCGCTCGAGGCGACCAGTACGCGAGTGAATGCGACGTCGCGAAGGCTCGCTCCGCCGTCGGCCAGGGCCTGGAGGAGGTTCGCCACGACGGCGTGGGCCTGGGCCTCGTAGTTCCCCTCCCCCACCGTTCGTCCCGACTCGTCCAGCGGGCAGGCACCGGCGAGGAAGAGCAGCCGGTCACCGGCGCCGGTGGCGGCGGCGTAGGCGTAGTCGGTGGGTGCGAGAGTGGCGGAACGGACCAGGCTGATCGGCATGGTCGCGACCGTAGCGAGGCCGCGCCATCCGGGACAGCGATTATCGGCGCACCAGCCGATGGCCGGTGCGGGTCAGGGCACGGGGTGCGCTGACCCGATCAGGGCACGTGGTGGCCGGCGGCCCGGGCAAGCTCGTACCACTCCGGGCGGGTCAACGGCAGGTCGGAGCCCTCCGCTGCGGCGCGCACCCGGGCCGGAGTGGTGCTGCCGAGCACCACCTGCATCTGGGCCGGGTGCCGGGTGATCCACGCAGTCGCGATCGCCTCCGGGGACACCCCGTAGCTGGCTGCCAGCCGGTCGATCACCGCGTTCAGCTCCGGGTAGTCCGCCGAGCCGAGGAACACCCCACGCCCCTCCCCCGCCTGGAACGGGGACCAGGCCTGCACGGTGATCTCGTGCAACCGGCAGTAGTCCAGCACGCCACCGTCACGCTGGATGGACTGGTCGAGACCGGCCATGTTCGCCGCCAGACCTTGGGCAATCATCGGCGCGTGCGGCAGGGACAGCTGCAGCTGGTTGACCACCAGCCGCTGGTCCAGGCTGGCCCGGAGCAGCTCGATCTGCGCCGGGGTGTGGTTGGAGACGCCGAAGTGGCGCACCTTCCCCGCGGTAGCGAGCTCGTCGAAGGCGCGGGCCACCTCGTCGGGCTCCACCAGCGCATCCGGCCGGTGCAGCAGCAGGAGGTCCAGGTAGTCGGTGCCCAGCGCCGCCAGCGAGCCGTGCACCGAGTCGATGATGTGGGCGAAGGAGAAGTCGAAGTACGGCCCGTCGGGCACGATGCCGCACTTGGACTGGAGGGTGACCTGCTCCCGCTCGGCCGGGGACAGCCGCAGCGCCTCGGCGAACCGCCGCTCGCAGGCGTGCGGGGCACCACCGTAGATGTCTGCGTGGTCGAAGAAGTCGATGCCGGCGTCCCGGGCGGCGGCGACCAGCTCGCGGACCTCCTCGTCACTGCGCTGGGCGATGCGCATCAGCCCGAGCACCACGTTCGGGGCGGTGATGGTGGTCCCGGGCAGCGTGCGTGCCCTCATCGCAGCAGCCAGCGGGGCACTGCTTCGGTGTAGGTGCGGTAGGCCCTGCCGAACTTCTCCGCGAGCGCGGCCTCCTCGGCGGGCACCTGGTAGCGGTCGATGACCACCAGGAACGCGCCGGCCGGCAGCAGTGCCCGCTTGGACCCCAGCCACAGGGCGTGGGCCACCAGCAGGCCGGTCAGGCCCAGGTACAGCGGGTTGCGGGTGCGGGCGAACACTCCGGAGGTCACCAGTGCGGAGGCATGGCCGGGGGTAC
>DATGRZ010000326.1:0-27601 GCA_035303065.1 Ruania sp.
CTCTGCGCGCTCGCCTGGACCGGGTCACCACACATGTCACCGAGGAGGTCACCGCGGACTTCTCCCGGTACCCCGAGCTCGCCTCCTACGTGGACGACCGGATCGACTACCGGATCTCCCGGACCAGGGCAGCGTTCAACCGGCGGCGGCCGACCACCAAGGAGAGGAAGTCCGACTGACCGGGCTTCCCTGGGACGCTCGGATGGGTCTATCGTGACCGGCATGGTCGTCCGACGGGAGCTGCTAACCGGGTCGCGCTGAGCACGCACCCGGAGCACACCTCAGCGCGGCGCGCTCACCCTCCCCCGCAGGGAAGGTCGTGCTCTCCCCGACCATCCGCTGAGGACCTGCGATGACTTCTGCCGTCCGACCCGTCTCCCCCGAGCGCGAGGAGCACTGGCAGCGCACCTGGGACGCGCTCGACCCCTGGACCGTGCCGCCGGGCCCACCCGCCGCCGGCAGCGGTGCGCGCTACCTGCTGACGATGTTCCCCTACCCGAGCGGCGACCTGCACATGGGTCACGCCGAGGTGTTCGCCATCGAGGACGCGATCGCCCGGTACTGGCGGCTGCGCGGGCACCAGGTGCTGAACCCGGTCGGCTGGGACTCCTTCGGCCTGCCCGCGGAGAACGCCGCCATCGCCCGCGGGGAGCACCCGGCCACCTACACCGAGGCGAACATCGCCACCCAGGCGGCCTCGATCCGCCGCTACGCGGTGAGCTTCGACCTCTCCCGCCGGCTGCACACCCACGACGCGGAGTACTACCGGTGGACGCAGTGGCTGTTCCTGCAGCTGTACCACCGGGGTCTGGCCTACCGCGACGAGGGCTGGGTGAACTGGTGCCCGCAGGACGCGACTGTGCTGGCCAACGAGCAGGTGGTCGGCGGGGCGTGCGAACGCTGCGGCTCCGCGGTGGTGCGCCGGGAGCTGACCCAGTGGTTCGTCCGGATCACGGACTACGCCGACCGGCTGCTGGACGACATGGCGCAGCTGGAAGGTCGGTGGCCGGAGCGCATCCTGGCGATGCAGCGCAACTGGATCGGCCGCAGCGAGGGCGTGCAGATCCGGTTCGCAGACGACGGCGGTGCTCACCCGGGCAGGTCCACTCACCTGGAGGTGTTCACCACCAGGCCGGAGACCCTGGCCGGGGTGACGTTCCTGGCGGTGGCGCCGGAGAGCGCCACAGCGTGGGCGTGGTGCGCGCCGCAGGCGCGGGCCGCGCTGGCCGAGTACCGCGAGCAGGTGGCGACGCGCTCGGAGATCGAACGCTCCGCCGTCGGGCAGACGAAGACCGGGGTGCCACTGGGCACCTCGGTGCGGCACCCGCTCACCGGTGAGCCGATCCCGGTGTGGGCGGCCGACTACGTACTCGCCGGGTACGGCACCGGTGCGGTGATGGGCGTGCCGGCGGGGGACGAACGGGATGCGGCGTTCGCGGCGGCGATGGGCATCCCGCAGGCACCGGCCGGACTGGTGGTGGCGCCGGGGACCGAGCCGGACTGGCCGGCTGCCGCCGAGGTGGTGACCCAGCTGGCGGCGGCCGGGGCCGGGGAAGGTACTCGCAGCTATCGGCTGCGGGACTGGTTGGTCTCCCGGCAGCGGTACTGGGGGGCGCCGATCCCGATGGTGCACTGCCCGGCGTGCGGTGTGGTGCCGGTTCCGGAGGCGGACCTGCCGGTGCAACTGCCGGACCTGCGCGGGGAGCAGCTGCTGCCGGCCGGGGTCTCACCGCTTGCCGGTGCGAAGGACTGGCTGGCGGTGACCTGCCCTGCCTGTGGTGGGCCGGCCCAGCGGGACACGGACACGATGGACACGTTCGTGGACTCCTCCTGGTACTTCCTGCGCTACCTCTCCCCCGGCCGCGAGGACGTGCCGTTCGACCCGGCCGATGCCCGGGGCTGGATGCCGGTGGACACCTATGTGGGCGGGGTGGAGCACGCGAACCTGCACCTGCTCTACTCCCGGTTCGTCACCAAGGTGCTCCGCGACGCCGGCTGGCTGGAGACCGACGAGCCGTTCGCGGCGCTGCTGAACCAGGGCCAGGTGATCAACCGGGGTGCGGCGATGAGCAAGTCGCTGGGCAACGGGGTGGACCTGGCCGAGCAGCTGGACACCTACGGCGTGGACGCGGTGCGGTTGGCGATCATCTTCTCCGGCCCGCCGGCCGACGACCTGGACTGGGCGGACGTGCACCCGGAGGCGATGCACCGGTTCCAGGCGCGGGCGCTGCGGCTGGCCCGGGACGTGGGGGCGGCCGGAGCCTCTGGGGCTTCGGGCGGCTTCGGCGCTTCCGCGGAAGCGGTGGAGGTGCGGCGCAGCACTCATCGCACCATCGCCGAGATCACCGAGCTGATGGAGATGCGACGGCTGAACGTGGTGGTGGCGCGGCTGATGGAGCTCGTCTCGGTCGGCCGGAAGGCGATCGATGGCGGGCCGGGCGCCGGCGAGCTGGCAGTGCGTGAGCTGGCCGAGGGGGTGGCGGTCATGCTCAGCCTGTTCGCGCCGTACACCGCGGAGGAGATGTGGGCAGCGCTGGGCCACGAACCGTCGGTGGCCCGCGCGCGCTGGCCGGAGGTGGACCGGGCGCTGCTGGTCGCCGAGGAGGTGGAGGCCGTGGTGCAGGTGGCTGGGAAGGTGCGCGGGCACCTGCGCGTGCCGGCGGACGTGGACGAGGAGGAGCTGCGCCGGCAGGCGTTGCGGCTGGATGCTGTGCGGCGCCGGCTGGCCGGCGCCGAGCCGCGGCGGGTGGTCGTGCGTGCACCGCACCTGGTGAACGTGGTGCCGTGAGGGTCGGCCGTTCAGCGGCTCAGCGCACCAGGAGGGTCGTGGTCGGGTGGGACCGGGCGAGGGCGCGGTCGAACGTGGCCAGGTGGCCGCCCTGTCCCGCCGCGAGCGCTACCAGGTAGGTGTCCGTCACCTGCCGGTGCCCCTGCAGTCCGTCGACGTCCACGTCCCGGTAGGACAGGTCGTCGGCCCAGAACTCACACCGCGGGTGGGCGGCGACCTGCTCGAGCATGAGGCGTGCGGTGCGGGCATGCTCCCCGATCCGCACCACGAACCGCACCAGCGCGCCCTCCACGATCGGGCACAGCGCGAACCGCTCGATCCCGCGGAGCCACCCAGCCGCACGGTCGTGGTGCTCGTGCTCAGCGACGGTGAGGGCGATGAGCACGTTCGCGTCGAGCAGGAAGGTCACTCGTCGTCCAGGATCTCTGCCACCTCAGCAGTGGTGACGCGACGTCCGATCGAGAGCACCGGCAGCCCGGTCCGCTCATCCACGGCGAGATCGACCGGCTCATCCAGCTGCGCCAGCCCACGGATCGTCAGATCGGCCAGCACGGTGGACAGCGGCTGACCACGGCGGGCGGCGATCTCCTGCGCGCGACGGTGCACCGCCGGCGGGAGGTTGACGGTCGTCCTCATTCCTGCATCATAGCTGATTCAGATCTGATGCAGCTGCTCGGAGCAACGATGCTCTATCCACGCCGCACCTGGTAGCGCAGGTGCAGCACCCGGTTCCCCTGGACCACCTCGTCCGGACCGTCCAGCAGGTGCTGCGTGTCGACCGACCCGAAGTAGCGCTTGCCCGCACCGAGCACGACGGGGACGACGTCCATTCGCACCTCGTCGACCAGCCCTGCGGCGAGCAGCTGACCACCGACATCGCCGGCGGCGACCTCGACCACACGGTCACCGGCGAGCTCCTGTGCTGTGGTCATCGCTGCCTCGACGCCGTCGACGAAGTGGTAGGGAGCCTCCGCTGGCCAGCCGTCGGGGGCCGGCCGTTGCGTCACGACGACCACGTGGTCGACACCGCCCGGGGGTGTCCCGTCCCAGCCGTTGGTCAGGTCGAAGACGTGCCGCCCGACGATGGTCACCCCGATCTGGTCCCAGTACGGCCGGATGTACTCGTAGGACGTCCGGGACACGTTGATCTCACCGCTGGCGTCCAGTGGGACGTCTCCGTTGCCGTACCAGTCGAACAACGGGCCGGGGTGGTCGTTCTCGTCGGCGATGAAACCGTCCACCGACACCACGTTGTACATGATCACCTTGCCCACGGGGTCTCCTTCTGCTGCGGATTTTCCCCCAAGCTAGTCACGGGTGGGCCGGTGCTCTTGTAAGAAATCAAGCGGCTGGCAGCGGCCAGCTGTCCAGCACGTGACCGGGGTGCTCGCGCAGGAACTGCCGCCGGATCTGCACGTATCGGGTCGGCGTGTACCCGGTGAATGCGCGGAAGTCGTGGCCGAAGTGGGCCTGGTCGAAGTAGCCGGCCTCATAGGCGGTCCGGGCCCAGTCGACCGGGCCGGCGGGATCGATGGAGAACACGGTGGCGGCGAACCGGTAGGTACGCGCCAGCCGTTTCGGCGGGACACCGATGAGCTGCTTGAACCGGTGCGCCAGGTGGGTGCTGCTGACACCGGTCGCCGCGGTCAGGTCACCGATCGGCACCGCTCCTCGGGTGGTCGCGAGCACGCTGCTCGTCTGCCGGACCAGCCCCAGTCCTGGCGCCGCGGACAGCCGCCGCACCAGCTCGTGCTCGAGCAGCACCAGCATCTCGTGCGGGGTGTCGGCGGTGGCCAGCCGGTCCCGCAGCTCAGTGGTGGCGGCCCGGCCCCACACCTGCTCGAGGGTCACCGGCCGGTCCCGCAGCTCGGTCGCGGGCACCGGCAGGAAGGGTGCCAGGCCCCATGGCTTGACGTGCACGCCGACGGACCGGGTCTGGGGTGGATAGCCGAACACCAACGCTCGGGTGGGGACGGTGACCACGCACCCGTCGGCGTACTCGGCTGGTTCGGGGTCGCTGCCGCTGCGGAGACGGAACGGCTGGCCGAGGTTGACGATGAGCAGCGCGCCCGGCATCGGCGGCAGCACCAGCCGGGCGTACGGCGGCGCGCCCTCCAGGTAGTAGAGGTCGTCGATCAGCGCCCTCAGCGGCAGCCGCGGCACCCTGGACACGTACTGCATCCGCACAGTATCGCCGACACCGCGCCGGTCGCGGGGCATCGCCGCAACCCGGCAGGTGTGCGGGTCCGGTCAGGCGCGGCGCACGGCGGCATCGAACCAGCCGGTGATCGTGGTCGGGTGGGTGATCGCGGTGCCCACCACTACGGCGTATGCCCCGGCCTGGGCTGCTGCCCGGGCCTGGGCGGGTGTGTGGATGCGACCTTCGGCGAGTACCGGCACCTCTGGCAGCACCTGGACGATCTCGGCGAGCAGCTCCAGGTCGGGACCGTCGGTCGCCGGCCGGGTGGGGGTGTACCCGGCGAGGGTGGTGCCGACGATGTCCACCCCGGCCTCGGCGGCGGCGAGTGCGGACTCCAGGCTGTCGCAGTCGGCCATGACCGGGACGTCGGTCTCCGCACGCACCCGGTGGACGGTCTCGGCGAGAGTGAGACCGTCCGGGCGCTCCCGCTGGGTGCCGTCCAGGGCGAGGATGTCCGCCCCTGCGGCCAGCACCTCGCGGCAGTGCGCCAGCGTGGGGGTGATGAAGACACCCGTCTGGCCGTCCTTCCAGATGCCGATCACCGGGACGTCGACCCGGTCGGCGACCAGGGAGATGTCCGCCAGCCCCTGGGCGCGCACTGCCACCGCCCCCCCGGCCACGACTGATGCGGCGACCTGCGCCATCGTCTCCGGGTGCCGCATCGGCTCCCCGGGGTAGGCCTGGCAGGAGACGATCAGCCCGCCGCGCAGCGGCTCGAGCATCGGGTGGGTCATCAGGGTTCCTCCCGTGTGTTCACGAACTGTGCGGCACCGAGCAGCGCGGCATCCTCGGCCGTGGCGGGAAGCACCTCCGTGCCCGCGACGAGGTCGATCGCCTCGTGAGCAACGCCGTCGTGCACCGCCTGCCACCACGACCTGCCCGCGCCGGCCATCCCTCCGGTGAGCACCACCACCTCCGGGTCCAGGACGTTCAGCAGGCCGCCGACCATCCGGCCGATGGCCAGCGCGCACGTGCGCAGCACTGTGGCAGCGAGCTCCTCACCGCCCTCTGCCCGGGCCACGACCTCGCGGGTGTCGCCGGCCTGCCCGCCGGCACGCCGGTAGGCGGCCAGCGTCCCCGGGCCGGAGGCCAGTCCCTCCACATGACCGGTGCGTCCGCAGGTGCACGGCACCCCATCGGCCTCCGGCACCGGCACATGGCCGACGTGCCCGGCCACCCCGCGGGTGCCGGTGAGCACAGCGCCGCCCTGCACCAGGGCGCCGCCGATGCCGGTGCCCACCGCCACCAGCAGCAGCGAGGAAGCCCCCGCCCCGGCGCCGAACGTGTCCTCACCGAGCGCGTGCGCGTGCACGTCGTTGAGCACCCGGGTGGGCAGGTCGAGCGCCGCTGCCACGCTGGTGCCCAGCTCGGTGCCGGCCCAACCGGGGATCGCATCGGTGGCCGAGACGATCCGGCCGGTGCCCGAGTCCACCACACCGGCGGTGCCGATGCCCACCGCAGCCGGGGCCAGCGCCTGGGCGGCAGCATCCTCGCGCACCACGGTGAGCACCTCGACCAGCGTGGCGACCACAGCGACCGGACCGGCCATCGCCCCGGTGGGCACCGTGCGCCGGGCGTGCACCCGCCCGGCACCGTCCACCAGGCCGGCGCTGATCTTCGTGCCGCCGAGGTCGGCGGCGAGCACCGGCGCGGGCTGGGCCGCCGGCACAGTCTGGATCATCGGTGTGGTCCGGTCATCGCACCAGCTCGACCCCGAGGCCGGTGAGCACGGCCCGGACACGTTCCACGTTCTCTCCTTCGAGCGCGGTCATCGGTGCGCTCATCGTGTTGGTGTCGACGATACCCATGAGGTACAGCGCGGTCTTGAACGCACCCACCCCGGCGGCGGGACCGGTCTTGCCCACCGGGGCGAAGACGATCTCGAACAGTGCCGCCAGGTGCTCCTGCTCGGTGCGCACCGTGGCATAGTCTCCCGCGCGGGCGGCCCGGTCCAGGCGCACGAAGCCGCCCGGGTCCACGTTGCCCAACCCGGGCACGGACCCGTGCCCGCCCGCCAGGTACGCACCGTCCACGACCGTCTCGTGCCCGGTGAGCAGGGTCAGCGGCGCCCCGGCGGCCTCGTTCATCATCACCAGCCGCCGGAATCCGACATCGTCCCCGGAGGAGTCCTTCACCCCGGTGAGCACACCTTCGCTGCCGAGGCGCACCAGCAGCGCCGGGTCCAGCTTGGTGTGCACGCACACCGGCAGGTCGTAGGCGAACACCGGCAGGTCGGTGGCTGCGGCGATGGCGCGGAAGTGGTTCTCGATCTCCTCCGGCCCGGTGATGGCGTAGAACGGGGCGGTGGCCACCACCCCGGCCACGCCGATCTGCTCCGCCCGACGCAGGTGCGCGAGCACCCGGCGGGTCTGGGTGTCGATGATGCCGGCGAGCACCGGCACCCGACCGGCCACCAGGCGCACCGCCGCGGTAAGCACCTGCTCGCGCATCTCGTCCTCGAAGAACGCCACCTCACCGCTGGAGCCGAGCACGAACAGGCCGTCCACCCCGCCGGCCAGGTGGTGCTCGATGAGTCGCTCCAGGCTGGGCACATCGAGCCGCCCGTCGGCGGTCAGCGGGGTGAGCAGCGGCGGGATGACCCCCTGGAAGTCGACGGGGGCGGGGGCGGCGGCGGTCATCGGCATTCTTCTTCCTGGGGGTCGAGCGAGGGCAGGTGCAGCGGCGTCTGTTCAGCCGGACAGGGCGGCGGCACCGGTGATCTCCGAGACGTCGACCCGCCGGCCTTCTCGCAGTGAACGTGTCAGCGCATCAGCGGTCGCGATCGAGGCTGCTGCTGCGCTGCCATCGGTCAGACCTGCGAACTCGTCCTCCGGGCGTCCACCGCGCATCAGGCCGTGGAAGTAGCTCATCTCCTCCTCGATGATGCCCCGCAGCCACAACGGCGGGCGACGATCCGGGTTCCCGTACTGAACCGCGCCGTCGGTGCTGCTGCCTCGGTAGATCGCCGTCCGATCGGCATCCTCCTCCTCACTGCGGTGCAGCAGGAAGCGCTGCGAGCCCGCGACAGTACGCAGTTCGACGCCAGCATCCTGGAGGTCGATACGAAGAGCTCCCTCGGTCCCCTGGATGAGCACATAGTGCTCCGGCCACCGGAAGGCAGAGCCGTACTCCAAGGTGGCAAACTTCGATCCGTCGAACTGCAGCGACAGGAACAACATGTCGTCTTCGTCGCCGAACTGCGGGCCCGAGTGGGCCACGTTGCCACCGGCCATGAACACGCTGGTCGCCGGCCCCAGCACGGACTGCACGAAGTCGAGCTCGTGGATGTGGTGATACAGATGACCACCCGAGAGCGACCGCTTCTTCTTCCAGCTGACGCTCTCCTGTACGTCCTCCCAGCCGTTGCGCACCGCACGGACGACGAGCACGTCTCCGATCTCTCCCGATGCGATGAGCCGCTTCGCCTCCCGGACACCAGCCATGAAGTTCATCACGTGACCGGCCATGAAGAGCACACCGGCCTCCTCCGCCGCTCGGAGCATCGCCACGCAGTCCGTATAGCTCAGAGCAATGGGTTTCTCACAGAACACCGGTTTGCCGGCATGGGCAGCAGCAAGAACACCATCCTGGTGCGCCCAGTTGGGTGAGGCGACCACCACGGCGTCGACCTGCGCAGAGGTCGCCACCTCCGCGGCCGAACCAGCGACCGTCGCACCGAGCTCCGCCGCGACCCGGGCGGCTTTCTCCGGGTCGTAGACCGTGGTCACTGTGGCATCGTCCCATTCCTGCAGGACGCGCCCGATCTCTGCACCGAAGTATCCGGTACCGACGATTCCGTACTTGATCATGAACTCTCACTTCACTGGGTGGTGGAACAGGGCGAGCTATTTGCCGGTGCCTTCGGTGAGCCCACCGGCGATGTATTTCTGGATCGACATGAAGAACAGCACCGAAGGCACGACGACGAGCGCGGAAGCGGCCATCATGGCTCCCCAGTCGAGCACCTCGGCTCCGGTGATCGAGTACAGGGCCACCGCGACGGGCATCTTCTCCGTCGAGCTGATGAAAAGCAGCGCATAGAGGAACTCGTTGAAGGAGTTGATGAATGTGTAGACCGCAGTCGCCGCAATTCCCGGTGCGACGATCGGTGTGCTGATCCTGGCAAAGATGCGCAGCTTCCCGGCGCCGTCGACCGCCGCGCTCTCCTCGATCTCGAGTGGAACGGTCTGGTAGAAGCCCACCAGCATCCAGATTGCGTACGGGAGGGTGAAGGACAGATACGCCAGGATGAGGCTGGTGTAGGTGTTCACCAGGTTCAGCTTGATCATGATCGTCGCGTAGGGCACGGCGAGCAGGATCGGCGGAAACATGTAGGTCGCGATCAAGAGGCGGGTGAGACGTCGACCGACCCGGGGGAAGAACCGCACCACCCCATGCGCTGCGAGTGTTGCCAGCACGATCGTGATCGCCGTCGAGGCCAGGGAGATGAGGACACTGTTGCGCAGGTTCGTGAGGAAACCCAGCTCGGTGATCACGGTTCGGTAGTGCTCGAGCGTGGCCGAGTCAGGAAGCACTCCGAGCGGATCGCTGGTCAGCTCGGCGCTCGGCGTGAAGGACGAGATCAGAATCCATACCAGCGGAAACACGAACGCGACTGCGACCGCGATCAGGAACAGGTGCCGGGCCGTGGAGGCGGCGACCCTTCCCGGGGTGAGCGACCTCATGAGTCTTCACGCTCCCAGTAGTTGAGGGCGGCGAACGCGATGCGCGCCATGAGCAGGAGGAACACCAGCAGCAGGACGGTGATCGCCGACGCCATCCCCAGCTGATGGAGGCCCCAGCCGGTGCGATAAGCGAAGATGGGGAGCGTCGTCGTCAGGTTGCCTGGCCCGCCACCGGTGAGAAGGAACAACAGCTCGAAGTTGTTGAACACCCAGATGATGCGGAGGATCACCAGGAGACCGATGACGTTACGGATGTGCCGCAGGGTGATGAAGGAGAACTGCTGCCAGGCGTTAGCCCCATCCATGAGGGCCGCCTCGAACTGTTCCTTCGGAATCGTCTTCAGCGCGGCGAGGATGTTCACCATGAACAACGGAGCGCCGAACCAGATGTTGATGCCGAGCACGGCCCAGAACACAGTGGCCGGGTCCGCCAGCGGACTCACATTTTCCGTAGTGATCCCGAGAGCGGTGAGCAGGTTCGGCAGGAAGCCGTAGACGTCGTCCAGGATCCACTGCCAGCCAAACCCGATGATGATCGGCGGGAAGGCCCATGGGACAATAAGGAGCACCCGGTAGAGGCCGGAGAACCGCCGCACCTTGTCCAGGCATAGGGCCAGCAGCAGCCCGAGCAGGAGCTGGCCCGCGATCGATCCCGCCGTCCACCGGATCGAGGTTCCAAACGCCGACCAGAAGTCCGCGTTGGTGATCAGCTTCCTGAAGTTGTCCAGCCAGACGATCTCATGGTCGCGGCGGAGCAGGTTCTGGTCGGTCAGGCTGTAGTAGACGCTGGAGAGGACCGGATAGATGAGCAGGCCGATGACGGCGACCATGCTCGGCAGGACGAACGCCACACCGACCTTGTCTGCCCGCGCCAGCCTCCGCCACAGGCCGGTGACCGTTCGT
Source organism: Ruania sp. (assembly GCA_035303065.1). Lineage (GTDB taxonomy): Bacteria > Actinomycetota > Actinomycetes > Actinomycetales > Beutenbergiaceae > Ruania. Next base: position 10,577 of record DATGRZ010000326.1, read on the forward strand.
CGCCGTGGTGACGGGTCAGTCGGAGCAGGCGGACGGTTGACCGTGATGCTGGACATCAGTGCTCCATCTCCACGCCGGCCATCTCGAACAGTGAGTTCAGCTGCTCCTCAGCGGCCTGCGCAGCTTCTGGGACCGGCGTCCCGGTGAGGACGATGTCTTGAAAGAGGCGCTCCACGATGCCTTGACTGGTCAGGATGCTGGCCTGGACCGTGGGACCGTTCTCCATGCCGATCGCCGTGCCGAGCGGCACTGCCTCGTCGATCACCTCGACTGTGTCAGCGAACTGTTCGAGCACCGGGTCATCGAGGTACGCCGGATCGTCGGAGATGTCCGAGAGCGCCGGCAACATCCCACCTGGCACCGAGTGCAGGAACTCGATGTACTCCTCGGTCTGATAGAGGGAACGCAGGAAAGCCTTGGCCTCCTCCTGCATGTCGGAGGCCTCCCAGACGATCATCGGAGTGTTCGAGGTCTCGCCGCCGTACAGCGAGTCGCTGTCGTTCAGCCTTGGCAAGGGGGCAGCTGCGACGTACTCCACGAGCTCTGGACTGCTCTGCTGCACACCGGAGATCTGGAAGCCGGAGTTGAAGTCGAACGCCGTCTTGCCCTCGTAGTACAAGGTCGCTTGCTGCAGCACGTCGTAGTTGATCGACCCCTCCGGTGCCACGGTGTGGTACATGTCCACCCAGTAGGCGATCCCGTCCAGCACAGCCTGGGAGGTCAGGTTGGCCGATCCGTCATCGTTGAGGAGGCGCTCACCGGCGGACTGCACGTAGTAGTTCAGGAACCTGGTCGCCATCATGTCGCCGGACCCCATCGGCACAGAGAGTCCGTAGACGTCGTCGGTGGTGAGCACCTCGGCCGCGTGCCGCAGCTCGTCCCACGTCGAGGGCACCTCCAGACCTGCTTGGTCCAGCAGGTCGGTCCGGTACCACATCACCTGAGCATGCGTGTACAGCGGCATCGAATAGTTCGCTCCGCCCATCTCCCCTTCGGCCAGAGCGGCCGCTGCGAAGCGGTCCCGACCAATCTGGTCGATCACATCATCCAGCGGGACCAGGGCGTCCACATCGAGCAGCTCGGCGACGTGAGTCGGCAACGCGCTGGAGAGGTCGGGCACCTGTCCCGCGGCCAGACCCATCGTCCACTTGGTGTAGAAGTCAGGCCACGAGAACGTCTCGATCTTCACGCGCACGTCGGGGTGCGCCGCTTCGAACGCCCGGGCCATCTGCTGCATCCACTCCGCGCGGGGGCCCTGAGTGAAGCTGGTCCACACGAGCAGGTCCCCGCTGAGCACACCGTCGGGCGTGTTGGGGCTGCGCGTGTCCGAGCCGCAAGCGGTCACGCTGCCAGCGACCGTCGCCGCCGCCAGCGCAGCGAACTGGCGTCTCGTGGGCCGCGGTCTGGCAGCAGACGTGGGCCACCGCCCCGGGCCGGTGCCATGCATCGAGACCTCCCTGTGTCCGATGTCTGATGTCCGTTGTCCGGGTAGACTGGCATGAGTCAGCGCGGCCGTCAAGAGATTCGTCTCGGCGATATCGGACGTCCGATCAACCTAGACTGGCCGCGCAACTGTGGAGGGCCATCCTGATGAGACCATCGACGAGCACGATCGGAACGACCAGCACCCGTAAGTCGGCCTGGTCCGCGACCGAGGCGATCAAGGATCTGATCCTTGCCGAAGGGCTCCGGCCCGGGGACCCCATGCCGACTGAGACTTCTCTGTGCGAGCGGCTCGGCATCTCGCGGTCGTCGGTGCGTGAGGCGATCCGCACCTTGGCCAGCTTGGACATCATCGAGGTGCGGCACGGTCACGGGACCTTCGTCGGCGGCCTGAGCCTGGCCCCGCTCGTGAACGGGCTGATCTTCCGCGCTCGATCGGACGCCGACCAGGACCTCCGCACGCTCCGGGAGGTCCTGGAGGTGCGCATCGCTCTCGACCTTGCGATGGCCGATCGGCTCGTGGCGGAGTACACCGGCACCCAGGACGACGATCTGGCCGCTCTCGTCGATGCGATGACCGCCAAGGCCGCTCAGGGTGAGCTGTTCATCGATGAGGACCGGGCGTTCCACCAGCTGCTGCTGGAGAAGGTCGACAACACCCTGATCAGCGAGCTCGTCGGCGCATTCTGGACGATCCACACGGACCTGCAGCCCCACCTGGGGGTGGCTCCGGGCGCAGACATCGTCGAGACAGCTCGTGCGCACGGCCAGATGCTGGAGGCGGTACAGGCTGGCGACGTCGGCAGCTACCGAGAAGCCGTGCTGGCGCACTACCGGCCTCTTCAGCGGGCGGTGGAACGCACCCTCTCTGAGGGACACCGATCTGCTGCGCAGGTCGGAACCGAGGAGACTGCGCACACCTGACCTGCTTGCAAAGTCTCTGCACACCTGGTGAGCTCTGGGCGTGGACCCCGTCTCCGAGCGCGCGCTGCGTGAGCTGATCATCGGCTGGGTGCTCGTGCGTGCCGAGGCGAACGGCGGGTTCCTGCACCGCGAGGAGCTGCTCAGCTTCCGGCACGGTGGCGAGCGGCTGCCGCTCATCGACTTCTCCCGCGGGATCCGCAACCCGGCGGCGTTCTCCGCGACCCTGTCCATCGTCAGCTCCGCACACGGTCCCTATGACGATGTGGAGTCCGAAGACGGGTTCCTGCACTACGCCTACCGGTCCGGGGACCCCTTCGGCGGGGACAACCGCAAGCTCCGCGAAGCGATGACCACCGGTGCGCCGCTGCTGTTCTTCCGCAAGGAGCAGCCGAACATCTACACTCCGGTGGCCCCGGTGTACGTCGTGGAGGACTACCCGGAGGAGCGGGCGTTCGTGATCGCCTTCGACGAGGCATTCCGGTACTTCGGTGACCTGCGCGACCTCGGCGAACCGCAGCGTGCCTACGCCCGCCGGCTGGCCAAGCAGCGGCTGCACCAGCCGGCGTTCCGCACCCGGGTGATCCACGCCTATGCCACCCGGTGCGCGGTGTGCCGGCTGCACCACGGGTCGCTGCTGGATGCCGCGCACATCGTCCCCGACTCCCACGCCGGCGCGGCGGACGGTCTGGACGGTGCTCCCACTGTGGACAACGGGCTCTCGCTGTGCAAGATCCACCACAGTGCCTATGACCAGAACATGCTCGGCATCAGCCCGGACTACCGGGTGCAGATCGCCCTGGAGCTGCTCGCCGAGACCGACGGGCCGATGCTGCGCCACGGCCTGCAGGAGATGCACGGGCGGTCGCTGCATCTACCCGCGCGCCGCGGGGACGCCCCCAGCCGGGAGCGCCTCGCCTGGCGCTTCGCCCAGTTCGAGCAGCGCGCCTGAACCGCCCGCCGCACTGGAACACCGTTAGGACATTCGAACCCGGATAGAACCGTGCTCCAACGCGCGAAGGGTGTTCCAATGGCGTGAGCTGACGTGGCTACGCGGGGTGCCCCACCGGGAGCAGGCCGAGCACCGTGTGCCCGGCGGGCAGCAGCGACCCCGCCTCGCGCGCGAACGCGGCCCGGTCCAGCCCGCCGATGAACGCGACGCCCCGGCCCACCGCGGCAGCCCAGAGGTACGCGTTCTGGGTGATCAGCCCGGCCTCCAACCAGGCGAACCGGTCGCCCTGACCCGGGCCGAGCTCAGCGAACCGGGCATCGGCCGCCCGGATGTCGGCAGTGAGCACGAGGACTGCGGGCGCCCCGGTCACCCAGTGCGCATCCACTGTCGCAGCGGCCAGCGCCGGGCGCTGGTCGCCGAGCGCCTCGGTGCGCAGCAGGTGCCGACTGGCCTGGTACTGGTACGACCCCGGGTGCAGACCGGCCACCGCACCGGCCACGAGCGTGACCGACACCAGGTGCGCCGACCGGGCGGAGGCGTAGGTAGGGTGCCCGGCGCCGTCCACGCCGGCCGCATGCCGGAGCAGCCCTGCCACCTCCTCCAGGTCCAGGACGTCGCCGGTGAGCTCCTTGATCGAGCGGCGCCCGGTCAGCAGCGGGGTCAGCGCCGTGGCCGCGCCGGGTGGTAGCGCCACTGTCGCCGGAGCGGGCTCACGTTCAGGCATCGGCCAAGTCTAGGCACCGCCCGGCAGCCGGCCGGCACGTCCGTGCGGCGCTGCGACCTGCGCAGATGACGCACGCACCAGCGCGGAGATGACACCTGTCATATGCCATTCATGACGGCGCACCATCGCGCGCCACCCCCGGTGATCGGCAGTCTGGTGGCCATGAGCACATCAGCAACCACCGCGCCAGCTGTCCAGCTGGTCGGCGTGACGAAACAGTTCCGCACGGCCGACGGGCCCGTGGTCGCCGTCGACAACATCGACCTCGAGGTGCCGAGCGGGCAGATCATGGCCTTCCTCGGCCCGAACGGTGCTGGGAAGACGACCGCCTTGGACATGGTCCTCGGCCTCACCGAACCGACCACGGGCACCGTCAGCGTGCACGGCCAACGGCCCCGGCAGGCGGTCCGCGCCGGGCGGGTCTCGGCAGTGCTGCAGAGCGGCGGGCTGCTCCGCGACCTCTCCGTCCGGGAGACCGTGCAGATGATCGCCTCCACGTTCCCGGACCCGCGGCCGGTGGACGAGGTGCTCGAGAAGGCTGGCATCACCAGTCTCGCCGGGCGCAAGGTGTCCAAGTGCTCCGGCGGGGAGCAGCAGCGGCTGCGGTTCGCCCTCGCGCTCCTGCCCGATCCCGACCTGCTCATCCTGGACGAACCCACTGCCGGGATGGACGTGACCGCCCGCCGGGAGTTCTGGGACACGATGCGCGCCGACGCGGACAGCGGCCGCACCGTCATCTTCGCCACGCACTACCTGGAGGAGGCGGACGCCTTCGCCCAGCGGATCGTGATGATGGCCGCCGGGCAGATCGTCGCCGACGGCACCACCACCGAGATCCGCGCCCGCGCCTCCGGCCGCACCGTCTCCGCCCGCGTGGACGGGTCCGCCCTCGAGGCGACGCTGGCCCAGCTGCGCAGCCGGCCCGGTGTGCACAGCGTCACCGTCGAGTCCGGCCGGGTGCAGGTGCACGCCACCGACTCCGACGCGATCGCCCTGGCCCTGCTCACCGAGCTGGGCGGCACCGAGCTGGAGGTCAGCTCCGGCTCCCTGGACCAGGCGTTCGTCGCCCTCACCTCCGGCGGTGCACCGGCCGCCGCGCACAGTCACACCAACGGCCAGGACACCGCCCCCACTGCGGCTGCAGCCACCACCACGTCCACCACTGAGCCGGAAGGAACGCTCCGATGAACCTCACCTACACCGGAATCGAGCTGCGCCGGGTCGGCCGCGACTACGTCTCAATGTTCTTCGTCGCCGTACTGCCAGCCTTCATGTACATCGTCTTCGGCGCCGCGATGGCTTGGTCCGACGCGCCGGTCGGCAACGGGAACGCCGCCATGTACACGATGATCTCGATGGCCGCCTTCGGCGCGGTCACCGCGACCGTCGGCGTGGGCGGGATGGCCGCCGTCGAACGGATGCAGGGCTGGGGCCGACAGCTGGGCCTGACCCCGATGTCGGACGCTCAGTACGTGGCGGTGAAGGCCGGGGTCGCGTTCGTGATCGCACTCATCCCGATCACCTTGATCTACGTGCTCGGCTACTTCACCGGTTCTCAGGGCAGTGGCACCGCGTGGCTGATCTCGGCCCTGGTGGTGGTGCTGGGGGCCGCCGTGTTCTCCCTGTACGGCCTGCTCGCCGGGCTGTTGTTCCGGTCCGAGGCGGCGGTCGGTGCCGCGAGCGGTTCGCTGGTGATCTTCGCCTTCCTCGGCAACATCTTCTTCCCGCTCTCCGGCGCGATGCTCACGGTGGCACAGTTCACCCCGCTGTACGGACTGGTGGCACTGGCCCGGTACCCGCTCACCGAGGGCATGATGATCAGCACGACCGGACCGCCGGTGGAGGGCAACGGCCTGTGGATCCCGGTGCTGAACCTGGTGGTCTGGACCATCATCTTCGCGGTGCTGGCGTTCCTGATGGTGCGCCGTGGCCGCTCCCGTCAGTAGCCCGGTGGATGCGCCTCCCGTACGATCGGAGCATCGCCATGACCGACGACGCCACTGCCCCGTCCGCTGCGCCCTCACCATGGGACCGCTTCGGCTGGCTGATGGGCGGGATCTGGCTGCTGTTCCTGGCCTTCCCGCTGGCCGCCATCCTCACCTCCGACCTCACCCTCGGCCTGAAGATCACGGCGAGCGCGCTGCTCGCCGCGTTCGGCGCCGTGTACGTATACGGGTTCGTGCGGCTCAACCGGGCCAGAGGCAGTCAGCAGGAGCGGTGGCTGCTGCTGGCCGCGATGGTGCTGCTCACGCTCGCCCTCGGACTCATCATCGGCGTGGACGCACTCGGGTTGATGGCCTACCTGGTCGCGTTCGGCATGTTCTCCCAGCCGCTGCGCCGGGCGCTCTGGATGGCCGTCGGATGGCTGGCGCTCACGCTGGTGGTGCTGCTGCTGACCGGCATGCTGGCCGCCCGGCCGGTGTTCCTGATCATCCCGGTCGGGGTCGGTGTGGTCACCGCCCTGATCCGGTGGATCGACGACCGCCAGGACCGGCACATGGCCGTGGCGCAGGAGCTGAACCTGGTCGCCGAGCGGGAGCGGGTCGCGCGGGACGTGCACGATGTGCTCGGGCACAGTCTCACCGTGATCACGGTGAAGTCCGAGCTGGCCGAGCGGCTCGTGGACGCCGACCCGGAGGCGGCGAAGGCTGAGCTGGCGCAGATCCGGTCGATGACCCGGGAGTCGCTGGCGGAGATCCGCGCCACGGTCGCGGGCCTGCGGGTCGCGCGCCTGGGCGATGAGCTGGAGCATGCCGGCGCCGCACTGCGGGACGCAGGGATCGAGGCCGAGGTGCCGGACGAGGTGGACGTGGTGGACCCGCGGCACCGGCTGGTGCTCGGCTGGGTGCTGCGCGAGGCGGTCACCAATGTGGTCCGCCACTCCCGGGCCTCCCGCTGCACGGTGCAGCTCGGCAGCGCCTCGCTCGTGGTCATCGATGACGGCGTAGGGCCGGGTCATGCAGCGACGTCACCGTCCGGAGGGCTCAGCTGGGGCCGGCGCAGTGGTACCGGCCTCACCGGGGTGGCCGAACGCGTCCGCGGCGCAGGTGGCACGCTGTCCATCACCGCCGCCGACGGCGGCGGCACCCGGTTGGAGGTGCACTGGTGACCGAGAAGATCCGCGTGCTGCTGGCCGACGACCAGGCCTTGGTTCGCGGCGCGTTGTCCGCCTTGCTGCGCCTGGAGGTGGACCTGGACGTGGTGGCCGAGGTCGGCTCCGGCGACCAGGTGCTCCAGGCCGCCCGGTCCAGCAACGCGCAGGTGTGCCTGCTGGACATCGAGATGCCCGGGATGGACGGGATCGACGCAGCCGCCCAGCTCGCCGCCGAGCTGCCCGAGGTGCGCTCGCTCATCGTCACCACCTTCGGACGGCCCGGCTATCTGCGCAGGGCGTTGGAGGTGGGCGCGAGCGGGTTCGTGGTCAAGGACACGCCCGCCGAGGAGCTGGCGGAGGCGATCCGCAGCGTGCACGCGGGGCGCCGGGTGGTCGATCCGGCGCTGGCGACCGAATCGCTGGCCGGCGGCCCGAACCCGCTCACCGACCGCGAGCGCGAGGTGCTGCGCCAGTGCCTGGACGGACGGTCGGTCGCCGTCGTGGCCGAGCGGGTGCACCTGTCCGCCGGCACAGTGCGCAACTACCTGTCCTCGGCGATCGGGAAGACCGGCACCACCAACCGGGTGGAGGCGGCCCAGGTCGCCGAGCGCAACGGCTGGCTCTGACAACCCTAGGGACGGGGGTGGGCGAGGAGGCGGTCGGCCCACAGCTCCAGCTCCGGGTGCATGCTGCGCAGGAGTGTGTCGGTGCCGATCACGTGGTCCTCGGTCATCCGGCCGACAGCAGCGAGACCGTTGGCAGAGCCGTCCGTGCCCAGGCAGGCACCGGCGGCATCGGTGAGGATGCCGCGACCGGTCGGCCCCACCTGCACCAACCCGTCGGCGAGCAGCTGCTCCCACAGCTCGTCCCCGCGGGGCAGCCCGGGCGGGGCGCTCACCGCGTCGACGACCAGGTCAGGTGGTTCCTCGGGCGGGTCGGTCGTACGGCGCAGCTGCAGTCGGCCGGAGTCGACCAGGGCGAGCAGCTTGGCCACGTTCCCCGGCGGCGGCCCGAACGCGAGCCGGTCCAGACCGGTGACCAGGTGCGGGTAGTCCGGCCAGCCCAGCGACACTTCGGCGTGGCCGGACAGCACCCGCTCGGCCACGGTGCGTTGCCGCTCGACCAGGGCAGTGTAGGCGTGCCGCCACGCCTGGCCCAGCGCCCAGGTCTCGTCCGGCACCGCGGCGCCACGGGCGTGGGCCAGGCTCGACCGCAGCACCGCCACCGGCTCGCCCTGCTCCGGTCCGGTCAGGGTCGTCCAGACCGGGTGGATCTGCTCCGGGCCGATGACGGCGCAACCCGGCTGCCACGTCCGCCTCGCCTGGGTGAGGATCGCAGCAGCGATCCGGTCCAGGAGCACGGGGAGCTCCGCCGTCGTGCTGATCTCGGGGAGGAACGGGGCGGCGGCCTCTTCGCTGCGGTAGCGGCGCAGCACCGCGGCGTCCGTCTTGGCGTGCATCAGCCGGCCGGTGCGGCTGGTCAGGGTGAGCCGTGGGTCGATCTCGCCGGGGTGGTAGTGCAGCGGGTCGGGGTCGTGCGGTGCGGCGGCGGCGACCGGCACGAACCGTCCGCCCAGGCCCTGGGTGAGCGCGAGGACTGCGTCGATGGCGCTCAGGTGCGCGCCGCGGACCTGCACGTGGCCGGGCCGCCGGCGTTCGGCGGTGGCGACCAGGTCGGCCACCGGGAACACCCGCAGCGCTGGGATGCCGGCGGGCAGGTCCAGCCCGGGCCAGGCGTCGGCGTGCCCGGTGACCAGCAGCACCGCGTCGTAGCCGGTGGCCCCCTCGCTGGTGTGCACCTGCAGGCCTGCACCCGTACCCGGGCCTGTCGGTTCCACCCGACGTACCCGGTGGCGCAGGTGGCGGACCGTGCTGGGTGCCAGGGCATCGATGGCGTGTTCGGCCAGGTCGGTCAGGTACCGCCCGGCGGCGGCCCGCGGCGGATAGTGGTCCGGGCGGTCAGACAGCACCGGTTCGGCCGCGAACGGGCCGACCAGCGGGGAGTCCACCAGGGCGGCACCGGTGTGCACCCGGCCGGCATGCAGCGCGTGGTCCGGGATGTTCAGGCTCACCCAGTCCGGCTGGTCGGGGGCGTAGGCCATCCCGGTGCCCAGCTGTGGGCGCGGCTCGTACACGTCGATCCGGACCGGCAGGCGGCGGTCTGCGGCACGGCGGGCCAACGCCTCCAGAGCGTAGACGGCGCGCGGTCCCCCGCCGACGATGGCAAGCGTGCTGGGCTGCTCGGTCACCCGCCCCAACCTACGCCCTGCGCGGACAGCCCTGGTCAGCGGGGGCGGCGGTGGTCAACCGATGCCGAACTCCGCGCGGCGGTCAGCGGGGACCAGGTCGTGGTAGCCGGACCGCCCGCCCGTCGATGAGGATCTGGTAGCGGCCGGGCTGCTCGATCACCGTGTGCTGCGGGGTGTCACTCATGCACTCGGAGTCTGCCACAGCGACCCGCTGTCCCTCGGCATCAGGGTCACCGCTGCGGCGAGCAGCCCGGCCACCCCCAGAGAGCACCAGAACACCAGGTGCACACCGTGCGCCAGCCCCGCCCCGACCGGCATCCCGTCCGGGCCGACGGTCGCCACTGCGTTCACCACGCCGCCGTAGGCGGCCACGCCCACCGCCGAGCCGAGCGACCGGGAGAAGACGTTCGTGCCGGTGACCGCACCGCGCTCCGTCCACGGCACGCTCGTCTGCGCGGCGATCAGCGAGGGTGAGGTGGTCAGGCCCATCCCGGCGCCGATGACGAAGCAGGTGAGAGCCACCTGCCAGATCGAGGTGCTCTCCCCGAGCAGCAGGGCGAGCGCGGAGCCCACGAGCACCAGCACGGCACCGAGCTGGGCGGTGCGGCGGAACCCCACCCGCAGGTACACCTGCCCGGACCACGTGGCAGTCAGCGGCCAGCCCACGCTCAGTGCCGCCAGCGCGAACCCGGCCACCAGTGGTTCCGCGCCGAGCACCCCCTGGGCGTAGATCGGCACGTAGGTGGACAGCCCCAGCACGATCACCCCGACCATGAACGCGGCGATGGTGGTGGTGGCGATCAGTCGCCGTCGCAGGACCTCCAGGCGCAGGATCGGGTAGCGGACCCGCCGGGACCGGATGGCGAACAGGACCAGCAGCAGCACCCCACCCACGAGCACCCCGAGGGTGCGTGCATCCGCCCAGCCCCAGGTGCCGGCCTGCAGCAGGCCGAGCACCAGCAGCGTGCTGCCGCCGGTGAGCAGCGTGGCGCCGAGAAGGTCCACCGGCTCGCGCTGGCCCTCGTGGTCCGGCTCGATGAACCGGCGCCAGAGCATCATCGCGGCCAGCAGCGCGAGCGGCACGTTGATCCAGAAGATCCACCGCCAGCTGACGAACTGGGCGAACACCCCGCCCAGCGTCGGTCCGGCCACCGAGGAGATCGCCCACACGCTGGCCAGGTAGCCCTGCGCCTTCGCCCGCTCGGCCACGGTGTAGATGTCGCTGGCGATGGTCATCGACATCGGCATGATCGCCCCGGCGCCGAGGCCCTGCACCACGCGGAAGAGGATCAGCGCCGACATCGACGGCGCGACCGCGCAGAGCACCGACCCGGCGAGGAAGAGCCCCACCCCGAGCAGCATCAGCCGCTTCCGGCCGAACACGTCCGCGAGCCGCCCGTACACCGGCACGGTGACCGCCTGGGCGAGGGTGTAGGCCGAGAACAGCCACGGCACCTGCACGAACGCGTCGAACTCGCGGGCGATCGTCGTGGCGGCCGTGGCCAGGATGGTGGCGTCCAGGGCCACCAACGCGGTGGCGAGCATCAGCGAGAGCAGCACCGGCCCGCGCTCGGAACGCAGCCCCACCCCGCCGGTGGGGCTCGACGCGGTGCTCACCCGGTGGCGAGCGCGTTACCGCCCACCGCGTTGTCGCCCGCCACCGCGTTGTCGCCCGCCACCGCGTCGCCGCCCACCGCGTCTCCCCCCGGTGCCGGACCGGCACCGGCCCCGTCACGCCCCGGCTCCACCCCGCGTGCCGGCTGCACCTCATGCCCCATCTGGCCCGCGTCCCGCTCCATCTGGCTGGCGTAGTCCACCTCCGCCCAGACGGTGTCCAGCACCGCCCGGGCGTGCGCCTCGGCGCGCACCGCATCGCCGGCGCCGATGGCACGGGCCAGCTCCTCGTGGTTCTCCACGGCAGCGTGCGCCGGGTGCGCCGGGGTCAGGCCCAGCCGGGTTCGCCCGGTGAGCACCTCGGCGACCGAGCCCGCGAGCGCAGCGAACATCTCGTTCCCGCCGCTGGTGAGCAGCAGGGTGTGGAACTGCACGTCGATCTGCAGGTACTCCGGGGTGTCCCCGAGCCCCTGCTCCCCCAGCTCGCGTAGGCGTGCCGCAAGCGTGGTCAGCTCTGGTCCGGTGTGCCGCGCGGTCTGCGCCGCCAGCCGGGCAGCGGTGGGCTCCAGCGCCACCCGCAGCTGGGTCAGTGAGCGCAGCTGCTCTGCCCGGCCCGCCCCGGCCAGCCGCCAGGCGATCACCTGCGGGTCCAGGACCGACCAGGACCCCGGGGGTTGCACGGTCAGCCCGACCCGCCGCTTGGCGCTGACCATACCGAGCGACTCCAGGATGCGCATCGCCTCCCGCACCACCGTCCGGGACACGCCGAACCGTTCCTCCAACCCGGCCAGCGTGAGGACATCCCCGGCCTGGAGACTGCCGCCGGCGATCTCCGCCCCCAGCGTGTTCAGGATGTCGCTGTGAAGCACCGGTGCTGCCAATGACCCTCCCAGGCCTGATCGTTCGGGCGACGCGGTCGCCGTCCACGACCCGTCCACGGCTCCATGCTAGATCCACACCCCATCAAAAGGTGCGATCATTGATGAGGAAGGAACCGACGTCCAGAAGGAGAGCCTCCTCGTGGAGCTTCGACACGCTACCAACCCCGACCAGGTCCCCGGTATGGACACCACCGAGCTGCGCGAGCGCTACCTGGTGCCAGGCCTGTTCCAGGCCGGCACGGTGCAGGCTGTCTACACCCACGAGGACCGGGTGGTGCTGGCCGGCATCACACCCGCCGCCGAACCGATCGCCATGCCTACCTACCCGGAGATCCGCTCGGAGTACTTCTTCGCCCATCGCGAAGCAGGCATCGTGAACGTCGGCGCCCCAGGCCAGATCGTGGTGGACGGCACCGAGTACGCCCTGGCGACCGGCGCCTGCCTGTACGTGGGCCGCGGTGCCCGCGAGGTGACCTTCGCCGGCTCCGGCGCGGGTGAGGCCCGGTTCTACCTGTTCTCCGCCCCGGCGCACACCGCCTACCCGACAGTGCTCACCGAGCCTGGTACGGGCACGGTGCGCGAGCTCGGCGACCAGGAGACCAGCAACCGGCGCACGCTGAACCAGTACATCCATGAGAACGGGGTGCGCTCCTGCCAGGTGGTGATGGGCGTGACCACGTTGCACACCGGCAGCATGTGGAACACGATGCCGGCGCACACCCACGACCGCCGTACCGAGTGCTACCTGTACTTCGACCTGCCGGAGGACGCGCGCGTGCTGCACATCCTCGGCAAGCCGGACGAGACCCGACACCTGGTGGTGGCCAACCAGGAGGCGATCATCTCGCCGAGCTGGTCGGTGCACTCCGGGGTGGGCACCTCCGCCTACAGCTTCGTGTGGGCGATGGCCGGGGAGAACCAGTCCTTCGACGACATGGACACCTTCCCGGTCGCCGAGATGCGCTGACGCCTGGCGCTGCTCCCGGCTCGGTCACCGGCCGAGGAAGTCCTCCTGCTCCAGCAGGTGCACCGACATCCGCAGCCGGGCCCGTTCCGGGTCGCCGGCGCTGATCGCGGCGAGCACGGCAGCATGCTCGGCGACTGACCGCTCCGCCACGCCGGCATCCACCCGCGCCCGCCACAGCCGGGAGCGTGCCGTCTGTCCCGCGAGCACGTCGATGAAGCCGGCCAGCACCGGGTTGCCGGCCAGTGCTGCCACCCCGCGGTGGAGCGCCAGGTCCGCCGCCAGCAGGCCCTCATGGTCACCTGGCTCTTCTCGCAGGATGGTGCGGGCATCGTCCAGGCTCTGCTGCAGCGGGTCTGCGGAGGCGCCGGCCAGCACCTGCATGGCCGCCAGGGCCGCTGCCTCGGCCTCGAGCACGCGGCGCACCTGGTGCAGCTGAGCGGTGCTGGCCTCGCGCTGCAGGTCGGCCACCTGCTGCAGCGGTTCGAGCAGGCCGGCCATCGTCAGCCCGGTGACGTAGGTGCCCGCACCGCGTCGGCTGGTCAGCACCCCGAGCTGGCACAGCGCCCGGACCCCTTCTCGCAGCGGCCCACGGGAGACGGCAAGCTCCGCGGCGAGGTCGGCCTCCACCGGCAGCTGGTCTCCCGGGCCCAGCCGTCCGCTGAGGATCATCGCCCGGATGCCGTCGATCACCCGGTCGGTGAGCGAGTCGGGCATCAGCCAGTGGTCCGGCTCGCCCAGTACGCCCCGTGCGGGAACCGGAACTCCTCGATCGATTCCGGCAGCATCTCGGTGTTGTACCCCGGCTCTCCGGTCACCTGGTAGGCGCCGCCGGCCACCCGCACCGGGTGCGCGAAGTGCTCGTGCAGATGGTCCACGTACTCGGTGAGCCGCCCCTGGCGGGTGCCGGAGATGGCGACGAAGTCCAGCATCGAGGCGTGCTGGACCATCTCGCACAGCCCCACCCCGCCGGCGTGCGGGCAGACCGGCACGTCGAACCGGGCGGCCAGCAGCAGCACGGCGACGATCTCGTTCAGGCTGGCCAGCCGGCCGGCGTCGAGCTGGCAGAAGTCCATCGCCCCGGCCGCGAGGAACTGCTTGAACATCACCCGGTTGTGGCAGTGCTCACCCGTGGCCACCTTGACCGGTGCGATCCCCTCCTTGATGGCACGGTGGCCGAGGATGTCGTCCGGACTGGTCGGCTCCTCCACCCAGTGCAGGTCGAACGGTTCGAGCTGGGAGATCCAGTCGATCGCCGTCGGCACGTCCCACACCTGGTTCGCGTCGATCATCAACGTGCCCTCAGGGCCGATCGCTTCCCGTGCCAGTGCGCAGCGGCGCAGGTCGTCCTCGAGGTTTCCGCCGACCTTGAGCTTCACGTGCCCGAACCCCAGCTCGGCCTGCTCACCGATGATCCGCAACATCTTCTCGTCGGAGTAGCCGAGCCAGCCGGCAGCAGTGGTGTAGCACGGGTAACCGGTCGCCTCCAGCTGGGCGATCCGCTCGGCCTTGCCCGCCTCCTGGGCGCGCAGCATCTGCACCGCTTGCTCCGGGGTGAGGGCATCGGCGAGGTAGCGCAGGTCGGCGATGTCGACGAGCTCCTCGGGGGTCATGTCCGCGAGCATCCGCCAGACCGGTTTGCCCACGAAGCGCCCGGCCAGGTCCCAGGCCGCGTTCATCACCGCGGCCAGCGCAAGGTGCACGGCTCCCTTCTCCGGACCGAGCCAGCGCATCTGGGAGTCGTCGGTCAGACGACGGTAGGTGCCGCCCATGTCGGCGGCCATCTTCGCGACGTCCACCCCGACCAGCCGCGCGGCGATCTGCTCAGCGGCGAGCGCCACCACGTCGTTGCCACGGCCGATGGTGAAGGTGAGGCCGTACCCGGTCAGCCTCCCCTCGGCGCTGGTGCCGGACCCGGCGCCGGCGGTGCCGCTGGTGTGCAGCGTGACGTAGACGGCGGAGTAGTCGCCGTCCTTGTTCATCGCATCTGAGCCGTCCTTGGTCACAGAGGTGGGAAAGCGGACGTCGGCGACGTCCACACCGGTGATCTGCATACATCCTCCATCGCTGAGCATCAGAGTCATCATATCTATCGCCTCTGTCGGCTCAGTCGATCTCGACGGCGGAGCTTGCCTTGATCTAGCCATCTTGCGGCTCTGCTGTGGTCACCGGAGCAACGGGAGCGCTGGATACCCCAAAGTAGATCTGACTACTTGACCGACCAGACCAGAGCGGCTGCGCCGTCGTCGGCCGGACGGACCACTTGCAAAAGGTGTGATCTTTATGGGACGGTAAAGGCTCACACCGCGGTGCCCGGGTGACCGGCCCGCGACGCCGCTCCCGACCTCAAGGTATGCACTATGACCTCTCCCCTGTTCGACATCACCGGCAAGCTCGCTCTGGTGACCGGCTCCTCCCGAGGTCTTGGTCTCGCGCTGGCAACCGGGTTGGCGCAGGCCGGGGCGAAGGTGGTGCTGCACGGGCGGGACCCGCAGGCGCTGACCGCGGCGAGCGAGGCGGTGGGGCGGGCCGGCTCCGGGGAGCCAGCGCCGACAGTGCGCTTCGACGTCACCGACGCCCGGGCGGTGGCCGAGAACCTGACCGGCCTGGTGACCGAGCACGGGGTACCGGACATCCTGGTGAACAACGCGGGCATCCAGCGCCGCGCTCCGTTCAACGACTTCGACGCCGAGGACTGGGACGCGGTGATCGCCGGGAACCTGTCCAGCGCGTTCTACGTCTCCCGGCAGATCACCCCCGGGATGGCCGAACGCGGCAGCGGCAAGGTGATCAACATCGGCTCGGTGATGAGCCAGCTCGCCCGGCAGACGATCGCCCCGTACGGCGCCTCCAAGGGCGGGGTGCTGATGCTCACCAAGGGGATGGCCGCCGACCTGGCCCGGTACAACATCCAGGTGAACGCGATCTCGCCGGGCTACTTCAAGACCGAGATGAACACCGCTCTGGTCCAGGACGCGGAGTTCAGCGCCTGGGTGGGCACCCGCACACCGGCACAGCGCTGGGGCCTGCCCGAGGAGCTGGTCGGCACGCTGATCTTCCTCGCCTCGGACGCCTCCGCCTACGTCTCCGGCCAGAACATCTTCGTCGACGGCGGTATGACCGCGATCGTCTGACCCGCTCCTGTCCCGAACCGCACGTCAAGCAAGGACCCCGCCATGCGCGCCATCGTCATCAACGGCAAAGAAGACCTCACCCTCGCCGAGCTGCCCGTCCCGGAGCCGGGCCCCGGCCAGGTGCGGATCCGCACCGCCTACGTGGGCATCTGCGGCTCGGACCTGCACTACTACTACGAGGGCGCCAACGGCGCGTTCGTGATCCGAGAACCGCTCGTCCCGGGGCACGAGATGTCCGGGACGGTGGACGCCGACCCCTCCGGCACCTTTGCGCCGGGCACGCCGGTGACCGTGCATCCGGCGACGTTCGGCGAGACGCTGCCCTACCTTGCGGACGCACCGCACCTGTGGCCGAACGGGGCGTACCTGGGCAGCGCCTCCACCTGGCCGCACACCCAGGGCGCCGCGGCCGAGTACTTCCTAGTCGATGCCGCCATGGTGCGCGCCCTGCCGGAGGGACTGCCGTTGCAGCGGGCGGCGCTGGCCGAGCCGCTGGCGGTGGGGCTGCACGGCATCGCGCTGGCCGGTGGGGTGGCCGACCAGCGGGTGCTGGTGACCGGCGCGGGCGCGATCGGGCTGCTCACCGCTGCCGCTGCGGTAGCTCTCGGCGCCGCGGAGGTGACCAGCACCGACGTGCTCGAAGGACCACTGGCCCGCGCGCGGGAGCTCGGCGTGGCGCACACCGTGGACGTGACCGCACAGGAGCTGCCCGCCGAGGCGTTCGACGTGGTGCTGGAGTGCTCCGGTGTGCCGGCATCGATCAACGCGGCGTTCGTGGCTGCTCGCCGCGCGGGGAGCTACGTGCAGGTGGGGATGGTGCCGAATGCGCCGTCCGGGATCAACCTCGCACCGATGATCTCCAAGGAGCTGACCGTGCGGGGGTCGTTCCGGTTCAACGACGAGATCGACGCCGCGGTCGAGATGCTCGCCGCCCACCCGCAGATCGAGCACGTGCTCACGCACACCTTCCCCGCTACGGACGCTGTGGCTGCGTTCGCCGCCGCCAAGGACTCCGACGCCTCCGGCAAGGTCCTGCTCGACCTGACCACC
>DATGRZ010000327.1:0-4514 GCA_035303065.1 Ruania sp.
CGCCAGGTCTTGTACACGTTCCACAGGAACGGCAGCGTGGAGACGGCCAGCAGCACGGCGGAGATGGTGGACAGCTGGTTCATCCAGACGAAGTCCGGTTCCGGCAGGTAGTCCGGGATCCGGCGCTGCATGCCCATCACGCCCAGCCAGTGCTGGATCAGGAACGTGCCGTGGAAACCGAAGAACAGCATCCAGAAGTGGATCTTGCCGAGCTTGTCGTCGAGCATCTTGCCGGTGAACTTGGGCCACCAGAAGTAGAACCCGGCGAACATCGCGAACACCACGGTGCCGAAGACCACGTAGTGGAAGTGCGCCACCACGAAGTAGGTGTCGGTCACGTGGAAGTCCAGCGGCGGGCTGGCCAGGATGATGCCGGTCAGGCCGCCGAAGAGGAATGTTGCCAGGAATCCGATCGACCACAGCATCGGGGACTGGAACGTCAGCTTCCCGCGCCACATCGTGCCCACCCAGTTGAAGAACTTCACCCCGGTGGGCACCGCGATCAGCATGCTCATCACTGCGAAGAACGGCAGCAGCACCTGTCCGGTGGCGTACATGTGGTGCGCCCACACGGTGGTGGACAGGCCGGTGATGGAGATGGTGGCGATCACCAGACCCAGGTAGCCGAACACCGGCTTGCGGGAGAACACCGGCAGGATCTCGGTGATGATGCCGAAGAACGGCAGGGCGATGATGTACACCTCGGGGTGGCCGAAGAACCAGAACAGGTGCTGCCAGAGCATCACTCCACCGTTCGCGGCAGCGAACACCTGGGAGCCGAGGATCCGGTCGGCAGCCAGCCCGAACAGGGCGGAGGCCAGCACCGGGAAGGCCATCAGTGCCAGCACCGAGGTGAGCAGGATGTTCCAGGTGAAGATCGGCATCCGGAACATCGTCATCCCCGGCATCCGCATGCACAGGATGGTGGTGATGAAGTTGACCGACCCGAAGATGGTGCCGAACCCGGTCATGATCAGGCCCATCACCCACAGGTCCCCACCCAGTCCGGCGCTGTAGGTGGCATCGGCGAGCGGGGCGTACCCGGTCCAGCCGAAGCTGGCCGCACCGCGCGGGGTGAGGAAGCCAGCCACTGTCATCAGCCCGCCGAACAGGAACAGCCAGTAGGCGAACATGTTCAGCCGGGGGAAGGCCACGTCCGGGGCGCCGATCTGCAGCGGCACCAGCGCATTGCCGAAACCCACGAACAGCGGGGTGGCGAACAGCAGCAGCATGATCGTGCCGTGCATGGTGAACAGCTGGTTGTACTGCTCGGCGCTGGCCACGATCTGCACCCCGGGGTCGAACAGCTCGGCCCGGATGAGGATGGCGAGCAGACCGCCGATGCAGAAGAACACGAACGAGGTGATCAGGTACAGATGCCCGATCACCTTGTGATCGGTCGTGGTGATCCACGAGACCAGTGTCCGGCCCAGCGACCGGCGTTCATCACGCAGCCCTGGGATCGTCGACTGCTCAGCCGTGGTCTCCGGCGTCGCATCTTCCTGGATAGCCATCAGTTGTCAGCTCCCTCGAGCGCAGTCGGGTCCTCGATGTCGGCTGCGTGCTGCCGGTCCAGCTCGGTACCGAGCTCACCGGTCTGGCCCGCGGCCTCGAGGTCTGCGATGTGCTGCTCGTACTCTTCGGCGGACACCACCGCCACGTTGAACAACATGTACCCGTGGTACTCCCCGCACAGCTCGGCGCACTTGCCGAGGTAGACGCCTTCCTCACCGGGGGTGATGGTGAAGTCGTTCACCACGCCGGGCAGCACGTCCTCCTTGTACAGGAAGGCGGGCACCCAGAAGGAGTGCGCCACGTCGCGGCTGCGCAGCGTGATCTCCACAGTCTGGTCCACCGGCAGGTAGAGCGTGGGCAGGTCCGCGGCGGGTGCCATCGTCCCGTCCAGCTCGGCCGGCATGCCGGCGTCCCAGACGTCGTCGTCGGTGTAGACGAAGTCCCAGCTCCACTGCCGCCCGTAGACGGTCACGTGCAGGTCGGGTTCCACGTCCGGGTTGGTGATCTCTTCCTGGAGCACTGCGGTGTGGTAGAAGAGCGTTCCCACCATCACGATCGGGACGAACGTGTACAGCAGCTCCAGCGGCAGGTGGTAGCGCAGCTGCACGGGGAGCCGGTGGTCGTCCTTGCGCTTGCGGTAGACGATCACACACCAGATGATCAGGCCCCAGACCAGCACGCCGATGCACAGCGCGGCGATCCAGGAGCCGGTCCACAGGTTCAGGATCCCCTCGGTGTGGTCGGTGACGTTCGGGTCCGACGGCATCCACCCACGGGCCACCTGCTCGGTAGAACAGCTGCTCAACACTAGTGCAGCGAGGAACCCGAGCGCTCCGAGGCCGGCTGTGCGGCGCCTCGTGTTCCGGGGAGAGGGCGATGGCACGATCTCTTAGCCTTCCAACGTCTCAACCAACTGGGGCCCCGGCGCCGGTGTCCGCGCGGGCCCTGCCGCACGCACACACACCGATGTACCGGTCGCCACTACCTTAGCCCTAACTGAGGCCTCCAGCCGCCAGGACGCACGGGGTGATCTGCTCTGGTCCGACACTGCCCGGCTCATGCTGTGCCGAGGATGTCCAGCACCCACGCGGCCGCGGGCTGGGCGTCGTTGGCGGGCACCAGCACCAGCACCCGGGAGCCCACCGGGATGTCCACTGTGGCGTCCACGATGTAGCCCTGGCCGATCATCCCGGCGAACGGGCCGGCTCCCTCCTCACCGTCCGTGGGCCAGCTGCTGACCTGGCTGGTCCCGTCCCAGGAGGACATCGCGTACGCGGCGGCCACCGACTGCCCGGCAGCCACCGGGTCGCCGCTGCCCTCGGCGATGGTGATCACCTCCACCTCGGCGGGTTCGGCGGCGTCTCCGGCCACGGTCACCGTCGCCGGTTCGCCGAGCTCGCCGTCTACCTGCACGGGCAGGTCGGCGGCCTCGGTGGTCAGGCTGGCGTCCGCCTGCCCGGCCTGGTCGGGGTTGTAGGTCTGCACCAGGTCGACGACGAACACGATGGTGTCCTCGGCCCCGATACCGGCATCCGGCTGGCCGCCGTTGGGGCCGTAGCCCAGCTCGGGTGGGATGGAGATCAGCAGCCGGGAGCCGACCGGGTGCTCCGGGATGCCCTCGGTCCAGCCCTGCACCACACCGCTGAGCGAGAACAGCGACGCTGCGCCCCGGCTGTAGGAGTCGTCGAACGTGTCCTGCTCACCCCAGACGATCCCGGCGTAGTCGGCCAGCACCGCTGCCCCGGGCTCGACCATCGGGCCGTCCCCCTCGCTGAGCACCTCGACCTGCAGGTCGGCCGGCGGGCCGGAGTCGGGGAAGGTGAACTCCGGGGTGTCTCCGAACGCTCCGGAGGCTTCCGGCAGCTCGGTGCCCGGTTCCGGACCGTCGTCGGCCGTGGCCTGACCGTCGTCCCCCTGGTCGGCGGCGTCTTCCCCGGTGTCTTCCCCGGCGTCTTCGCTGGCGCCGGCTGGGCTGCTCGGGTCCTCCGCCGGGTCGTCGGAGCTGCAGCCGGCCACCAGCGCCGCGCAGGTGAGGGCGGCCAGCACGGAGCCGGCCAGTCGGGTTCGGAACACGGAAGTCTCTCGTCTCGTCACGGGCGCGGCTGGTAGCCGCACGGTCGGGCACGGCTGGGTGGCCGCGCGGTCGGACACACCACGGCCGCGCCGCTCACACAGGAGCGACGCGGCCGCTGGTGCTGGTCTGCTCAGGCGCTGAGGGCGGCTCAGCTGAAGGAGTCGCCGCAGGCGCAGGAGCCGCCGGAGTTCGGGTTGTCGATGGTGAAGCCCTGCTTCTCGATCGTGTCGGCAAAGTCGATCGTGGCCCCAGCCAGGTAGGGCACGCTCATCTTGTCCACGACCACCTCGACGCCCTCGAACTCGCGCACGGCGTCGCCGTCGAGCATCCGCTCGTCGAAGTAGAGCTGGTAGATGAGACCGGAACAGCCGCCCGGTTGCACGGCGACCCGCAGCCGCAGGTCGTCGCGGCCCTCCTGTTCCAGCAGGGCCTTGACCTTGCCGGCGGCGACATCGGTCAGGGCGACTTCGTGGCTGAGCTCCTCAGTGGGGGCGGTGGTCTGCGACATCTGAATCTCCGAGGCTCGTTCACACCGGCGGACCGGTCTCTGCGCCAGGCCTGGCCACCTACCGCGAGGGCGAGACACCACCGGCGGGTGGACCTGACATCACCCAGCGTACGTCACTGTGCCCAGGTCTTCACGATTCGTTCCGCCCGAGTCCGCAGATCGGTCAATGGATCGGACGACGGCGGAGCCTGGGTTCCAGGCATCCTCGCCTCGATCACGGGGTAGGTGGCGGAGATGCCTACCCGGGCACCGTCCCGGCGGGAGGTGTGCACCTCCCAGCCGAGGGCCACCACCGGGACCCCCACTTCCATCGCGGTCAGGCCGACGACGGCCGGTACCCCGTCGTGCATCGCCGCACCGTCCAGGGCCGGTGCGGCGGTGATCACCAGGTCGGTCTCGGCGACGGCGGCGGGCAGA
>DATGRZ010000328.1:0-8258 GCA_035303065.1 Ruania sp.
ACTCGGCGCCGGGCAGGTTGCGTTCCGCGCAGGCCGGGCAGGGCAGGGTGGCCAGCTGGGTCGCCCCCTGGGCCCCGGGCAGCCGGCGCCGGGCGGCGTCGGAGGTGCCGGCTGGTCCGTCGGCCACGCGGGTGCTGCGCGCCCAGAACAGCGGGTAGTCGCACTCGGCGCAGAAGGCCTCGGCCTCGCGGCGGGCGAGGCGGATGGTGCGCACTGTCCCGCACTCGGGACAGGTGACGGTCTCCAGGCTGTCGCCGTCAACGGCGACCGGCTGCGGGACGGTCTCCTTCTCGCCAGGCTTGTCGGTGGCCGCGCGCACAGCGGCGAGGTCGGCCTCGGTGAGCACCTGGGTGTCCGGGTCCGGCGTGGTCACAGCATCTCCTCCTGACCGGCCCGGGCGGGTGACGCCACCTCGCGGTGGCCGGCCAGTTCGTCGACGGGCCACACCCGGCGCGGGCCGACCCACAGCTCAGCATGCACGTGCGCGGGAACCTCATCCATCACCAGCGACACGAAGTCGTCCTCCTCCAGCACCCCGGTGCCCACCACCGACATCACCACGCGGGCGGTGCCGGCGGGGGCGTGCCCCTCGGCCCACACCCCGCCGCTGTCCTCGACCCGCGCGGGTCCGCCGCTGACGAGCTCGAGGAACTCGCGCAGCCCGCGACGGGTGCCGCGCCAGGCCAGCAGCCGGGCCGATCCGGCGACCAGCCGGCGCTGCCAGTCCTCGGGAAGCGAGTCGTCCATCCCCTCCATGCCGATCCAGGACGCCAGCCAGCGCAGCATCGGCGGTGGGGTGAGGGTGGGATCGGCGAGGTGCTCGAGGTTGTCGGCGTGCGCGACCAGCGTGCCGGCCTGCTCCTGGAAGATGGAGACGAAGCGCACGAAGAAGTCGTCGCCGAGCATGCCCTGGGGCAGCTGCTGCAGCAGCCAGGTGTCGCGCCTCATCGCACCACCACGCGGTGCTGGGCGGAGAGGAACAGCGAGTCCGGGTCGAGCCGGAGGGACTCCTGCCCCTCGCCGAGGCGCTGCCCGGTCCGCAGGTCGTACTCGAAGAGCACGACCTCCTCCACGCGTTCCACCCCGTCCACCGCTTCGGCCAGCTGGGCGAGCGCGGCTGCGGTGAGGTCGGTGTCGAAGGGCCAGCCCGTGCCGTCCGGCCCACCCGTGAGCGGGTTGATGTAACGGCCGAGGACGTCGACCACCCGCTGGCGCACGAGCGCCACCGGCCGACCCGGCAGCGCCCGCAGCAGGGCCGCCACGCTCACTCCCTGGTAGTAGGGGGTGCCCACCTCCACGCCGACGCCGACCGGACGGCGCAGGTCCAGCGCCTTGCTCACCGCGGTGAACAGGGGCCGGGAGAGCGCGAAGTCGTCGATGCGCTGCCGGTCGGGTGGGGTGCGTACCTGGGGCACCACGAGCACCCGCACGCCTCCGGGGCCGCGGTCGGGGGCCGGCAGGCAGCGAGCCCGGGCGACCTCTACCGAGGTCTGCCGCACGATGCGCTCGAAGTCCCCGGCGGTGACTGCTCGCTCGCCCGTGCGCAGGGTCAGCGGGCCACGCACGGTGGCCTCCTCGACCGTCTCGGCATCCACTCCGCCGGTGGCGGGGTGCAGGTTCTCCACCCGCGCGACGAACGGCACCGTGGAGCGCAGCACGGTGAGCGTGCCCGGACCGACGTTGCCGGCCGACCCACCACCGTGCCGGTAGCCGGTGACGACGATCTCCGCGCCGTCGGGCGGGATCGCCCCGTGCTGGCGGGTGGTGCCGTCCGGGTACCGGATCTGCGGACCGAAGCGGATGGTGCCCTCGGTCGCGTTCCACACCACGTGGCGGTCGGTGGGTCCGGAGGCGGCGAAGTCGGCCACCTCGGTCCAGTCCTCGGCGGAGTCGTGCTGGATGACGCGCACGTGCTCCTCGGGCCGGCGGCCGGCGACCGGCCTGGCGGACAGCCGGAACTGCTGACCGGCCGCGCCGGTGGACCGGCCGAGCGACTCGGGCCCGGCCGCGGCAGCGTGCTCGGCCGGCACGGTGATGCCCACGACCTGCGCCGTCATCCCCGCCAGCCGGGGGGAGGCCTGGTAGGTCGGCTGGCCCGGTGCGGGATGGACCAGACGTACCCGCAGCCAGTGCGCCGCGGTGCCGGCCAGGGTGAGCGGTTCGTGCGCGCCGGGGACCAGCAGCACGAGCTGGCCGTCCCGGTTGAGCCCGCCGGTGGCGTCGGCGTGCACGGTGACCGGCAGCCACGCCTCGCCGCCCCACACCTCCCAGGCCAGCGGCGGGTTGACCGGGTCCACCCCGATCCCCTCCGCCTCGGCCTCGACCGTGAGGCGCACGGCCAGGTCGGCCAGCGGCTGCGCGAAGCCGAAGTAGGCCGCGTCCCCGGCGGTGAGGGTGGGGAAGCACACCAGGGCCGAGCCGGGGTAGTGCAGGTCGTCCCAGCCGTCGGTGCGGCGGTCCTCGCCGGCGTGCGCGGTGTGCACGCCGCGCAGGGTGAGCGGGCTCAGGTCGGCGTCCCGGGTGGTGGTGAACACGACCGCGTCGGCCGCACTCGCATCGGAGGTGGCGACCTGGGTGCCGGCCGGGATGCGGACCGGGCCCTCCGCCGGGGCGGACAGCCAGCAGGTGATGTCGGCCTGGGCCACCGAGGGCGGGAAGGGCTCGATCCCGGCGAGGTTGAGGAAGTGGATGAGCAGCTTGTCGGGCACCTGGTTGACCCGGTAGAGCACCATCTCGCTCATCCAGGCGAACAGCTCGATGAGCGCCACCCCGGGGTCGGAGACGTTGTGGCTCGTCCACTCCGGGGTGAAGCGCGGGATGAGTCGCTTGGTCTCGTCGACGATGTCCTGGAAGGAGCGGTCGTCGAGGTTGGGCGGCGGCAGGGGCATCAGGAGTCCTCGCGGGGGATGACGTAGAAGGGGTAGACGAGGTTGCGGCGGTCGTTGGTCGCCTTGACGCGGTAGGTGATGGTGATCTGCACCAGGGCGGCATCGTCGTCGTCCTGCACCGGACGCACGTCCTCTACCTCGATCCGCGGCTCCCACTGCGCCAGGGCGTCGCGCACCGCCTCGGCGATGAGGCCGAGCAGGTTGGCGTTGACCGGCTCGAAGAGCAGGTCCCACACCCGGCAGCCGAACTGCGGGCGCATCAGCCGCTCGCCGGGCGCGGTCATGAGGACCAGCCGGATCGCGTCGTCGAGGTCGGCCACCCCCTGGGTGAGCCGGATGGAACCGGTGTGGTCGACCCGGACGGGCCAGCTGAAGCCGCGGCCGACGAACTCGGCGGGGCCTGATCGGGTATCCATCAGTTGATCTGCACCATCCCACCCTTGACCGCGGTGACGCCGCTGCTCTGCACGGTCGTCGTGCTCGTGCCCTTGAGCTCGGCCATCGCGCCCGAGGCCGCGACCGTGCCCTTGGCCTTGAGCTGCACGTCCATGGCCGACAGCTCAATGCTCTGCTTGGCGTCGATCTGCACCGTCTGGCCGCTGATCGACACCCCGCCCTTGCCGTCCAGGGCGATCTGGGAGCTGCCCACGGTGATCCGCAGCGGGACGTTGGCCGGCACCTCGAGGTCCACCGCGTCCTTGCCCAGCCGCAGGCGGTGGCCACCGCCGGCCAGGGAGACCAGGACGTGCTGGGACTTCGCGTCCGTGCCGTCGCTGAGCTCGACGACGTGGCCCAGCCTGGAGACGATCTTGCGGGTGGTCACTTGTTCGCCGTCCTGCAGGTCCGGCGGCGCCGTGGTGCGCGCCCCCCACAGGCCACCGAGCACCACCGGACGGCGGACGTCGTCGTCCTCGAAACCGACCAGCACCTCGTCGTTGACCTCCGGCAGGAACGCCAGCCCGCGGCCGGTGCCGGCACCCGGGGTGGCCACCCGCGCCCAGCCGGAGGTGACCTCGGTGGACAGGGCGGCGTACTTGACCTTCACCCGACCCGACTTCTTGGGGTCGGCGACGTCGGTGACCGTGGCCACGACCAGCCCGGCGTGCGTGAAACTGCCCGACCGGGTCGCGGGCTCCTCCCGCGTGGTGTCCCCGGCGGTGAACCGGGTGGTGAAGCGGCCGGCGCGATAGAGGTGCTCGACCTCGTGGACGAAGTACTGACCCGTGGCGGGCCCGAGCCCGCTCACCTCGGCCTGCACACCGGGACGCAGCTCGGGCAGCACGGTCGCCCGGCCGCGCGCGGTGACGTGGCCGGCGGCTCGGGCGTGCGCGTCGGCCAGCACCTGGGCCTCCTTGGCGTCGGCCGGGCCGGCCACCGCGGTGAGCTGGTCGGCCTGGCCCGCCTGCGCCGGGTCGAAGGCACGGCGCAGCCCGTCGGGCACGGTCGACCGGTCGGCCTGGGCGGTGGCCACCAGGGCCTCCTGGCGCTCGGGGTCCCAGCCCCGCACGGTCACCGATCCGGGTGCTGCGGCGGAGACATCGACGGTGAAGCTCTCCAGCGCGTCCCCGACGGGCAGGCGCACCGGTGCCCCGATCGTCCCCGACCGGCCCGACCCCTTCCAGGAGGACCAGAAGTGGAAGGTGCCGTCGTGCACCACCCAGTCCCAGCCGGTGCGCCGGGCGATCTCGTCGATGAACGCGAGATCGGTGTCGGTCTGCAGGATGTAGTCCCCCGACTTGGCCAGGTTCTCCACCTTGGCCGGCACGCCGGCACTGCTGAGCACCTTCTTCACGGCCTCGGAGTAGCTCATCTCGAGGTAGGTCTGCGCCCGGCTGCGGCGGGCCAGTCCGAAGGCGGCGTCCTCGGCGGTGACGACGAGCTCGGCGGGCCGGTCACCGCGCTGCTCCAGCCGGGCCGCGGTGATGGTGCCGGTGAACATCGTGGCCGGCGCGGACCGGTCGGCCAGCGCCCGGCCCGAGACCTTGACCGTGGCCCCGATCGACATCGTGCCGGTCGTGGCGAGCACGAACCCGGGATCGGTGAACCGCATCGTGCACCGCCCGATGGTGCGCACCGCCAGATCGACCCGCAGCTCGGCGAGCGCGTCGAGCCAGCGCTGGGCCAGCTCCGAGCCACCGACCGTGACCACCGGCGCCAGTGCCATGCCCCGGGAGGGTGACAGGCCCACGCTCATTGCTCGAGCCTCGGGATGGTCAGCAGCGCGCCCGGCTGCAGGGACAGCGGGTCGGTGACCGCGTTCGCCGAGGCGATCGTGCGCCAGCGGGTGCCGTCCCCGTAGTAGCGGGCCGCGACCCGGTCGAGGGTCTCCCCGGCCTGCACCCGGTGCACCCGGTGCGGCTCGGGGGTGCCCGAGGTCGGGTTCTGCGGTCCGAAGGCGTGCGAGGGCTCGTACTGCCGCAGCGCCAAACGCACGGTGGCCCGCAGCGGCGTTCCGGTGGAGGCGAAGTAGGTGAAGGTGAGCTCGAGGTCGGCGATCACCGCCCGGAAGGAGTGCAGGTCCCCCCAGTGGAAGGTGAGATAGGGCGGACGGGCGTTGTTCGTCGTCTCGTCCGCGCCGGGCAGACTGGGATCGACGTCCATCAGCGCCATGAGCTTGCCGGTGTACCGGGTGACCGAGGTGCCGTCGTGGGTGGTGTCGAAGAACAGCTCCAGCGACATCCACCCGGGCCGGGCCCCGCCGTAGCGCAGCCGGGGCACGCCGCGGCCGGCCACCGCGTCGCCCACCCAGTCGTTGGACCGGGAGACGGTGAGCTGGTTGGGGTTGAACAGGCACGGCAGGCGCTCGCCGTTCTCCAGCTCCAGGAAGGCCTTCTCGGGGGCGGACATCAGAAGATCCCCGGGATCGTGCGGTGGCCGCGCCGTTCCAGGCGGGTGCGCATGCGGTCCTCCACCCGGTCGGCGACGAGGTCGACCAGCTCCTCGAGCTGACGGGCCGAGTCCTCCAGCTCCTCGCGCCGGAAGGCGAACGCGCTGGCCGGGGCGGGTGGGCCTGCGACGGTGCCGGTGGGCACGGGTGCTTGCTGGGCCGGGAAGGTCAAGGCTTCTCCTTCGGGCACGGTCGGCCCGGTGGGGCCGCGGGTCTCGGCGGCCAGCAGGGCCGCCAGGGTGCGTGGACGGTCGGGCGCCGTGACTGGGGCGGTCGTTGGCGGCGTGGGCCGCGCGGGTGGGGTGCCGGCGAGGAGACGGCGCACCATCCGGGGCGCCGCGGTGGGCGGGGGCACCACCGCGAGACCCGCCGCAGGGCGCGTAGCGACGGGGTGGCCGGACGGCCATGGCCCGGCCGGGAACGGGCGGGTGCTGGCGGGGGTGGCCCGGGTGCCGGCCGGGGTCGGTCGGGTACCGGCAGGGGACCGGCGGGTGCCGGCCGGGGACGGGCCGGTGCCGGCCGGTCCCCGGGCTACGCGGGTCGCCGCGGCCGAGGGCCGGTTCATCGCAGACGGCCGGCCGGCCGGGGACCCGGTGTTCGCGCCAGTCCTGCGGAGGTCGCTCGGCGCCCCGGGCCGCCCATCGAGGCGGCCGGGTGCCGCCGGGGTGCTGAGCCCAGTGTCGCGGGTACGCAGCGGTGCCTGCCTGATGCCTGCGGACCCGGCGGCCTGGACGGGGACAGGTGGGCTGACGATCCGCGGACGTGATCCCAGCACAGTGCGGCTGCCTCCCGGGCGGGCCACGAGCCCGGCGGCGGACCCTCCGCCAACCGCGGCCGGACCGGACGCAAGCCCGGACCGACCTCCGGCCAAGGGCGTGGGGGCGATCCCGAGCGCCCCGGCGGGCGGGGCGGTGGTGTCCCGGGCGGCACGGGTCGGTCGATGGCGGCGGCGCAGCAGCCCGCCGCGGACCGGCAGGCCTCCCGGGGTCAACGCCATCGCCGCCCCGCTGAGTCGAGCCGGCGCGCCGAGTTCGAGGGGCTCCAGCGCGGGCCGGTGACGGGGGCCGACCAGGGCGCCGGGGACACTGGCCTCGCGCGCGCGGCGGTGCGGGGCGGGGCTGGGTGCCGATCGATCCGGCCGGCCGCCGGCTCCCGGCCCCGAGATGCGCGCGCCGGCGGTGTCCCGGAGGGCCGGTGTCGCGGCGTGGGTCGCTGCTGCACTCGACCGGTCGGTCGGCGCGCCTACGCCAGAGCTAGCCGTGCTGGCCGCTGCCGCTCCGGCGACGGGTCGGGCCTGGACGGCGGGACGGCGCGGCGTGCCGGGCTGCCCGACCTCAGTGGGGGTCGCGGACTCCGGGGCTCGCCGGATTCCGAGCGGGCGCACCGGGCCGCGGCCGGCGACGGCCGCACCCACCGGCTCACCCGGACCGTTCGCGTCCTGGCGGCCGACAACCCCTGCGCTGCGACCCAGGGTCGCGTGCCCGGAGACACCGCTGCGGTTCACCGCGGCGGGCAACCGCCGCAGGCGCGCTGCTCCGGCGCCGGTCAGCGTGCCGGTGACTGCGCCGGTGACCGGCTTGCCTGGCAGATCCGCAGACCTGCCCGCGACGGCTGATCGCGGCCCGGACCCCGATCCGCCCGTCTCGGAGGCTCTCGTAGAGACATCCGCGCCGAGCGTCCGCCGCGGACCCAGTGGCGCGGCCGCGATCGGGAAGCTCGACCGAGCGGGAACCGGTGCGGGACCCCCGCCGCCCTCCTCGTGCGCCGGTCCGGAGGCGTGCCGGCCGGCCAGTGCTGCGGGCTGCGCGGCTGATCCTGCCGCCCCAGGGACTCCCAAACCGCGACCGTCAGTAGCCGAGGTGGCAATGCTGCTCGCGGTCGCAGCCGACGCCGTCACAGCGCTGCCGGCCCCCGTGCGGGCCGCCGTACCCGCCACCGTGCGGGGCGCCGCTCCAGTCTGGATCGCGCCTCCTGGGCCGTCGCTCGAACCAGTGCCGCTCGGGCCGGGGCCCTGGCTGGGGGACGCGGCGGCTGCGGTGTCGCTGCGCGACGTGGCGGCGTCGGGCCGAGCTATCGGAACTCGCCGGACGGCCGCGGTGCGGGTCGCGCCGGCCGAGACCGATACCGGGACACGAAGCGCCCGCCGCAGCGGCGGGACCGCGGCAGACAGCTCCGGCCCGCCGAGGGGCGTGAGCGGGGAACCCGCGGTGCCGCCGTCCGCGCGCAAGTGCTCCGGAGGCCATGGCCGACCGGCCGGGCCGGCTGTGCGGCCGACCGCTGCCGGAGCAGTCGCACGCGCCGATTGCTGGGCTGCCGGGGACAGGACCCTCCGGCCGGTGCGCCGCCGAGCCCGCACCCCGGGTTGCGCGGTCTCCGGGGTGGCGGGTGTGGCCGCCGGGGGCAGGGTCGTCCCGCGGGCGCGTCGCCGAACCGGTACCCCGGGCGGCTTGCTATTGGCGGGAGCGAGCGAGGCCCTGACCAGC
>DATGRZ010000329.1:0-3940 GCA_035303065.1 Ruania sp.
CACCCGGGCACTCCGCGGGCGCGCAACGACCCGAGGCCGATGGTCAGCCCTCCGAGGATCGCCCAGATGCCGGCGATGACCATCAGGGTGCCGGCCGCCTTCAGCGGCTGGATCGCCAGGAACAGCCCCGCGAGCACACCGATCACACCGAAGGCGATCTCCCACCCGGCTCCCGGCGTGCCCCGCCTGCGGACGCCGTCCACCACGGCCAGCACGCCGTCGACGATCCAGAACACGCCCAGCCAGATGACGCCCACCAGGATGGCGCTCAGTGGCCAGATGAGCACCAGGATGCCGAAGACCACCGCGATGATGCCGCGCACCAACGAGTAGTACCAGAGCTCCCGTCCGAGTCGCCTGAGCATCGTGCCACCGGTTGGTGCTGTCATCTCCCCGCTCCTGTGCTCCCTGGGGCGCCGGCGCGCCCCGACTGGAGCCAGTCAACTGGACAACCGGCTCCAGGGCAACCGGTGCCCGCATGACCGTGCCTCAGCACCGTGCCCTGCCCGGTCAGCGTTCGCGGGCACCGTACCGGGCGAGCACGTCCAGCAGGTAGCCGACGATCCCGATCAGCAGCATGGTCGCGGCAAGCGCCTCGTAGTCGATGTTGTCCCGCGCGTTCAGCACCGCGTAGCCCAGACCGTTGGTCACCCCGAACATCTCCGCGGGCACCAGCACCACCCAGCTGATCCCCAGGGCCACCCGCACCGCCGTACGCAGCTGGACGGCCACCCCAGGAACGATCACGGTCCGCACCCGCTCGGCCCGGGTGGCACCGAGAGTGCGCGCCACCTCCAAGGCACCCTGGTCGATGCCTCGCCGCCCCGCCGAGGTGCCGAGCACGATCGGCCAGGTGGCAGCCAGCGCCACCAGCGCGACCACTGCCGACCCGCCGGAGCCGAGCAGCACGATCACCAGCGGTGCCCAGGCCAGCGGGGAGGTCATCCGCGCCAGCTGCACCACCGGTGCGGTGGCGTGCTCGGCGAGCCGGCTGGAGCCGAGCAGCAGCCCCAGCGGTGCGCCGACCACGAGCGCGAGCAGCAGACCGAGCAGCAGCCGTCCGAGGGAGACGCTGACCGCCTGCCAGGTCTCCGGCCGGCCGAGCATCGCGACCAGCTCGCGGATCGCCGACCACGGGCCCATCCGGGAGACGACCTCGTTGCCGGCGAACAGCACCTGCGTGCCCAGCCACCACAGCGCGATCGTCGCTGCGAGCACGGCACCGCGGGCCAGCCACCTGGTCTTCCTGCTGCTGCCGACGACGGCGGAGCCACCGGGCGAGGTCGTCTCGCCCGGGTCCAGGCGCGACCCAGGAGGGGCCGTCCCGGTGGTCGGGTCCAGGTCGATCTCGGTGGTGCTCACGGGTCGATCACCTCTCTGCGGTCCGGCTGCTGCCCGAACACCGACAACCCACCCACGGACTCGATCGCCCGCAGGTTCTCCTCGGTGGCGACCAGGTCCTCGTGCACGGTGTCGGTGTCCACCTCCTGCAGCCAGTCCAGCGAGTCGTCCACCGCGGTGCTGCGCATCGCCTCCACCAGGGCTGCGGTGTACCCGGGGTAGGCGTAGGGCTGGAACCCGATGCGCGGCGAGGCCCACTCCGGATGCTCGATCGCCCCGCTGGTCACGTACTGCGGGTCCTGCTCATCGGCGAGGGTGAGCCGGATCGCCTCGAGTGGTTGCGGCAGGTACCCGCCCTCGGACAGCGCGTTCGCAGCGGCGTCCCGGTCCTCGAGGATGCGCACCTGGGTGGCCACCACCGCCGCGAGCGCGGCCGCGGCCACCTCCGGCTGCTCCTGCAGGAAGCGCTCGGTCACCACGGTCACGCAGCAGGCATGGTCCTTCCACACGTCCCCGGTGAACCGCAGGATCTTGCCGATGCCCTGCACCTCGGCCACTGCGCAGAACGGTTCGGCCACGATGTACCCGGACACCGACCCGGACTTCAGCGCGGTGGGCATGTCCGCCGGCGGCAGCACCACCAGCTGCACGGTGCCCGGCCCCGGGGGAGTGTTGATCACCGGTTCCAGCCCGGCGTGCCGGAGCAGCTGCTGGAACACGATGTTGTGGATGGAGTACCAGCCGGGCACGGCGAACGTGGTGCCGGCCAGGTCGGTCACGTCGTCGATCTGCGGTGCCACCGCCAGCGCCGACCCGTTGGTGTGGTTCCAGCCGAGCACCTTCACCGGCACACCGGCGCCGTAGCGCAGCTGCACGGCGGCGGGCATCAGCAGGTGCACCATGTCCACCTGCCCGCCCTGCAGGGCCTCCACCAGCGGTGCCCAGCCGCGGAACAACGTAGGTTCACCGACGTCGATACCCCGCGCGGCGAGCTCGCCGTTGGCGTGCGCGAGCAGCAGCGGGGAGGCGTCGGTGATCGGCAGGTAGCCGATCTGCAGCCGGCCCAGGGCGGGAACGTCCCCGCCGTCGGCCACCGGAGCGGCCACCTCCTCCCGCTGGCTGACCACCGCTCCGGCAACGGCGGGTACGGCCAGCAGCGCGGCCGCACCACCGGCGGTGAGCACCTCTCGGCGGGACCGGCCGGGCCGCACCCGTTCCGGCTCCCGGTCCGGGGCGGCGGCCAGGTCGGCATGCTCCTCCGCACCGCCGAACCGGGCCAGCAGGTCGGTGCGGGCGGCGCCGTCGGCGAGGTCGCCGCGCTCGACCACCGGGGACTCCAGCAGCTCCAGCGGTCCGGGTCGGGCATGCAGCAGCGCGACCCGGTCGCCGAGGTAGAGCGCCTCCTCCAGGTCGTGGGTGATCAGCACCATGGCCACTCCGAGACGGGTGCGCACACCGGCCAACCAGTCCTGGGCGTCGGCGCGGGTGAGCGGGTCCAGCGCGCCGAACGGCTCGTCCAGGAGCAGCAGCGTCGGTCGGGTGACCACGGCCCGGGCCACCGCCACGCGCTGGGCCTGCCCACCGGAGAGCTGGTGCGGGTAGCGACCGGCCAGGTGTGCGATGCCCAGGTCGGTGAGGGCCTCTTGCACCCGTGCTTCCGCCTCGGCGCGGGCGGGCCTGTCGTTCGCCCGGTACTCCAGGCCGAGGCGCACGTTCGCCGCCACGGTCCGCCACGGCAGCAGGTGCGGGGCCTGGAACACCACCCGGGTGGAGCCGCCGCCGTCTTCCGGCCGGCGCACTGTGCCGCGGGTGGTCTCCTGCAGGCCGGCGAGCACCCGCAGCAGGGTGGACTTGCCGGCACCGGAGGGACCGACCACGGTGAGCAGCTCACCCACCTGGATGGTCAGGTCGACCTCGGCCAGCACCTGCTGCTGACCGAAGGTGACCGTTACCCCGTCGAGCTCAGCGACTGCAGCTCCCACAGCAGCTGTCCCTTCGTCGGTGCCTGCACAGGCAGGAAGGCGGACTCCCGCAGCCGGCGCGCGACCGGGTGGGTGCGCGTGTACGCGCGGCCCCCGGTGACGCACAGCGCCAGCTGGGCGCTGTGCTGCGCACTGTCCATCGTGGCCAGCCGCAGCCCCAGGTACGCCGCGATCGCTGCGCCGTCGTAGGCATCCTCGGCGAGCTCACCCAGCTGCACGGTGAGCCGGTCCTGCTCAGCGGCCAGCTCCTGCGCCTCGGTGGCGAACGGGGTACCGGCCGCGTCGAAGGCGGCCAGCGAGCCCCGGGCATGGCCCAGGCAGAACGCGCTCTGCAGGGCCAGGAACGTGGCCCGGGCGCCGCCGAGGAGCTCGGTGAACGGCGTTGGCAGGGTGCTGCTGGCCGGAACTCGCGCACCGGTCAGCCGCACCGACCCGGACCGGGTGGAGCCGAGGGCGAGCAGGTCGGTGGCCGGGCGCACCTCGATACCCGGGGTGTCCAGGTCCAGTGCGAGGATCGCAGCACCGCCGGTCTCGGGCAGCTCCACCCCGAGCACCAGCACCGCGTCGGTGTGCAGGTTGGTGGCGTACGGCAGGAAACCGTCCAGCACCAGCTCCTC
>DATGRZ010000330.1:0-9588 GCA_035303065.1 Ruania sp.
GGCCGCGTCAGGGCAGCTGGTGGATCGCCAGCGGCAGCGTCTCGCTCGCGCCGGCGATGCCCAGCAGCTGTGCGGCCACGGTGAGGGTCCACCGGGTGCGGATGGTGTCGTCGACCAGCAGCACCGGTCCGGAGAGCTGTACGTCCGGGACCACCTTCATCCCGGCGAGGAGGTCGGTGACCCGCGCCGCCGAGGTGCTCTCGTCCCGCGGTGGCGGCCCGGCGACTTCCAGTGCGTGGGTGAGCGGGAGCTTGCCCACCTCGGCGAGGTGCTCGGCCACGGAGGTGATCAGCTGTGGGTAGCGGCGGGAGGGCATCGGCACCACAGCAGTGGGCCGCTGCCACTCGCGCGACCACCGGGAGAGCACGGCCACACAGGCGGTGAGGATCTCCTCAGGTGCCGGCGCGTCCCGGCGCCACAGTGTCTCCAGGGTCTCCGCCCAGGCGGGATCGTCGGCGAACGCGATCGCCCGCCCCTCAGCGACGCCGTGGATGCGGCCCTTGACCTGCGGGGTGCGCGGCGGCCACAGCTTGCGCGGCTCCACCCGCACGTCCAACCCGCGGAAGAAGGCCCGTGCTGCTGTCACGGTC
Source organism: Ruania sp. (assembly GCA_035303065.1). Lineage (GTDB taxonomy): Bacteria > Actinomycetota > Actinomycetes > Actinomycetales > Beutenbergiaceae > Ruania. Next base: position 591 of record DATGRZ010000330.1, read on the forward strand.
TCCTGGCTCGGGTGCGCACCCGGGTGCGGGAGGTGCCCGTCGCAGACCGAGCAGCGACCGCACGGTCGGGGATCGGGGTCGTCGAGCGCCTGCTGCAGAAACTGCATCAGGCAACCCGCACCGTGGGCGTAGCGGCGCATCAGGTCCGCCTCGGCAGCACGTACGGCGCGCAGCTCGTCCCACTTGGCGGCATCGAAGTGCCACTCCTGCCCGGTGCCGACCCAACCACCCTCGACCCGGCGCAGCGCACCGTCGACGGCGAGGATCTTCACCAGCGTGCCCAGCCGCCCCGGTCGGATTCCGGTCGCGGCGGACAACGCAGTCTCCGAGACCGGTTCGAGCCAGCTGTCGGCCTCGGGCGGAGCGCCCATAGCGGGAGGGGGCGCGGTGGCAGCTTCTGGGTCGGCCGCCGCAGGCTGGTTCACCTCGGCGAGCACCTGCTGCGCCTGCTCCGGGTCGGGGATACCGGCGGTGGCGAAGTACTCCCAGATCCGCTCGTCCTTGGCGGAGGGCACCAGCACGGCAGTGGCGTCCGGCAGCGCCCGACCGGCACGGCCCACCTGCTGGTAGTAGGCCACCGGGGAGGCGGGCGACCCGAGGTGCACGCAGAACGCCAGGTCGGGCTTGTCGTAGCCCATCCCGAGCGCGGAGGTGGCCACCAGCGCCTTCACCTGGTTGTCCCGCAACCGGTCCTCGAGCTCCTGCCGGTTCTCGGTGCGTCCGGTGTAGGCAGCTACGTCCAGCCCCTGGTGCTGCAGGAACGCGGTCACCCGGTCCGCTTCGGCCACGGTGAGCACGTACACGATCCCGGATCCGGGCAGGGTGCGCAGCGCTTCGGCCACCCAGGCGTACCGCTCCAGCGGGGACAGCCCGGGGACCACCGCCAGCCGCAACGACGAGCGTGCCAGCGACCCCCGGAGCGTGACGGTGTCCGCACCGAGCTGGGCGGCGACGTCGGTGGTGACGCGCTGGTTCGCGGTCGCCGTGGTGGCCAGTACCGGGGTGCCCGGCGCCAGCTCCAGCAGGGTGCGGGTGAGCCGTTGATAGTCCGGACGGAAGTCGAAACCCCAGTCGGAGACGCAGTGTGCCTCGTCGATCACCAGCAGCCCGACCTGACCGAGGAGCTGCGGCAGCCGGGCGGCGAACCGTGGGTTGGCGAGTCGTTCGGGGGAGATCAGGAGTACATCCAGCTCACCGGCCGCCAAGGCAGCCAGCACCTGGTCCCACTCCTCGAAGTTCGTGGAGTTGATCGTGGCGGCCCGCAGCGCGGCGCGTTCTGCTGCGGCAATCTGGTCCCGCATCAGTGCCAGCAATGGCGAGACCACCAGTGTGGGCCCGGCACCACCGGCGCGCAGGGCTGCGGTGGCACCCCAGTACACCGCCGACTTTCCCCAGCCGGTCGCCTGCACCACAAGCACCCGTTGACGGCGGTCCACCAGCTCGGTCACCGCCGTCACCTGGTCGGGGCGTGGGGTGGCCTCCGGTCCGGCAGCGGCGCGGATGGTCTCGGCGAGGGTCTCGGCAGTGCTGGTCATCCCGTCCATCCTGCCTGCCACCGGGGACATCTGGTGCAGGGCCTGTGGAGAACGAGCAGAACTGGGCAGAACAGCTGTGGCGCCGTCCGACACAGGGTTGTCGTCTACGCTCACCGGGTGGATATCTGGTCCGAGCTGGCGACGCGCGTTCTGCCCACCGGTGCGGCGAGCCTGGACCGCCGTTCCCTGGTGATCATTCTCGGTGTGTGCCTGGCGATCATCGGGATCGCCCCGGTATGGCAAGTAGCCCGGCTCGGGGTGACGTTCGTGCACGAGCTGGGCCACGCCGTCGTCGGTATCGCCTGTGGACGCAAGTTCACCGCCTTCGTGCTCCGCCCGGACGCCTCCGGGCACGCCATCACCCGCGGCCCGAGCCGCGGCGTCGGGCGCGCGTTGACCACCTGGGCGGGCTATCCGGCGCCGGCGATCGTCGGTGCGGGGCTCGTGGCGGCGGCGCTGCGCGGCTGGGCGGCGCCAGTGCTCACCGTGGCCCTGCTGATCACGCTGGTGGCACTGGTCCGGGTGCGTTCGCTGCTGACGGCGGCGGTCACCCTGGGACTGCTCGCGGGTATGGGCGCGCTGTGGTGGCTGCGCGCCGACGACTGGCAGGCGTGGGCGCTGCTGGTGGTCGGCGGCGCGCTGCTGGTCGGCGCCTGGCGGCACCTGGGGGCAGTGGTGACCGGGCCGTCGAGCGGGTCCGACCCAGCGGTGCTGGCGGCGCTCACCCGGGTGCCGGCGCTGGTGTGGAATGCGAGCTTCGCGCTGGTGTGCGCTCTGGCGACCTGGTTCGTGGTGGTGCAGGTACAGGCGGTGTGGGCCGGCTGAGCAGCGCGGATGCTCTAGTCCTGCCAGCTGTGCTCGCGCAGCACGCGGGCGATGTCCGGGCGGCGGTAGCCTGGGCCCTTGAGCACCTTGCCGTCCTCGCGGAGCAACGGCCGACCGTCGGCGCCGAGCTTGGACAGGTTGGAGTCCTGGATCTCGGCGAGCACGTCAGCGATCGGGATACCGCACTCCAGCGCCATCCCGTAGAGCACGTAGACGAGGTCACCGATCGCGTCCGCGGTCTCCACCACGTCCCTGGTGCCGTCATCGGCGGCCATGGCGCGGGGGTAGGCCTCCTTCATCATCGCCTGGGCGGTCTGGCCGTAGACGGCGCCGACCAGCTCGGCCAGCTCCTCGGCGATCAGCGCCATCCGCATCGGCACCCGGTCACTGTCCAGGCTCGGCGGCTTGGTGCGGACCGGGACGTCATAGACGTCGTGGAACACCCGCACGAGGGACTCCGGATCCTGACCACGTGCTGCGGTGAGTCCGCCGCCCGGGTGAGCTACGCCGTCGGGCAGCGGAAGATGACCCACGCGGGAGTGCCAGTGGCCGCCGGAGCGCAGCCGCTGCACCACCGCCCGCTGCAACGAGGTCTGCTGCGGCAGGTCCGCGAGGTCGATGTCGGAAAGGTCGCGGTGGAAGCTACGGCGGGAGAAGACGAAGAACAGCACGTCCGCGTCACCGGGGCGGCGCTCGTCGGTGAGCTGCCAGCGGCGACCGAACGCCGCGATGTTCGACTCCTCGGGCAGCACTTCGGCGAGCTGCGGGTCGAGCAGCCAGCTCGCGCAGTGCAGCCCGCGCAGGGTCAGCTCGGGGAAGTGCTGGCCGAAGAACGGGCCGACCCTCGCGAACGAGGCATCCACCAGCTCGGGGGCCAAGGAGCCCGTCCGGGGGATGTGCGCGGAGGCGACGATGCCGCCGTCGGCCTTCTCGATCGTGTACTGCAGCCGGCCGAGCCAGTAGAGCCGACCGGCCCAGGCATTCAGCAGCCAGTCGTGGGTGTGCACGCCGAACGTGCCGAAGGTGAGCCGGTGCACTGCCACCTGCTGGCCCAGGTCGGACAGGGAGCGCCAGGAGATCGCGTCCGGGATGCCGCGGCCCTGGTGGTAGTCGCGGATGTCGGGCACGGTAGCCAGCAGGGTGCACAAGGCGAGCTCGCGTTCGCCGGCCCATTCGCGCTCGCGTCGCCACACGTGCCCCTCGGTCTCGCCCAGCAGGTCGCCGATTCGGGCGCGGACGGCGCCGGTGAGCTCGGCGATCCGAGTCAGCGCGGTGGCGTCCTGGACGGTGCGAGCCATGAGCGTGAGCATGTCGCGGGCATCCAGGTCGGTGAACCCGAGGAGCACGAGTGTCTCGGGCAGGTCGGGAGCGCTGAGCCGGGCACGGACCTGCTGAGCGGTCAGGGCGCGGGTCATGTGCGCTCCTCGGGGTGGTGGTCGGTGGGCATCTCCAGCCGGTCCACCAGCGCCGAGAGAGTGTCCACCGGGGCGTCCACACCGGTGGGGGTGACGGTCTGCCCGAACGCTCGGGCGGCCACCCGGGCGGTGCGCTCGTGCTGCTCGGCGGCCAGCTGGTCCAGCTCTGCGCTGAGCTCCCCGGCCCGGTCTGCTGCCCCGGGGGCCGTGGGGTCGAGCGCCTCCAGCTCGGCCTGGATCTCCAGCACACGGCGGCGGAAGGCGACGATGTTCATCGACAGCGAGACTAGCCCTCGGCCCGGTAGTGCGTCGATGGGCCTAGCTGGTGAGGGTCCAGCCGCTGGGTTCGTCGGTGGTGGGGTGCGGCGGGGTGTGGTCGGTGTTGATGGTGGTGCCGTCGGGTCGGGTGAAGATCCAGGTGCCGTTGGTGCGGGTCATGGTGATCCCACGGGCGTCGACGAGTGCGTGGTGGTGGTAGCAGAGCAGCGCGCCGTTGGCGGTGTTGGTGGGTCCGCCGTCGGCCCAGTGGATGCGGGCATGGTGGGATTCGCAGATGGCCGGTGGGGCGGTGCAGCCCGGCCAGGTGCAGCCCTTGTCTCGGGCGATCAGGGCGCGGCGTTGGGCAGGGGTGAACAGCCGGTGGGCGCGGCCGTGGTTGATGATCTCGTCCTCCGGTGAGAACAGGATTCGATAGACCTCGCCGCAGCTGGCCAGGCGCCGCAGCAGTGCCGGGGGGACAGGCCCGGTGCCGTCGTCGAAGCTGGGTGGTGGTGCGGTGAGTCGGCGTGCCCAATCGATACTGGCCAGCTCGGCGAGTGTGGCGGTGTCCCAGTATCGGGATCGTGGGTGGGTCTGGTGGTCTACCGGTGGTCGGCGCCCGGCAGTGGGTTGCTGGGGTGGTGGTTCGAAAGCTCGGTTCGCAGGTGGTGGTTCGGGGTCCTGCGCTGGGTCGTGGTCCGGGCTGGGGGCCTGGTCTTGCTGGTAGTGCTGCTGGGCTTCGCGGAGCAGCCGTTGGAACTCGTCGGGGTTGATGAGCACGCCGAGGTGAGGGCGTACGGAGGCGTGGGTGCCGGCCAGGCCCTGGTCCAGGACCAGGTGTGCCACATCGGCTAGGGCTTGGGCGCGGCGTTGGTCGCCGGTGCGCTGGTCATCAGGTGCTGGCGGGCTCATCACCGCTTCCATCGCGGTGCGGACCAGGCGGCCGTTCTCCTCGGTGAGGAAACCGGACAGGTGCCAGCCGTCCAGAGTGCGCACCAGCTCCAGGTACTCGCGTTCTTTGGCTCTGCGGTAGCCGCGTTCATCGGCCTCGGGGTCAGCCACGTGGGCGAAGTGGCGGCCCAGACGGCGCACCTGGTCCGGGCGGAGGTGGCGGGCCTGGTCGAGCAGGAAGGTCTCCATGCTCTGGGTCCGGGTGACGGGCAGCTCTTCGTCGGTGGAACGCTCCTCGGGCCCCTGGTCGCCCTCTGCCGCATCGCCGGTGTCCTGGTTGTGTTCCTCCGTCTCGACCTGGACGTCTTCGACCTGGACGTCCTCGGCCAGGGCAGCCACACGTGCTGAGGAGGTCAGGGCGGTGGCGGCGAACGCCTGCACCTGGTCCGGCCCGATCTTCCCGGCACGGAGCGCCGCGGCGAACTGGGGGATCTCGTCTCGCAGCTGGCGGGCGAGGCGAACCGTGTTCCGCGCGTGGGAATAGGAGATTCCGTGGGTGTGGGCCACATAGGAGGCGTAGGTTCGGGGATGACACTCTGAGGCGGCCCACAGGCCGTCGGCTTCTTCGGCTGCGATCCATTGATACCTCTTCGCGGTGAGTCGGGCGCACGTCTGGTGCACACGCACACTCGCAGAACCCAGCTCGGGTCCGGTGTGCTGATCGCGTTCGTCCTGGATGTCGCCGCTGACGATGGCGTCACAGAGCGCTTCCAAGGTGGCCAGCTGCGTCGGAAGGTCCGCCACGAGGACGTCGCCGACAGGGGTGTCCGGCGCTGGACTGCTGCTCCGGGTCGAGTCTGTCATCGTCGTACACCTCCTGACCGCGTTGATCGAGCATCCTGTTGTGCTCGCACAAATATTCTATCGTTGTCCACCGACATTCCGCTCTGATGACACGTAATCATTGAGATTTGTGGATAATGGCTCGTTGTCCACAGAATTGACCGACAAGACCGAAATTGGTCGGAGAATGTCGGTGCTGAATGGTAAGGCCGCCTGCTGTCCGCCCACCCGAGCCGATGGCGACGAGCATGCCGGTACGCGGACGGCCGCCCCTGCCCGCGCCCGTCCGCGTAACGTTAGGGCCAGACCGTTGCCATGGCCCGACGATTGGTACGGCCAGGCCGTCGCCATACTGCCGCCACGGCCAGACCGTTGCCATGGCGAGACCATTGCCCGAGACCATTGCCTGACCAGAACCGCCGCCCGAGGAGCTGAAGTGACCACTGCACCGATCGACGCCGCCGGTACCCGCGCCTGGGCCGGCCTGCACGCCCACCAGGACTCCCTCACCCCGGACCTGCGCACCTGGTTTGCCGAGGACGCCGACCGGGCGCAGCGGTTCACGTTCGAGGCCGGCGACCTGCACGTGGACCTGTCGAAGAACCTCATCACCGACCGCACTGTGGACCTCCTCCTGCAGCTCGCGGACGAGGTGGACCTGACGGGCAGGATCGAGGCGATGTTCTCCGGCGGGCACATCAACGTCACCGAGGACCGCGCCGTGCTGCACACCGCCCTGCGCCGCCCCGCCGGCGCCACCCCGGCGCTGCACGTGGACGGACAGGATGTCGATGCCGACGTGCACGCCGAGCTGGACAAGATGTACGCGTTCGCGAACAAGGTGCGCAGCGGCGAGTGGACCGGGATCACCGGCAAGCCGGTGCGCACTGTGGTGAACATCGGCATCGGCGGCTCCGACCTCGGCCCGGTGATGGCCTACGAGGCGCTGCGCCCGTACGTCGCCGACCACCTCGAGGTGCGGTACATCTCCAACATCGACCCCACCGACGTCGCCGAGACCACCAAGGACCTCGACCCGGAGACCACCCTCTTCATCGTCGCCTCCAAGACCTTCGGCACCCTGGAGACGCTCACCAACGCCCGCCTGGCCCGGGAGTGGCTCTGGGAGAAGCTGGCCGCCGCCGGGGCGCTCACCGACACCCAGGAGGCGCGCACCGAGGCGGTCACCAAGCACTTCGTCGCCGTCTCCACCGCCCTGGACAAGGTGGCCGACTTCGGCATCGACCCGGCGAACGCGCTCGGCTTCTGGGACTGGGTGGGCGGGCGCTACTCGGTGGACTCGGTGATCGGCACCTCCCTGGCGGTCGCGATCGGCCCGGACCGCTTCGCGGAGTTCCTCGCCGGCTTCCACACCATCGACGAGCACTTCCGCAGCACCCCGTTCACCCGCAACGTCCCGGCCCTGATGGGGCTGCTGAACGTCTGGTACACCAACTTCCTCGGCGCGCAGACCCACGCGGTGCTCCCCTACGACCAGTACCTGCACCGGTTCCCTGCCTACCTGCAGCAGCTGACCATGGAGTCCAACGGCAAGGGGGTGCGCTGGGACGGCAGCCCCGTCACCACCGACACCGGCGAGGTCTTCTGGGGCGAACCAGGCACCAACGGACAGCACGCCTTCTACCAGCTCATCCACCAGGGCACCCGGGTGATCCCGGCGGACTTCATCGCGATGGCCAACCCGGCCCACCCGCTGTCCGACGGTGGCACCGATGTGCACTCCCTGTTCCTGGCAAACTTCTTCGCCCAGACCAAGGCGCTCGCCTTCGGCAAGACCGCTGACGAGGTGCGGGCCGAGGGCACTGCGGAGGAGATCGTCCCGGCGCGGGTGTTCACCGGAAACCGGCCGACCACCTCGATCCTCGCCCCGAAGCTGACCCCGAACGTGCTCGGCCAGCTGATCGCCCTGTACGAGCACATCACGTTCGTGCAGGGCGTGGTCTGGGGGATCGACTCCTTCGACCAGTGGGGGGTCGAGCTCGGCAAGCAGCTCGCGCTGCAGATCGCGCCGGCCGTCCAAGGTGACGGTGACGCGCTCGCTGAGCAGGATTCCAGCACGAAGGCGCTGATCGAGGCCTACCTACAGCTGCGGCGGTAGCCGTTCGCTGTAGTGCTGCTGTCGCTGGTCGACGGCGGGTCGCACCCGCCGTTGCGTGGTTGCCGTCCCGTTGCGGTGCACTCCGTCGACGGCGAGTGCCAGCCGTCGTCGCGTGGTTGCGGCTCCGATGGTAGATGGGTAGACCGACGGGGTAGGTGCACGCTCTCGCGCGGGAGGCCGCCCGCCGCACCGGTCGTACCCAGACGGGTGTGATCGAGGCTGCCCTGGAGCGCTATCTTGCGCAGGTGCCTGCCAGTGATGCGACCGATCCTGACCGACGCTTCGATGAGATCCTCGCTGATGTCCGGGTTCGTCTGCAGGCCGCCGACGCCGGCGCACTCGACACGGAGGCGCTGTACGACGAGTCCGGACTGCCCCAATGATCGTGGACACGTCCGCGATCGTGGCCATCCTTCGAGGTGAGGCCGAGGCAGCCGAGTTCCGTACCGCGATCCGGCAGGCGGCGGAGCCGCGCATGTCTGCGGCGAGCTACCTGGAGCTGGGAATCGTGATCGACCGGGTGGGCGATCCGGTGCTGAGCAGGCGTCTGGATGACGTTCTGGAGACGCTGGACATCACCATTGCGGAGGTCTCCGCAGCACAGGCTCGGCTCGCTCGTGCCGCCTACCGGGACTGCGGGCGTGGCTCCGGGCACCGTGCCGGGCTGAACTTCGGCGACTGCTTCAGCTATGCGCTGGCCGCTGATGCCAAGGAGCCGCTGCTGTTCGAAGGCGACGACTTCGGACACACGGATGTCCGTCCCGCCCGCTGAGATCCGGGCGGTGTCCCGCGCGTGAGGCAACAGCGGGATGCGACACCCACGGTACGGGCGCCGATGGCAGACGCAAGCAGTGGAGCGGGTGACGGGAATCGAACCCGCACCGTCAGCTTGGGAAGCTGAAGTTCTACCATTGAACTACACCCGCACGAGGCCCTTGGAGGACCACAGCGAGGCCAGCATACCGAACGCCGGCGGGTGCTTTCACATCGCCGCCGGTACCGGCGCTCGCAGCCGCCCGCACCGCTCGGCTACCGTGGCCTCGTGCTCCTCTCCGACCGCGACATCCTCACCGAGCTGGCCTCCGGACGTGTGGGCCTGGACCCGCTCGACG
>DATGRZ010000331.1:0-2596 GCA_035303065.1 Ruania sp.
GTGACCTTGCGAGGAGGGCGGGGCGGCGGGGTCAGCGCACCACCCGGGCGAGCACCTCGAGCACGTGCTCGTAGTCTCGGCCGGTGGCCCGGGTCATGCCCAGCTCACAGGTGCGGTTGCAGGAGGCGTAGGAGCCGAACCGGCCGCGGGTGCCCTCCAGGTCGGCGATCTCGGCGGCCTCGACCTCGGTGGCCCCGGCGGTCAGCTCCGGGTGCAGCATCCCCCGGTCCCCGGCGAAGCCGCAGCACCCCCAGGACGGCGGCACGACCACCTGCCGGGCAGCCGCCTGCGCGACGGCGACCAGGTCGTCCTCGATGCCCAGGTGCTCGGTGGAGCAGGTCGGGTGCACCAGCAGCGAGTCGACCTTGCCGGCCTCGTCCACCTCGAGGATCGGCAGCACCGAACGGCGCACGAACGTGACCGCATCGAGCACCTCCCACTCGGCCAGCAGCGTCGCCCGGACCGGGTCCAGGTGCGCGGCCAGACCGGCGATCCCCTGCGTGCAGGAGGACGCGTCGCAGACCAGCGGCACCGGCGGGGCTCCCTCCGGCCGGTCGGCCACCGCCTGCTGCACCGCGTCCGCCACCCGCCGGGCGATGAGGTTCTGCCCGTCGGTGAACCCCTTCGAGGACCACGGCGTGCCACAGCACAGCCCGTCGATCCCCGGCACCAGCGCCACTCGCAGCCCCGCTCGTTCGCACAGCTCCAGGAAGGCTCGCGCCGCACCCTCGCCACCGCCGGCAGGGCCGAACATGGCGCCGGTGCAGGAGGGGAAGAACAGCACGTCCGCGGTACCATCCTGCCCGGGCGGACCAGAGAGACCCGGGTGAGCTGCGCCGTCGTGATCTGCGAACAAGGCCGACCGCCGCTCCCCCGGCCCGGGCAGGTCCGTCCCTACCTGCGGCAGCCACTCCGGGTCCACGACCTTGCGCAGTGCCGCGGTGGCACCGGTCAGCACCGCGGAGGGCACCACGTCGGCGATCCTCAGCCCGGCACGCAGCCCAGCCCCGACCGGTCCCCACCCGGCGGCCACCATCGATCCGGCGCGCTGCGTCAGCCGCCCGTGCCGCTCCGCGCGGAATCCCTTCATCACTGCCCCGGTGTCGATGCTCACCGGGCAGGCCAGCGCACACAGCGAGTCGGCGGCGCAGGTGTCCACCGCGTCGTAGTCGAACGCCTCGTCGATCGACGCCCGGGTGCCCGGGCCCGCTGTGGCCGCCGCGCGCATCAGGGCGATCCGCTGCCGCGGTGTGGTGCTGGTGTTCCGGGAGGGGCAGGCGGGCTCGCAGAAGCCGCAGTCCACACAACGGTCGACGGCGGAGCTCACCTGGGGTACGACCTTCAGGTTGCGCAGGTGGGCACGTGGGTCCTCGTCCAGCAGCACCCCGGGGGCGAGGATGCCGCGCGGGTCGCAGAGACTCTTGACGGCGGACATCACCGCATACAGCTCGTCACCGAACTGGCGGCGCACGTAGGCGGACATGATCCGTCCCGTACCGTGCTCGGCCTTGAGGGTGCCGTCGGCGCCGAGCACCAGGTCCACCATGTCCTCGGTGAACGCCTCGTAGGTGGCCAGCTCGGCCGGGTCGTCCAGACGGGGGGTGATCATGAAGTGCAGGTTCGCGTCCCGGGCGTGGCCGAAGATGACCGCATCGTCGTACCCGTGCCGGTGCAGCAGGTGACCGAGGTCGCGGACGGTGCCGGTGAGCGCCTCCGGTGGCACGGCGATGTCCTCGAGCAGGTTGGTGGTGCCGGCGGGGCGGGCGCCGGCGACTGCCGCGTACAGCCCTTTGCGCACCACCCACAGCGAGGCGCGTGCGGCACCGTCCCGGGTGAGGTCGGCCGGGGCGGCCAGCGGCAGGGCGTCGATCACCGGGCGCAGGGCCTGGGTCTGCTCGGCGAGCTCGGCCTCGTCGGTGGTCTGCAGCTCCACCAGCAGCCCGGTGTGGTGCGTGACCTGCATCTGCTGCAGGGTGTCCGGGGCAGCGGGCAGCGCCTGGGCGACCCGGAGCGCCTGGGCGTCCATCAGCTCCACCGCCCGGGCCCCTGCCCCGAGCAGCGCGGGCAGCGCCTCGGTGGCGGCGCCGATGTCCTCCAGCATGAGCAGGGTGGTGGCGCGGGCGGTGGGCAGCGGGACGGTGCGCAGCACCACGGAGGCGATGTAGCCGAGGGTGCCCTCGGAGCCGACCATCAGGTGGGCGAGGATGTCCGCCGGCTGGTCATGGTCGAGCAGGGAGTTCAGCCCGTAGCCCATCGTGTTCTTCATCGAGAACTGGTGCTCGATGCGGCGGCGCAGCGTGGCGTCGGCACGGACCCGGTCGCGCAGCTCGGCCAGACCGCGGTGCAGCTCCGGTTCCAGCCGGGCCAGCCTGGCATCAGCATCCGGTGCGGCGGTGTCGATCACTGTTCCCGAGGGCAGCACGTAGACCATCGAGTCCAGCGTGCGGTAGGCGGTGGCGGTCACGGACGAGGTCATCCCGGAGGAGTTGTTCGCCACCACACCGCCGACGGTGCAGGCGATCTCGCTGGCCGGGTCCGGGCCGAGGCAGCGGCCGTACCGGGCGAGCATCGCGTTCACCCGGCGCAGCACCGCCCC
>DATGRZ010000332.1:0-4340 GCA_035303065.1 Ruania sp.
CGGATCGACCGACCCTTCCCCGGCTGCTGCTGCCGATCTGGGCCTATCCGCTGGTGGGGGTCGGTGCCGTGCTGGTGGGGCTGCTGCCCTGGATCCGGGCCGGGCTGCAGCTCCCGCTGCAGAACCTGTGGGCGGTACAGACGCTCCCGGAGGACATGCCCCTGGTGCTGCTGCCGTTGAACCAGTACTACCTGGGCACGATCCTGGCGCTGATGGTCACCGCCGGGCTGGTCGGCGGGGTGATCGCCCGCGCTGCACCGCCGACGCACCGGGCGCTCAGCGGCGGCTTCACCGTGGCCGGAGCCTTCCTGGCGATGACGTTCGTCTGCGTGCAGTCCGCCCTGGTGCTCGCCGAGGGCCTGCGAGCCGACGAGTCCGCGGGCACCTACCTGACCCTGGTGGTGGCCTGGGCGGTGCTCTGCAGCCTGGGTGGCCTGCTGATCATGGCCCTGGTCACCCGTGCACCACGAGCCGGGGCCACAGTGGCCGTAGCGCTCGCCGCTCCGGCCGTCGGGACCTGGGCGAAGGCGCTGCTGGCCCCCTCACCCTCGCTCGCCTCCCCGACGGTGCAGACCGTGATCGACTACCTGCACTGGCTGCCCGCCGTGCTGGTGGGGGTGGCGCTCGCCTGGTGCGGGGTCCGCACCTCGGGACGGATCGCGGCGTGGGTGATGAGCCTGGTGCTGCTGTGGGTGTTGCCCGCTGTGCTCACTGCGATCACCTACGTGGCCGGCTTCCGTGCCGCCGAGAGCCTGCTGGAGAGCATCGGCGCCGGTCTGGACGTGCTCGCACTGGCGCTCGCCCCCGGAACCGCTGGACCACCGGTGCTGCTCGCGCTCGTGATCGGCGTGCTCGGGTCGCTGGCCATCTGGCTGGTGCTGTCCGCCCGCGCCCGCGCCGCGGACCGCCGGCTGACCGCCAGCTCTGACCACCACGGGTGAGCCGCAGCTGCGCCCGGTGTGCCACGGCCAGCGACCCGTCCGGCGCTACTTGCGCACGATCTTGTCCACACTCATCACCAGGATCACGCGGTCGGCAGCATCCGGCGGTGCGGCGGCACCCGGGGTGCCGTACCGGTGCGCGAGCTCCACGTAGAACCCGCCGGTCGGGTCGGGCACGGCCTCGACCAGCCGGCCGCGGACCTCGATGAACTCATACGGGTCCTCCGGGTTGCTGACCTCCAGCGCCATCCCGGGGTTCTGCTGCAGGTTGCGGTACTTCGCCCGCTTGGTGGTGTGCGTGAAGCTCAGCTGCTCACCATCGAAGGCGAACCACATCGGCTCGACCTGCGGGGCGCCGTCCGGCCGGACGGTGGCCAGATGACCGACGTTCGGGTTCTCCAACAGGTGGCGGAGGTCGTCCGGTATCCGTGCCATCGGTCCAGGGTACGACGGCGCAGCTCACCGTGATCGGTCGAGCGCACCGGTCCCACGGGGTCGTCCTGCCGCGCGGGTGCCCCAGGCCCTGTCCGACCGGACGACCTGGTCCGGTCACATCCGTTCGGGCGCGGCGATGCCGAGCAGCTCCAGACCCTGAGCCAGGGTGCGTCGGGTGAGGTCCACCAGCGCCAGACGCCGCTCGCGCACCGGAGACTCAGAGCTGAGCACCGGGCAGGCCTCGTAGAAGTCGGTGAACGCTCGGGCCAGGTCGTAGCAGAACCCGGCGAGCCGGTGTGGCTCGAGGTCCTCGGCCACTGCGTCCAGCACGTCGGCCAGCGAGTCGGCGGTCAGGATGAGCGCCCGCTCGGCCGGCTCCAGGGCGGCACCGGCCAGCGCTGGAGCGTTCTCCGGCACGCTCAACCCGCGCTCGCCGGCCCGCCGCAGGATCGAGGTCAGCCGGGTGTGCGCGTACTGCAGGTAGACCCCCGTGTTGCCGTTGAACGCGGTCATCCGCTCGGTGTCGAACACGTAGTCCTTCACCCGGGAACCGGACAGGTCGGCATATTTTACCGCACCGATGCCGGCCTGCTCGGCGATCTCGCGCAGCGCCACCTCGTCCAGCTCGGTGCCCTTGGCCTCGGCCCCTTCGCGGACCACGCGCTCGGCGGCAGCCACAGCCTCATCGAGCAGGTCCATCAGCCGCACCGTCTCCCCGGAACGGGTCTTGAACGGCTTGCCGTCCGCACCCAGGATCGAACCGAAGGGCACGTGCAGGGCCTGCACGTCGTCCGTGAGCCAGCCGGCGCGGCGGGCGGCCTCGAACAGCAGCCGGAAGTGCAGCGTCTGCCGGGCGTCCACCAGGTAGAGGATGCGGTCGGCGTCCAGCTCGCTGATCCGGTACTGCAGCGTGGCCAGATCGGTGGTGTCGTAGCCGTAGCCGCCGTCCCGCTTGCGCACCATCAGGGCCGCCGGCTGCCCGTCCGGGCCGGTGACGTCCTCGGAGAGCACCACCAGCGCGCCGTCGGAGGTGACTGCGATGCCCGCCGCGGCGAGCTCCTCGGCCACCCTGGCGAGCCGGTCGTTGTAGGAGGACTCGCCACGAGAGTCCTCAGCGCGCAGCAGCACCCCGAGACGGGTGTAGACCTGGTCGAAGTAGTGCTGCGACTCAGCGACGATCTCTTGCCAGGTCGCCAGCGTCTCGGCGTCCCCGGCCTGCAGCGCCACCACCCGGTCCCGGGCGCGGTCGGCGAAGGCCACGTCGGCGTCGAACAGCTGGCGCGCCGCCCGGTACAGCCCGTCCAGCGCGGAGACGGTGCTCGGTTGTGCACCATCTTCCTCGATCTCCGCCTGCCGCCACGGTAGGTTCGGGTGCTCGACGATGTACTGGATCAGCATGCCGAACTGGGTGCCCCAGTCGCCCAGGTGGTTCTGCTTGATCACCTCCGAGCCGAGGAAGGACAGCACCCGCACCAGGCAGTCGCCGATCACCGTGGAGCGGATGTGCCCCACGTGCATCTCCTTGGCGATGTTCGGCCCGGAATAGTCGATCACCGTGCGCACCCCGGACTGGCTGGCCGGTACGCCCAGGCGGGCATCGGCCCGGCGCGCCTCGGCCTGTGCGAGCAGGGTGTCGTCGGCGAGGGTCAGGTTGAGAAAGCCGGGTCCGGAGATCTCCACCTGCCCGACGGCGGAGCCCGCCGGGATCGCCTCGCTCACCGTGGCAGCGACGTCCCTGGGGTTCGCGCCGACCTTCTTGGCCAGGGCGAGCGCCGCGTTCGCCTGCAGGTCGGCGTGGTCGCTGGGCCGGATCAGCGGGTCGGCACCGGCCTGCTCGGGGTACGCAGCGGCGATCGCTGTGCCGACGGTCTCGGTCAGCTGGCGGGCGAGGGTGGGGATGGCTCGGGTCTCGATCTCAGGCACCAGTCCATCATTCCATCCCGCACAGAGTGAAAATGCTCGTCGATCTGGCTATGCCTGGTAGCCAGATCGACGAGCAATCTCGTCTGGGGGGCGCCGGGTTCCGGCCGGCCCGGTCAGTCCTTCTTCTCGGTGGCGTCCTTCGCGGCGTCCTTGGTGTCCTGGGCGGCATCCTTGACCGCGTCCCCGGCCTCACCAGCAGCGTCGGCAGCCTCGTCCTTCGCCTCACCGGCGGCGTCCTTGACCTCCTCGGCAGCTCCGGCGGCCGCGTCCTTGGTCTCCTCAGTGGCACCGGCGGCGGCGTCCTTGGCGTCACCAGCCTTGTCGCTGACGCTCTCCGCAGTGTCCTTGGCGCTCTCCTTGACCGCCTCGGCAGCTCCGGCCGCGGCGGCACCGGCCTCCTCGGCGACGTGCTTGGCCTTCTCGGTCGGTGCCGGGGCGTCGTCCCAGTACTCCTCGGCCCACGGGTCCTCAGTGGGCTGGGTGCGCTTCCAGATCAGCACCCCAGCACCGGCCACGGCCGCGCCGACCAGCACCCAGCCGATGGTCTTGCCGACCTTGGAGCCACCCTTGGCCTTCTTCTCCTGCGCGGTGGCCGCGTCACTGGCGGCATCCAGCAGCGTGCCGGCCTTCTCCGCGGCAGTGTCGGCGCCCTCGGAGGCGGCCTTGGCCGCGCTCTCCATCGCCTCGACCACCCGGGGGATCACCGTCTCGGTGAGCGCATCGTGGGCCGCATCGACTGCACCGCGGCTCTTCTCCGCGTATTCGGCGACCTTCGGGGCGCCCTTCTGCACGCCGGTGCGCAGCGCCTGCTCCACCCGCGGGCTGGCCCAGTCGACGGCCGCCTCCACCTTCGGTCCGGCCCAGTCCTTGGCGGCGTCGACCCGGGGGCCGGCCCACTCGCGACCCTGATCGGCGAGCTGACGCGCGACCTTGCCGGCCTCCTCGGCCTGCTCGCGGAGCTGCTCGGCGTTGATCTTGTCCTGACGCGACATCTGACTCCCCTAGCTCATGGTCCGCGGGGGCCCGCGGGTGATGGTGACG
>DATGRZ010000333.1:0-2272 GCA_035303065.1 Ruania sp.
CACCTGGGCGAGGAAGTCGGCGCGCAGGTCCTCGAAGTTCTTCTGCACCACGGTGACCGTGGCGCCGGTGTCCTCCTCGAACTGCGTGGCCGCGTTCTCGATGGCCTCCGCGCGCTCGGCGTCGGACCAGACCACCAGCTCTGCGCCGGCGGCGGCCCCACCGGCGTCCTCGCTGACCTGGGCCGTGGGTTCAGTGGTCTCGTCGGAGCCGGACCCGCCGCCGCAGGCCGCCACCAGGGCGACCGAGGCGAGCAGGCTGACCCCGAGACCGAGGTGCTTACGCATGGGTGTTCCTTACCTGTCGGGGCACAGAGAGTGCCGGGGTGATCACGTCCTCGCGATCAGGTGTGGGTGCGGTGCGTACCACGGCGACGCCTCCGCCGGGCACGATGAGCTCGCCGTCGACCTTCTGGCCAGAGAAGATCTCGGTACCGCTGAGCGCAAGGTGAGCTGCGCCGTCGTGATGGTTCACGGCGACGGCGTAGTCCGCGTTCTCCCCGCGGCGCACCATCAGCTCGAGGTGCTCGGGCAGGGCGGGCGGGGTGATGCCGGCGTCCGCATACGCGGCCGCCAGCACCGGGGCGAGCGAGGCCAGGTCGAGCCGGGTGCTCACGTACCAGCCGATGCCTTCGCCGGCCTGGTGCCGGGTGATCGCCGGGGCGCCGTCGGCCGGGCCACCGACGTAGCGGCCGCGTACCTGGGCACCGGTGAGCACCAGGTCCTCGGCCCACACGTCGGCGTGCAACGTGCGCCCGTCGAGGTCCACAGCGCAGGCGTCCCCGGCGCGCAGCGGCAGGTACTCCTCGACCGTGACCCCCAGCGCATCGGCCAGCGGTGCGCCGAAACCGCCCTCGTGCACTGCGTCGTGCTCGTCGACCGCGGCCGCGAAGCAGGAGACCAGCAGGGTGCCGCCGGAGCGCACGTAGTCGGTGAGGTTCGCGGCATCGGCGGCCGACAGCAGGTAGGAGGCCGGAGCCACGACGAGCTTGTAGCCGGACAGGTCCGCCCCCGGATGGGCGAAGTCCACCGGGACGCCGTCGCGCCAGAGCCGCTCGTAGTAGGTGCGCATCCGCTCCCGGAACGCCAGGTCGTCGCTGGGCCGCCAGTCCAGGTCCTGCGCCCACAGCGACTCCCAGTCATAGAGCACGGCCACCTCGGCGCGGACCTGTGAGCCCTGCACCTCACCGAGCTGGTGGAGCTGCTGGCCGAGCTCGACGACCTCGCGGAACACCCGGCTGTCGGTGCCCGCGTGCGGCAGCATCGCGGAGTGGAACTTCTCCGCCCCGCGCCGGGAGGCGCGCCACTGGAAGAACATGATCGCGTCCGCACCGCGGCCCAGGTGGGTCAGCGCGTTGCGGCGCATCTCCCCGGGCCGCTTGGCGATGTTCCGGCCCTGCCAGTTCACCGCCGAGGTGAAGTGCTCCATCAGGATCCACGGCTTGCCACCGGCCACCGAGCGGGTCAGGTCCGCCGAGAGCGCGAGCGCCACGTGCGCATCCGGATCCGGGGACCACAGGTAGTGATCGTCAGAGACCAGGTCCACCTCCGCAGCCCACTTCCACAGGTCGGTGTTCCAGGACTGGTGCGCCATGAAGTTCGTGGTGATCGGCCGGTCGGAGTGGGCGCGGATGGCGTCCCGTTCCAGGCGGAAGCACTCGCGCAGCATGTCGTCGGTGAACCGGGCCCAGTCCAGCTTCATCGCCGGGTTCACCGTGGTGGGGGTGCGCGCCGGGGCCACCACGTGCTCCCAGTGCCGATAGTGCTGGCCCCAGAACGCGGTGCCCCAGGCCTCGTTCAGCGCTGCCAGGTTGCCGTAGCGCTGCTGCAGCCACCGCTGCCAGGAGTCCACTGCGGCGGGGGAGAAGTCCTCACCCACCGGCACGCCGTACTCGTTGTGCACGTGCCACATCACCACGGCCGGGTGGTCGCCGTAGCGCTGCGCCAGGGCGGTGGCCACCCGCACGATCGCCTCCCGGTACTCCGGCCAGGAGTGCCCGGCCATCCCGCGGGAGCCGAAACCGGCCACGTGCCCGTCGGCGTCCACCGCCCGGGCGTGCGGGTAGGCGTGGAAGAACCAGGCCGGCGGGGACACGCTCGGGGTGGCCAGGTCCACGGCGATGCCGGCGGTGTGCAGCAGGTCGAGCAGCTCGTCCAGCCAGGTGAAGTCGAAGACGCCCTCCTCGACCTCCAGCAGCGCCCAGGAGAAGATGCCGACGCTGACCAGGTTCACCCCGGCCTCGCGCATCAGCGCCACGTCCTGGTGCCAGACGGC
>DATGRZ010000334.1:0-7900 GCA_035303065.1 Ruania sp.
CTTCCAGGGGCAGTACAGCGTGAACATCCCGGCCGTGCTCGCCTCGGTGATCCTCACCACGCTGCCGATCCTGGTGCTGTACGTCGTCGGTCGCCGGCAGCTGCTGTCCGGGCTCACCGCCGGGTTCACCAAGTAGTCCCGCCCGCTGCGCCACACGAAAGGCTCGTTCCGATGGCCGTCCTCCATGTCTCCCCGACCGGTTCCGACTGCGCTGATGCGGCCGAGCACACCCCGCTGCGCACCATCTCTCGTGCGGCGGAGCTGGCCGTACCCGGCGACACGGTGCGGGTCCGAGCGGGGGAGTACCGGGAGTGGGTCCGCCCCGCCCGGGGCGGACTGAGCGACCAGCGCCGGATCGTCTATGAGGCCGCACCGGGCGAGCAGGTGGTGATCAAGGGCTCCGAACCGGTCACGGCCTGGCTGCACGAGGACGGTGACGTCTGGCGCGCTGAGGTGGCGAGCTCCCTGTTCCCCGGGGTGAACCCGTTCGCCGCGGGGGTCGAGGGAGACTGGCTCGTCCCGCCCCCGAGCGGCCAGCGGCGGCACCTCGGCCAGGTGTACCTGAACGGGCGCAGCCTGTACCAGGCGCCCGACCGGGCCACGGTGAGCAGTCCTGCCACCCGGACCTCCGCCGTCGACGGTTGGACCGAGACCGAGCAGCCGGTACCGGACCCGGACTGGACCCGGGCGGTGTGGTACGCCGAGGTGGGCGAGGACACCACCACGATCTGGGCGAGCTTCCTTGGTGCGGACCCGACCACCGAGCTGGTGGAGATCACCACCCGGCAGTCGGTGTTCTACCCCACGGAGCACCACGTGGACTACATCACCGTGCGCGGTTTCGAGCTCGCGCACGCCGCCACGCCGTGGGCACCACCGACCGCGGACCAGCCCGGTCTGATCGGCCCGAACTGGGCCAAGGGTTGGGTGATCGAGGACAACCTCATCCATGACGCCACCTGTTCGGGCATCTCCTTGGGCAAAGAAGCCAGCACCGGGAACAACTTCGCCACCGAGCGGGGGGACAAGCCGGGCTACCAGTACCAGCTGGAGTCGGTGTTCGCCGCCCGGCAGGCGGGCTGGGACGCCGAGCACATCGGCTCGCACGTGGTGCGCCGGAACACGATCTTCAACTGTGGCCAGAACGGGATCGTCGGCCACCTCGGCGCGGTGTTCTCCACGATCGAGGACAACCACATCCACCACATCGCCACCCGGCGGGAGTTCTACGGGTACGAGATCGCCGGTATCAAGCTCCATGCCGCGATCGACGTGCAGATCCGGCACAACCGGATCCACGACTGCACGCTCGGCACCTGGCTCGACTGGCAGACCCAGGGCACCCGGGTCAGCCGGAACCTCTTCTACGCCAACACCCGGGACCTGTTCGTCGAGGTCAGCCACGGGCCGTACGTGGTGGACCACAACGTGCTCGCCTCACCGGTGTCGCTGGAGGTGTTCAGCCAGGGCGGGGCGTTCGTGCACAACTTGGTCGCTGGTGCCGTGCGCCTGGAGCAGGTGCTCGACCGAGCCACCCCCTACCACCGGCCGCACAGCACCCAGGTGGCCGGCTACGCCGTCATCTGCGGTGGAGACGACCGCTACCTGGGCAACCTGTTCCTCGGCGGCAGCCCAAAGGAGGCGTTCGCCCCCGGAACTCTCGGGCACCAGCTCACCCGGTACGGCACCAACGGCTACGACGGCTGCCCGCCCACGTTCGAGGACTACCTGACGACGGTGCACCGCGGGCAGGGAGACCATCAGCGGTTCGCCGGTCACCGGCAGGCGGCCTACATCGACCACAACGCCTACACCGACGGTGCCCGGCCGTACGAGCACGAGCAGCACCCGCTGCTGGTCGGTGAGCACGTGCAGGTGACGGTCGTGGAGGAGGGGGAGGAGGTCTATCTGGAGATGTTCTGGCCCGAAGCGCTGACCGTCGGGCGGCTGGGCGTGGTCGACGCTGCGGACCTTCCCCGGGTGCGGTTCGCCGATGCCGACTTCGAGGAGGCCGACGGGTCCGCACTGGTGATCGAGACCGACCTGGTCGGCCGGGTCAAGTCTGCCGGCAACCGGTACCCGGTCGGGCCGCTGGCCGCGGTGACCGCCGGGGAGACCCGCACCCGGGTGTGGTGAGGGCGGCCCAGCCGGCCCGCCGTGCCGTACGCTCAACAGGTGCCCCGCGTCGTCCTGATGTGCGGTCCCGCCGGTTCCGGCAAGACGACCTGTGCCCGCGCCCTGGAGCGTGCGGGGCACCAGCGCCTGTCCATCGACGAGGAGGCGTGGGCGCGCGGCTACCGACACCAGCCGCTGGCCGAGGAGATCGCCGGGCCGATCGAGGACGAGCTGCGCGAACGGCTGGTGAGACTGGTACGGGCGGGGCGGGACGTCGTCGTGGACTTCTCCTTCTGGTCCCGGAGCAAGCGCGAGGAGTACCGCCAGCTGCTGGCCGACCTGGGGGTTCGTGCCGAGACGGTGTACCTGGCCACCCCGCGTTCGGTGGTGCTGGCGCGCCTCGCGGCACGCTCGGGGACAGGCCCCGATGACGTGGTGCTCGATCCCGCGACCGCTGCCGCCTATGTGGACCAGTTCGAGGTACCCGGTCCGGACGAGGGCCCGGTCACGGTCGTGGGCGGGTGAGCGCCATCAGCGCCGTGGCCGCGGCAGCGATGGTCTGTCGCGCAGCGTGCTCGTCCCGGTCCACCAGCCAGGTCAGGGTCAGACCGTCGGTGACATGCACCAGCAGCCGCGCCACGGTGGGCACCGGCACCCGCCAGCAGGTGCCGGTCTCGGCAGCGGCCAGCTGCAGTGCTGCACTAGCGATCTCCTGGTAGCGGCCGTACTGCTGTGCAGCGAGCTCGGGGCGGCTGCGGATCGCGTACTGGGTCAGCTCCAGCATCGCCTGCTCCCGCTGCGGGTCGGCGCGCAGGTGCTCCAGATAACCGGTGAGCCCCTCGATCAACAGCTGCTCCAGGCTCTTGCCGGCCCGCTCAGCGGGCAGCACGGCGGCCTGCTCACCGGCGGTGACCTCGGTGATCAGCAGCTGCAGCAGCTCGTCGCGAGAGTCGAACGCGTAGTGGAAGCTGGCCAGGGACATCCCGGCCTCGGCGACGATCGCCCGGGTGGAGGCCGCCGCGAGCCCGCGGCTGGCGATCACGGTGAAGGCAGCGGTGAGGAGGGCGCCGCGACGTTCTGCCACCGGGATGCGCACCCTCGCCACGCTCCTCTCCTGCTCGGGGCCTGACCGGCTCTCCTGCTCGGGGCCTGACCGGCTGGTTGTCCGGTCGTGCCGGGCTGGTTGCCAGGTCGTGGGCCCGGGCCTAGGCTAACCGGAACTGGGACGATCGTCCCAGTAGAGGGCGACGGCGGACGTCGAGGTCCGTCCAGGAGGCATCTGACGTGGATCATGGCTCGGTCGGGCAGCTCGCGCTACCGGAGGGTTTCTTGGTGGGCACCGCCACTGCGGCGGCGCAGATCGAGGGTGCGGTCGCCGCCGGCGGACGCAGCCCGAGCGTGTGGGACAGCTTCAGCGCAGAACCGGGACGCATCCTGGACGGCAGCGACACCTCGGTGACGACCGACCACTACCACCGGTATGCGCAGGACGTGGCGCTGATGGCCGACCTGGGCGCGGACGCCTACCGGTTCTCCCTGTCCTGGACCCGACTGCAGCCGCACGGCACCGGTCCGCTGGACACGGCAGGGGTGGACTTCTACGACCGGCTGCTCGATGAGCTGCTCGGTGCCGGGATCGCCCCGTTCGTGACCCTCACCCACTGGGACCTGCCCGCCGAGTACACCCGTGGCTGGCTGGACCGGGACACCGCGTCCCGGTTCGGGGAGCTCGCCGCGCTGGCCGGGGAACGGTTCGGAGACCGGGTGCACACCTGGATCACCCTGAACGAACCGGCGACCGTCACGTTGAACGGGTACGCGCTCGGGCTGCACGCGCCGGGGGAGAGCCTGCTGTTCGACGCACTGCCGACCGTGCACCACCAGCTCCTCGGGCACGGACTGGGCGTGCAGGCGCTGCGGGCGGCCGGTGTGCACGGTCAGATCGGCATCACGAATGTGCACAGCCCGGTGCTGGCGGCCACCGAGACCCCGGAGGACCGGCTGATGGCGGTGCTGTTCGACCTGGTGCACAACCGGGTGTTCGCCGACCCGGTGCTGCTCGGCCACTACCCGGAGGTGCCCGAAGAGCTCGCCGACCTGTTCGGTGCGTTCGCCGAGGTCCCGGACAGCGACCTGACCACCATCGCCCAACCACTGGACTGCTACGGCCTGAACTACTACATGCCCTCCCGCGTGGCTGCCGGGTCCGGGGACGGCAGCAGCCCGGACGGCAGCAGTGCTGCGATGGCGGCAGCACCGTTCCAGCTGCTGGACCTGGAGGGCTATCGGCACACCGGCTTCGGCTGGCCGGTGGCGCCGGAGTTTCTCAGCGTCGCGCTCACCGAGATGGCCCAGCGCTACGGTGAGCAGCTCCCGCCGGTCTACATCACCGAGAACGGCGCGAGCTTCCCGGATGTGCGCGGTCCAGACGGCACCGTCATCGACTCCGAACGGATCGCCTACCTCGATGGGCACCTGCGGGCCGCACTCGAAGCCACCAGCCCTGGCGGCCCGGCCGAGCACCTGGATCTGCGCGGCTACTTCGTCTGGTCGCTGCTGGACAACTGGGAGTGGGCCGCCGGGTTCAGTCAGCGGTTCGGGTTGGTGCACGTGGACTTCGACACGCTGGAGCGCATCCCGAAGGCCTCCTACCGGTGGCTGCAGGATCTGCTTGCCCACCGCCCGCGGCCGGCCCCTGGAGGACCGACAGCATCCGGCCGCGGGCAGTGATGGCCAGCCCGACCGCCGCAGAGCCGGGCACCGAGGCCCAGCAGCCTGTCGGCACTACCTGGCTGCTCGGCTTCGCCGGCGCCTGGTTCGGGTTCTGGCTGCTGGTGATGCTTCCCGGGCAGTTCATGGTGGTCAAGCTCGCCAGCGTGATCGACCCGGACGGGAAGGTGGGGCTCTCCTCTGCGCTCATCGCACTGATGGCGGCGGTGATCGTGGTCTCGGTACCGGTGGTCGGTTGGCTCTGCGACCGGAGCAGACCACGGTTCGGCCGCCGGCGCACCTGGGCACTTGCCGGGCTGATGCTGGCTACGGTGCCGTTCGCGTTCGTCGGCTTCCAGCGCGGTGGGGTGGGCGCCGGTCTGCTGCTCGCCGTCGTGGCGCTGGGGGAGGCGATCGTGCTGGTCGCGCTCTCGGCGATCATTGCCGACCGGGTGCCGCAACGCCAGCGCGGGAGCGCCTCGGCGGCGATGGGTGTGCCGCAGGTGATTGCGCTGGCCGTTGGGATGGTGCTGGTCACCGAGGTGATCACGGACGTGGGGCACAGCTGGTTGGTGATCGCCGTGCTCGCAGCGCTGTTCCCGTTGCCGTTCCTGCTCCGGTACCGGGAGCCGGACCCGCCACGCACGCCGGCACGCACGCGACTGACCGGACCTCGTACCCGGCTGGACCTGGCCGGTTATCACGACTACACCTGGGCGCTCGTCTCCCGGGTGCTGATCAACGGCGGCAACCTGGTCGGCACCACCTACCTGCTGTACTTCCTCGCCGACGTGCTCGGCCTGCCCGACCCGGACGGTGCCCTGCTCATCCTGGTGCTGGTCTACCTGCTCGCTTGTGGGCTGGCCTCCTGGGCGGGCGGGAAGCTCACCGACGGGTTCGGGCGGCGCCGCCCGTTCGTGGCGGTGGCCGGGGCGCTGCAGGCCGCCGCGGCCCTGACCCTCGCCCTGGTGCCCACCTGGGACGCCGCACTGGTGGCGGCGGTGCTGCTCGGGCTGGGGTTCGGCACGTTCCTGTCCGTGGACCAGGCGCTGCTCACCGATGTGCTCCCGGACCCCGCCACCCGGGCCCGGGACCTGGGCATCGTCAACTCCGCTCAGCACCTGCCGATGGCCCCGCTGGTGGGCTGGGCGGTGCTCAGCGTTGCCGGCTACACCGAGCTGTACGTGGTGGCCGCGGTGATCATGCTGGCCGGTGCTGCCACCGTCTACCGGATCCGGTCCGTAGCCTAGAGAACGGCGGGCCGGGCTGCTGAGTCATTGAGAAGGGACACCTCGTTGCGCGCGATCGTGGTCATGTTCGACACCCTGAACCGCCGGTTCCTGCCGCCCTACGGCGCGAAGGGGGTGCACGCGCCGAGCTTCGAGCGGCTCGCCCGCCGGTCGGTGCAGTTCGAGAACTGCTACGGCGGGTCGATGCCGTGCATGCCCGCCCGCCGGGAGATGCACACTGCCCGGTACAACTTCCTGCACCGTTCGTGGGGGCCACTGGAGCCGTTCGACGACTCGGTGCCGCAGCTGCTCACCGAGTCCGGCGTGTACACCCACCTGGTCACCGACCACCAGCACTACTGGTTGGACGGCGGGGCTACCTACCACCCGCGGTTCCGCACCTTCGAGCTGTTCCGCGGTCAGGAAGGCGATGAGTGGAAGGGGCACGTGGCCGACCCGGACCTGAGTGACATCACCCCGTTCACCGGGAACCACGAGCTGCGCCGTCAGGACCGGATCAACCGGGGCTACCTGGCCACTGAGGCGGAGCACCCGCAGACCCGCACCTTCGACGCCGGCCTGCACTTCATCGACACCAACGCCGACCAGGACGACTGGATGGTGCAGATCGAGACCTTCGACCCGCACGAGCCGTTCTTCAGCTATGAGCAGTACCACCGGTTGTACGAGGAGGTGGCCACCTCCTCCGGGCTGGAGTTCGACTGGCCGGACTACGTGCCGGTCACCCAGAGCGAGGCAGACCTGGCTCACCTGCGCAACCGCTACCTGGCACTGCTGTCGATGTGCGACCACTCGCTCGGCCGGGTGCTGGACACGATGGACCGGCACCAGATGTGGGACGACACCATGCTGATCGTGTGCACCGACCACGGCCTGCTCCTCGGTGAGCACGACTGGCTCGGCAAGAACGTGATGCCGCTGTACGACGAGACCATCCACACCCCGCTGTTCGTCTGGGACCCTCGCACCGGGGTGGCGGGGGAGAGCCGGGACGCTCTGGTGCAGACCATCGACCTGGGCCCCACGCTGCTGGACGCCTTCGGCCTGCAGCCCACACCGGACATGCAGGGCCGCTCGCTGACCGAGGTGATCACCGCCGGGGCACAGCTGCGGGAGGCAGCCCTGTTCGGGTTGCACGGCGGGCACGCCTGCGTGACCGACGGACGGTATGTGTACATGCGCGCCTGCGCCGGGCCGGAGAACCAGCCGCTGTTCGACTACACGCTGATGCCCACCTCGATGCGCGGCCGGTTCAGCCCGGAGGTGCTCGCCCGTGCCGAGCTGGTCGGCCCGTTCGGCTTCACCAAGGGGGCACCGGTGCTGAAGGTCCCGGCGATCGCGCCGAACAACCCGGCGGCGTTCGGCTCGTTGCTGTTCGACCTGGTCAGCGACCCGACCCAGGCCGAGGTGCTCACCGACCCTGATCTCGAGCTGCGGATGGCGGGGCTCCTGGTGGAGCTGATGCGCGCGAACGAGGCGCCGACCGAGCAGTTCCAGCGACTCGGCCTGCCAGCGAGCGGACCGGTGCGCCCCGAGCACCTGCTGCTGGGGCGCGAACAGGTGGCGGTGCCAGCAGCGGCACCGGGGCAGCTGCTGGACGCGCTCGCGCGCACCTCGCTGGGCACCCGTACGGTGCGGGACCTGCTGGCCGACCCCACCGCGCGGGAACAGCTGCGCGCAGTGCTCGGCGACCTCGTGGACGCACCGCTGCCGGCGGAGGCGCAGGAGATGACCCTGGTGCAGATCGCCGCGTCGACCACCGGGATGATCAGCGAGCAGCAGCTGCAGGCTCTTTCCGAAGCGTTCGACGGCGGAGCCTGAGCGGC